>DGHJ01000096.1 GCA_002392625.1 Oscillospiraceae bacterium UBA3851
ACGGTGACGCCGGGCCAGTTGCCAACGAACTGGTTGGAGCCGGTCAGGGCGTTGAACAGCGTGGTCTTGCCGCTGTTGGGGTTGCCGGCAAGGGCGATTCTCAGATCCATAACAAACGTTCCTTTCTCTCTGTTAGCAGATGCTAACCCTATTTCTCAAAAAAACGGAGGGGGGACCCCTCCGGCGCGGGGTGAATATTACAGCTCCACTTCGATCATCTCGGCGTCCGCCTTGCGGATGGACAGCTCGTAGCCCCGCACGGTGACCTCGATAGGATCGCCCAGGGGCGCCACCTTGCGCACGTAGACCTCCACGCCGCGGGTAATGCCCATGTCCATGATGCGGCGCTTGACGGCGCCCTCACCGTGGAGACGGACCACCTTGCAGGTGTGACCGATGTTGACCTCTCTCAGGTTGGTGTTCATATGCTTTCCTCCTCCTTGCTCTGTGTGGTTCAAACCAAGATTTTCTGGGCCATTTCGCGGCTGATGGCGATGCGGGATTCCTTCACGTTTACGATCACGTTGCCGTTCAGTGTGGAGACCACCGTCACCGTGCCGCCCACCACGAAGCCCATGTCCTCCAGGTGCTTCTTGACCTCTGGCAGGCCGCCGATGCGCCGGATCACGTTTTCCTCGCCTGCATTGACCAATGTCAGCGGCATCATCGTCCATTCACATCCTCTCGTCCGGGCGATAATTAGGATAAACTAACCGCCGGTGAAAATAAAGAGCAGATTAGTCGTTTCTAACTGCATGACATATTATAGTTAGCTGCAAATAACTTGTCAAGAGGGGGTTAAAAAAATTTTTATGGAGCGCGGGCGGAGCAAAATGTATGTTGAAATTGCAGTAGCAATGGGCTATAATGCACTTATTAGATAATAAACTGGATTCTTATGTGGCGCCGGGCCGGGAAGGCCGGAGCGCGTCCACCGGGAGGGAACCCACTATGGAAAAGATCAAAGTCACCTGCGACTCCACCTGCGACCTGACGCGGGAGCTGTACGAGAGCTACGGCGTGGAGGTGCTGCCCCTGGGCATCACCCTGGGGGAGGACCTGCATTACGACGGCGTGGACGTGGCGGCGGAGGATCTGTTTGCCTTTGCCGACAGCACCGGCACGCTGCCAAAGACCTCTGCCCTCAGCCCTTTGGAGTATGAGAAGGCCTTTCGTCCCTTTGTGGAGCAGGGCTATACTGTGATCCACATCAACATTTCCTCGGAGTTCTCCTCCTGCTATCAGAACGCCTGTCTGGCGGCGGAGGAGCTGGGGAACGTCTATGCCATCGACAGCCGGAATCTCTCCAGCGGCTCCGGCCATCTGGTGCTGCTGGCGGTGGAGCTGGCCCGGGAGGGCAAGAGCGCAAGGGAGATCGTGGACATCCTCAATGAGCGCAAGGAAAAGCTGGACGTCAGCTTCGTGCTGCAGCATTTGAACTACCTGCGCATGGGCGGCCGCTGCTCCGGCGTGGCGGTGCTGGGCGCCAACCTGCTGAAGCTGCGCCCGGAGATCCGGGTGGTGGACGGCAAGATGGTGGTAGGCACCAAGTACCGCGGCAGCATGGAGCGCTCCGTGCTGGACTACATCCGGGGCCGTCTGGCCGGCCGGGACGATATCGACACCGGCCGCATCTTCGTGACCCACTCCCCCATGCCCCAGGAGATCGTGGACAAGGCCGTGGCCCTGGTGAAGGAGCTTCACCCATTCCGGGAGGTACTGGTCACCAGCGCCGGCTGCACCGTGTCCAGCCACTGCGGCCCGGATTGTATCGGCGTACTGTTTTTCAAGAAGTAAAGCAAATACATAGGGAAGCTCCCCGGAGAGGATTCTCCGGGGAGCTTTTTCATGGGATGAAAACCAGCCAGACGGTTCGGCTGACGATGTGGAGCAGGGCGTGGGCCAGCATAGCGTACTGGATGCCGTATCTCCGGTAAAATCGCCCGAACAGCAGCCCGAAGGCGCCGTTGAGCAGGAAGCAGCGCAGGAGCAGCAGGGGCGTCAGTTCGCCGAACGTGGCGGCGGTGGCAGGCAGGTGTGCGGCGGCGAAAGCCAGGGCCGAGATGACGTTGGCGCCGATCAGGACGCCGGCGGGCACGGTCACGCTGCGGCGGCAGAAGAGCTTCCAGCCCCAAAAGGCCAGCAGACTCATGAGAAAGAGCCGCATCATGAGCTCCTCGATGACGCCGCCGTAGAGGATGGAGGCCAGCCACGTGGCACTGTCGAAGGAACCGGCGGAGGCGTAGGAGTCCTTCAGCGCCGGGATCCACCGGGCAAAGGTCCAGGCGTCTAAACTCAGTATGCCCCCGCAGAGCAGGGATATGACAACAACCCGGAGCAGAGGCGCCTTTACAAAGCGGAGCGGCCCCATCAGCCCCAGCATATCCGACAGGATATAGCCGAAAAAGGCGCACAGCATGGCCAGGATCACGGGCTGCACGGTGCTGGCGAGGATCACGGCCTCCCGGCTGCCCACCTGATGGATGGCGTCCTCCAGCAGGGCGGGATCCACGGAGGCGACGGAACAAGCCGCGGCAAAGTACCCGCCGATCACGGCCACTGGCAGCAGAGCCAGGGCAAACAGGAGCGCTTTTTTGAAACGGCTCATACACCGTCACCTCCCCATGTTTCCACGCAGAAGCCGTGATGACCGCATCTGGTGCAGGTCAGCTTCCGTGTATTGGGCGTATGATTGGCCCAGAACATCTCTTTGAAAGTTGGCCGGAACACCTCATGGCACTGGGGGCAGATGTAGGCCACGCTGTTGTAGTAGCGGCGGGATACCCAGATCCCCCAAGGGATGGCCGCCAGAACCCACAGGGCAAACACCCACCAGATGCCCTTGAAGTACCACAGAAGGATGCCGGCCCACTGGAGGGCCGTCACGGGGATCCCTGTCAGAATCATGCTCCGGCGCAGCTTGCGCAGTTTTTTCTTTCCTTCCACAATGTTGGCCACGTCACCGATGGATTCAACGGAGAACGGCCCGGCGGAGCGGACGAACTTTTCCAGCTCCTCCAGCTTATCCAGCTTTTCCTGCCGCTGTCGCACCTCACTCTGCAGGACCTGCCGCTGCTGCTGGAGCAGCAGGGAGATCACGCTGCCAGGGTCCGGCTCGGAGAGGAGCTGCCCCACGGCGTCAATGGACAGGCCCAGCTCCCGGAGGAAGCATATGGTCTTCATCCGCTTGGCGTCCGCCTCGGAGAACAGCCGCCGCCCGCCATCGGTGAGGGCGCTGGGGATCAGGATGCCGCGCTTGTCGTAGTACTGCACCGTGCGCACCGTGACGCCGCAGAGCTTCGCCAGCTCTCCCGTTGTGTATTGTGACATGGCTTTCTTGCCTCCTTTCACCGGCAGTATACCTCATGACGCAGCGTCACGAGCAATACCTGACGCAGGAGGATTTTTGTATTTTTCTTATTTTCCCCCACGGGAGGGCATATGTCAAGAGAAAATGCCGCCCCTCGGGGCGCCCTCCGTAAGGAAGTTGCTGTGAGGCGGTAATTACCGGCTCAAAAGGAGATGAAACCGGCGCGACCAATGGTGGTCGTGCCGGTTTTTCTGATTTGTTTGAATTTTGGGGTGCAAAATCCGATGCTCGTTATAACTGCGGACAATAAAAGAGCGGCCCGACAAACATGAAGCTACAGCAATAATGACGCCCAGACTGTTATAAGCGCATCATAAACGCCATGTGCAATTATGAGAGATAGTGTTGAACATCTTTTTATTTTTAACCGAAACAAGCAAAACAAGGCTCCTAACAGTCCTGTTAGTATCATCTGCACAAAATTTCCGCTAAGAAAGTGAAATAGTCCGAACATAACTGATGATATAACAACGGCAAACCAATCCTTCTGAACAATTTGCTTTGCCTTAGTATATATAAAGCCTCGGAAAACAAATTCCTCAACCGCTCCAACAGCAAGTATGCAATAAACAAATTCAAATATGAATTTCCACAAGTATTCATATCTTTTACCGCTATCCACATAACTGCCAAATCCAACTAAATGGGGTATCAGCGTAAGTATCAAAGACATTGCGATACCCAGGACTGCACCGATAGCAAGCTGAACACCCATTTTATCCTTCTCAAATCCGTAATCAAGTAATCTGTCCTTAGAAACAAACATGACAATCATTGGAACAAGGGCTATCAACCAATATGTGGCAATTACTGATACCATTCTCGTCGCAAGCGGCAGTTTCATTATAACGTAATGAATTAATGCGTTGACACCAAGTAGTCCTGCTATGCACCCTGCATAAGATATTAATAAAATAATAAGTGCGTTTCTATTGTTTGCTTGTTCCATCAATAATTCTCCTAAGTGATTATAAATATCGATCAATAGCCTATTGGACTAATCCCAATTAGTTTCGGTCATTGTACCTTTGCTGACTATCGCGGTCAATTATCTCCTGGTCAAACGGGAAGGAGGCGCTTCCTTACGAAGCTCCTCCTTCGGCGGCATTTTCTCTTGAGATGACAGATTGTGCTTCAGCTGGTGGGACCGACCTTGGAGTCCACGTGCATGCCCATACCGGCGGTGTGGGCGGACACCTCAGAGGCCAGATACAACGCGGCGTTGGCCACCTCCTCCGGCTTGGCGTAGCGCTTGTCCATGGCGTAAGTGCCGGCCAGCATGGCCATGGCTTCCTCGTGGGTCATGGTGTCGCCGAAGAAGTCCTTTTCAATGCGCAGCATCATGGGGGTGTCCACCGGACCGGGGCAGATATAGTTCACGTGGACGCCCACGGGACCCAGCTCCATAGCCACGCACTTGGTCAGGCCGGCCACGGCGTACTTGGAGGAGACGTAGGCGCTGTTGCCCGCGGTAGGCTCATAGGCGGCCGCGGAGGCGATGACCACCACGGAGCCGGATTTCTTCTCGATCAGGGTGGGGGCGGCGTATTTCAGGGTGAGCATCACGGCAAACACGTTGAGCATATAGGTCTGCTCGAACAGCTCCAGCGTCATATCCTGCACAGGGTGAGCCTTGCCCTCGTAGCCGGCGTTGGGGATGACCACGTCCAGGGTGCCGAAATGGGCCTTGGCGCTCTCAACCAGGTTCTTGATGTCCTCCTCCTTGTTCATATCGGCCACGAAACCGGCCACCTGGCCCTCCGCCGCATTCAGGGTGGGGATCAGGTCGTCGATCTTCTTCTGGCTGGTGGAGGAGAACGCCACCTTGGCGCCCTCGCCCAGGAATGCCTTCACAATGGCGGTGCCGATGCCGCCGGTGCCTCCGGTGACCAGCACGACTTTGTCTTTCAGCTTGAGATCCATACTTTGCTCCTTCCTCTGCGATACGCAGAACGTAAATAGTATGAGGGCGGTCGCGTGGCCTCATTATAATACGATTGTGAAACATTTGTCAAGAGCCAACAAGGAGCAGGCGCCCGCGACAGCGGGCGCCTCAACTTGTCAAACTGTCAAAAAAGCATCGCAGATTTCGCGCCGCGGACGGCGCGAAGATATTTAATCGTAATTTCTGACGACATGTGCGTCAGAAATTACTCCTCTCAGACTGCGAAGTGTGCGAATTGTCCGCCAAAAGCGGACAATGAGTGCGCGCAGTAGGCTGCAAGCCCTTTGTCCAAAAACGGCAATGCCGTTTTTGGACAGTCTAAGGCGCCCGCTGTCGCGGGCGCCTGTTTTGCGAGGGGTACGGTTGGGATGGTGGGCGATCAGCCCTTGACCGCGCCGGCGGTGACGCCTTCCACGTAGTACTTCTGCAGGAACATGAACAGTGTCACGATGGGGATAGCCACGATGACGCAGCCGGCGGCGAACTGGGTGAACAGGTTGGTGTCCGGGTGGGTGCCGAACAGCATGGAGTACAGACCCACGGAGACCGTCCAGTAGGCGGCGTTGTCCGCGCCGATGATGACCTTGGCGAAGATGAAATCCATCCACGGGCCGGTGAAGCTCATCAGCGCCTGGTAGATGATGATGGGCTTGGCCAGAGGCAGGATGATCCGCCGGAAGATCTGGAAGTTGGTGCAGCCGTCCAGCTTGGCGGACTCCACCAGCGCGTTGGGGATCACGTCGAAGAAGCCCTTGGCCACCTGGAAGCCCAGGCCGGCGCCGGCGCTGTAGGCCAGGACAAGACCGATCACGGAATACTCCGGATGAGCGGGGTTGCCGGTCAGGCCGATGGATTTGAGCAGGAAGTAGATGGCGATCATGCTCATGAAGCTGGGGAACAGGCCGATGACCATGGACAGGTTCATAAAGGGCTTGCGCAGCTTGAAGCGCAGCTTGGACATACAGTAGGCCACCGAGAGCACCAGGAAGGTGGAGATCACGCAGTCCACCGCGGCGATGATCAGCGTGTTCAGCATCCACCGGGGGAAGGCCTTGGGAACGCCGTAAAAGGTGCCGGTGATCAGGTCCGTGAAGTTCTTGAAGCCGAAGCCGGTGGGGAAGAAGTTGCTGGTGACACGGCCAATGAAGGTGCCGTCCGGCTGATACTGGCAGCGGAACGCGGAGAGGGCGATCCACACCAGGGGGATCAGCCAGATGATGCCCAGAACGATCAGGATGGCGTAGGTGACGCCCAGACTGACCCGGCGGTTGCGGGACTGGCTGGCCACCCGTTTTTTCTTTGTCGTACTCATTGGAACGTATCCTCCTCATTATAGGCCTTGCTGCGCCGATACGTAATCAGGGTGATGGTGGCGGTGATCAGGAAGGTGAAGATACCGATGACGGCGCCCGTGTTGTAGGAGCCCTGATCGATGGTCACCTTATAGAGCCACGTGACCAGCAGATCCGTACCGCCGGCCTGGTAGCCCGTGTAGGTGGGGCCGCCGCCCGTCAGCAGGAAGATGGAGTTGAAAGAGTTGATGTTGCCGATGAAGCTGGAGATCAGATACGGCGTGGTGACGAAGATGACGTAGGGCAGGGTGATCTTGAAGAACATCTTCACGGTGGAGGCGCCGTCCACACGGGCGGCCTCGTACAGATCCGCAGGGATATTCATCAGGATGCCGGAGGTCATCAGCATGGTGTAGGGGATGCCCACCCACATGTTGATGATGATGACCATGACCTTGGCCAGCATCTCGCTGTCGGACGGGTTCAGACCCAGGAAGCCGATGGGCGCCGCCGTCAGGCCCAGATCCATCAGCATGGAGTTGATGGGGCCGTACTGGCCCAGCAGGTTGCGCACGGCCAGCAGGGAGATGAACTGGGGCACCGCCACGGTGAGGATAAAGACGGTGCGGAACAGCTTCTTGCCCTTCAAGCCCTTCTTGTTGATGAGCAGAGCCAGAATGATGCCGCCGAAGTAGCAGGTCAGCGTGGCGAAGATGGCCCAGATGAAGGTCCAGCCCAGAACCGGCAGGAACCGTGCGTGGATCTCCACGCCCAGGGAGCCCTCGCCGGTGAACACGGCCCGGAAGTTCTGCAGGCCGTTCCAGTGGAACAGGTTGGTGCCCAGGTCGTTCATATCCTGCTGGTTATACGTGGTGAAGGCCAGGGCGATCATGAAGATCGTGGGCAGGATGGTGAACAGCGTGGCGGCGATGCAGGTGGGCGTCAGCATCAGCACGTGGAACTTGCCGTCCAGCAGGTCCCGCAGGTCCTCCCGGAAGGTGGAGGGCTTTTTGCCCACCTTGCGGTCCATATCGGATTTGTAGGACGAGGCGATGTTCAGGTTCCACACCAGGAAGTAGATGACGATCATGGCGATGGTCACGAAGCCGAACAGGACCATCAGCTTGCAGTCCGAGCCGCTGGTGAATTGGCCGGTGAGGGGGTCGAAATCGCCGCCGTCGGACACGTTCCGCAGGGACAGGTTCTGCAGGGCCTTCCAGCCGTAGGGCGTCCCGTTGATGGACGGGCAGAAGATCATCAGCGCCAGGATGCCCGCCTGGATCAGCAGGAAGAGAAAGCCCTTCATGTATTGCTTGTGGTAGAAATTGCCGGCGCCGAAGATAAAATGCGAGAGCTTCGTTCCCAGAGACCCGTCAACGAACCGCTTGGCGAACGCGGAGAACGCGTTGCCGATCCGCTCCGGGAAGCTCAACCGATTCGCTTTTATTTTCGGGGCTTTAGTTACTTTGGAGCCCATAATTTCCTCCCAAAAATTCTTTCGGAATCAGGTTGGCCGTTTCGTTACGCCTGAGCAGGCAGGGAAGCGGGGAAGCTGTCGGGAGTCACGCCGTGCATCCACAGGTACTCGATGAGGTACAGGCCCCTGCGGATGCCCTCCAGGGACGTGGTCTCAGAGAGGATCTGGTCGCCGGTGGTGGGATAGGCGGTCTGGTCGATCATGGCGCGGAACACGGACGGGGCGTTCTTGGAATAATAGTAGGTGTTCAGCGTGCCGGTGATGAAGGGCTGGGGGATGCCCCACTCAGCCATGGCCACCTGCATGGCGGCCAGGTTGTACTGGCTCTCGGTGACCTTGCCGTCGGAATAGCACTGCTTGATGAAATCCGTGGCGCCCGTGTAGGCCGGTACGTTCAGGCACTCCAGATAGGAGGCGTTCTGCACTTCCTTGCTGGACAGATACTTGATCAGCTCCTGCTCCTTGGCGTACTTGCCGGGGGCGGAGTAGGCGTTGATCATGAAGCACTTGCAGTCGGCAAAGGTGCCGCCGCGGTACACGTCGCCGGCGGCCACGCCGGTCAGGCCCTGGGTGGCCTCAGCGGTCAGGGTGAAAGTGGGGATCACGGTGATGCCCAGATTGGTTTCGCCCAGGGCGGCCTTGGCGGTGTTGTAATGCCAGGCGCCGCCGATCACAGCCAGCACGCCCTGGTTGTCCTTATCCAGATCGGCGTCCCAGCCGTCGGAGGAGGCCCACTTGAAGCCGTTGGGATCGGCCGCGAAGGCCTGCAGCCAGCGGACGATGGCCACGGTGTCGTCGCCCTGGCAGTTGGAAACGCCCTTGGAGCCGCCGGACTTGGCCTCGGCGCCCTCGTAGATCTTCACGGTGGTGCTGTGGTCGCTGACCTTCCGGGCCAGCAGGGCGAAGGACATGTTGAAGCCGTCGTCACCGGTGACGGTGATGGCCTTGGTGCCGGCGCGCTGGGCGGCCGCCTGCAGGCCCTCGAAGCTCTGGGCCTCCTCCTCGGTCACAGCGGCCTTGTTGTAGTACAGGAACAGAGCCTGGGAGATATAGGGCACGCCGTAGAGATAGCTCTTGTCGTTCAGCGTGGAATAGATGACGCTCTGGAAGGATTCGGGGTTGTCGGCCAGGACCTGGTCGATCAGGGCCTCATCGGTGATGGGCTTGGCGCACTGGGTGGAGGCCAGCTTGCCGATGTTGTCGTGGGCGACGGTGTAGATATCCGCTGCCGCGGTGGGGTCGTTGGAGATGGTGCCGGCCACGGAGCCGGTGTCCATGCCCTTGACCTCCACGGTGTAGCCGAAATCGGGGTGCGCGGCCACGTACTCGTTGCAGACCTTCTGATAGAACTCCGCGGATTCCTCACCGACCCAGACGCGGATGATGCCGTCGTCGGGGGTGCTGGGCGTGGAGCTGCCGCCGCAGCCCACCAGCAGCGTGGCCATCATAGCCACGGCGAGAATCATACATACTACTTTTTTCATCGTTTTTCTCCTCCTTGGAACGAATTGATGCCATCATATGACAGCTTTTCTATCATCATGATGCCGGTTACATAGTCACAAACGGTTTTGTTCTTTTTGCTGCTCACCAGCAGCTCCGTCAATCGCAGCACCGGGATCAGCAGGAACGTCAGGATCCCCGTATAGAGATAGGGGGCCAGACTGTCGATCACCAGCACGAACAGGAAGCGGAACACCACCTGATACCACGCTGCACGGGATTGCCGCTTCTCGCTGAAGGGCATGATCCCGGTCATCAGCTTGCCCGGCGTGGCCCGGCTCCGGTTCAGAAGCGGGATCGCCAGCAGGATCAGCCCCTCCGCCAGAAAACAGGCTGCGGCCTTGAGGAGGTAGCTGTGGAGATTCGCCGCAAAACGCTCGCCAAGATACGCCTCGTCGCTGCTGAGCGCCTGGGCCACGGCTTCGGCGTCGTCGCCGATGCGCTGAGCGGTCTCCTGCTCAATGGCCGCACACCGGGCGTAGTGAGCGTGGTAGGTATCTGCCAGCGGCGTTTTCAGCAGCAGCGCCGTGAAGGCCATGAACAGCACGAAGATCAAGAAGACGTCGAACCCGTCCGAGATTAGCCGCTTGATCAGCAGGGGCTTGGAGTTGGGTTCCAGCTCGATCTGCCTGCCGTTGACGTCCACCTTCATGTCAGCAGATCTTCATGTCGATGGCGGTGGAGTAGACGGAGATATCCTCGCTGTTCCAGGCGACGCGCACCTGCTCGGCCCGGAAGTTGGGCTCGACCCGGAGCAGGAACTCCTGGCTGTCCGCCTCCACGCGGGCAAAGGTGACGTTGCCGTAGTCCAGCAGAGCCAGCACCTTGGCGTCCAGGCCGTCCTCGCCGGGCGCCACCGTGCGGATGCACTGGCGGTTCACGGCGTAGCGGTAGGTGTTCTTGTAGCACGCGTCGCCGTCGATGGAGTTGATCTTGTAGCCCTGCTCCGGAGCGGCCTCCACTGCGTAGTTGCCCACGTGGTAGAAGAAGTGCATCACGCGCTCGCCGTTCTCCCGCGCCTCCGTCTTGGAGAAGCGGCCGGTGACGGACACGTCGTCCTCCACCGCCTGGAGGACCTCCGCGCCGTCCACGGAGAGATTGACCTTTTCGTTCAGGATCGAGAAGGCGTAGTCGTCGCCCTCCCGGACGTCGTCGCCCACCAGGGCGAAGAGATAGCTGTCGCCGTATTCCAGATAGGCCAGGCGCTGGTCGTCCACATTCTCGATGCGGCCCACCTTCAGGCAGAAGTCGCTGCCCGGCACGATGGCCTGGGGCGGGATGCTCAGCTCAAAGCGCTCCGCGCCGCCCACGGCCGTGCGGAAGACCGGCGGCATGGCCACGCGGCTGTACAGCAGCTCCATGGCGTTGCCGGAGACCTTGGCCTCCACCGTGTTGTAAGGCGGGATCTTGCTCATGAGGGTGACCTCGGTCTCGGCGTCGAAGAAGTGGACCTTGTTGGGGTTGGGCATGGCGTACACCACGTCGCCCACCTCGATGTCGTCCCGATCCACCACCTTGACGATGATGTTGTTGCCCTCATCCTTCATGGTGAACTCGCCCAGGCTGTCGCCCAGCTTGCCGTAGACGATGGTCTCGTTGCCCAGCCGCTCCACGTTGGTGACGATGAACTTCAAGCCGTCGCCATCCTTGGCCAGGGTGATGTGCTCCGGGCGGATGCCGAAGGTCACAGGCGTCTGGCCGTCCAGATAGCGGCTGTGGATCTTGGAGACCTTCTCATAGGGCACGGAGACGGAGTCGCCGTTGCCGAAGTTGACGAACACGCTGGCGCCGTCCCGCTTCAGCGTGACGTCGAAGAAGTTCATCTGGGGGGTGCCGATAAAGCCGGCGACGAACTTGTTGTAGGGTTCGTTGTACAGGTTCATGGGCGTGTCGATCTGCTGGACGTAGCCCAGCTTCATGACCACAATGCGGGTGCCCATGGTCATGGCCTCCACCTGGTCGTGGGTGACGTAGATGAAGGTGGTTTTCAGACTCTTGTGGAGCGCCGTGATCTCCGTGCGCATGGCGGCGCGGAGCTTGGCGTCCAGGTTGGACAGGGGCTCATCCAGCAGGAAGACCTTGGGATCGCGCACCAGGGCGCGGCCCAGAGCCACACGCTGACGCTGACCGCCGCTCATCTCCTTGGGCTTGCGCTCCAGATACTCCTCGATGTCCAGCATCTTGGCCGCCTTCAGGACGCGCTCCTTGATCTCCGGTTCCGGCATTTTGCGGTTTCTCAGACCGAATGCCATGTTCTCATACACGGTCATGTGCGGATACAGTGCGTAGCTCTGGAACACCATCGCGATGTCGCGGTCCTTGGGCTCCATGTCGTTCACCAGCGTGTCGCCGATAAACAGGTCGCCTGCGGTGATCGTCTCCAGGCCGGCGATCATGCGCAGCGTCGTGGACTTGCCGCAGCCGGAGGGGCCGACGAAGACGATGAACTCCCGGTCGGCGATGTCGATGGAGAAATCGTTGACCGCCTTGTGTCCGTTGTCATAGACCTTGTAGATGTGGGAAAGCTTCAGATTTGCCATATTCTCCTCCCTCTTATAAAAATATTTATTTATTTATTGCAAACGCATCACGACGTCAGGGGTCCCGTTTTTCGGGTCAGACGGAGCGGATACCCCGCTCGTCCAGCTTGTGGAGGACCCTGTCGATGCCGGTCAGCCGGGCGTTGATGGTCCCCAGCAGGTTGTCGTTCACTCCGTACACGGCGTAAACCTCGTCCTTGTACCGGAGATAAGCGATGGCGCTCAGGGGGACCTGGGTTCTGCGAAAGAGGTAGCGCATGGTGAGGGTGTCGTCCTGAACGTAGGCCCGGTCCGTGACAAGGGCGAACAGCACCGCCCCGGAGGCGGCGGCCACCATGGCCAGCAGGATGCCTGCGAACGCGGCCAGGGCGTTTCCCCGGCCCAGGACCAGGACCAGCACCGCGGCGGTCAGGCTGCCCAGAAAGGCGACCAGCGTGAAGAGGAACGGCTTTTTGTCCGTTTCCGTACTGATGTCACCGTGTCGGAACATGTCAGCCCACCTTTTTCAGCACCACGGACTCGTTGTTCCCCACGCTCAGGGTGCCGGACACGGCGGCGCCGGCGTCGCGGACGTTGGAGTAGACCAGCTCGTAGCTGCCGTCCAGCGCGAAGCTGCTGCCCGTCAGGCTGTGGATGACCAGCAGATCGTCCACCCGGAAGGAGACGGTGCTGCCGTCGCAGGTCACGTCGGTCAGCCGCGCGGCGATCTCACCGCGGCTGGGCAGACGGAAGGAATCGTGATCGGCGCGGAAGGCGATCAGCTCCCGGACCGCCTCAAAGGTGTCCATATGGTCCACCTTCAGGGAGTAGTCCATGGCGTTGACGAAGTCGCCCACGTTGTAGGAGTTGCCCTCATACTTCCCGGTGTCCGGGTTGAGCTTGCTGCGCATGAACTCCTCGCCCTCCTGGATGAAGGGCACGCCCTGGGACAGGAACACGATGGCCTCAGCCTGGGTGTAGGCGACGGGCAGTCGGTCGGCGTTCATGGTCTGCACCAGCTGGTCGTACAGGGTATAGTTGTCGTGGCAGGACACGTAGTTGAGCACCTGGTTGGGGTCGATGGCCTGGGTCTTCACCGTGCCGTTGGAGAACTTGCCCTCCAGGCACATGGCGATCAGAGAGGCGTTGGAGGAGCTGCCCTGCACGTAGCCCTTGCCGGGGTTGTTCTCGCCCCGCACGGCGTTGCGGATCACGTCGTTGAAGGCGCCCACCAGCACGGCGTCGCCGCAGAAGAAATCCTGGGCCAGGGATTCCTGCACGGTGGTCTGCTCCGTCAGAGCCGCGTCGCTGACGCCGGCCTTCAGCTTGGTGGCGCCGCCGGTCCACGGCTCGCCGTAGATCATGATGTGGGGGTCCAGCGCCTTGCAGTCGTTGTAGATGTCGATCATGGTCTGGTTGTCGATCAGGCCCATCAGGTCAAAGCGGAAGCCGGAGAGGTGATATTCGCCGATCCAGAACCGGCAGGACTCCCGGAAGAACTTGTTGACCATGTACCGCTCGGAGGCCAGCTCGTTGCCGCAGCCGGAGCCGTTGTAAAAGGCGCCGTTGGCCTTGGTGCGGTAGTAATAGTAAGGCACCAGCAGGTTGAGGTTGGAGTTCTCGGAGGCGCTGGTGTGGTTGTACACCACGTCCATGTTGATGGAGAGGCCTGCGCGGTGCATGGCCATGACCATCTGCTTAAACTCCACGATGCGGTTATAGCCGTCGCAGGGATCGGTGGAGTAGCTTCCCTCCAGCACGTTGTAGTTCAGGGGATCGTAGCCCCAGTTGTAGTTGTCTTTCGACATCTCGCTGCCGGAGCGGGTCTCGTCCACGGAGGAGTAGTCGTAGAACGGCTGGAGCTGCACATGGGTCACGCCCAGCTCCTTCACGTGGTCCAGACCGGTGGACACGGTGACGCCGTCCCCGGTGTAGGTGGTGCCGGTCTCAGCCAGGCCCAGGAACTTGCCCCGGTACTGCTCCGTCACGCCGCTGGTGGGGCTGATGGTCATATCCCGCACGTGGGCCTCGTAGATCACGGCGTCCACGCCGCTGCCGGCGAAGGGCCGCTGATCCTCCGCCCAGCCGTCAATGGTGGCGTTGAGCCGGGTGAAGTTCACCACCATGCCCCGGCGGCCGTTGACGCCGGCGCTGCGGGCGTAGGGGTCCACCACCTCGTTGGTGCCCTTGGCGTTGGTGACGGTATAGGTGTAATACCTGCCGTCCAGATCCTCGTTTACCGTATAGCTGAACACGCCCTTATCGCCCTTTTCCATACGATAGGTGGCGGCGGGCGCCGTTTCGGTCATGTAGTCGCCGGTGTTGTAGATGTTCAGCACCAGCTCGGTGCTGGTGGGCGCCCAGACCTTGAAGGTGGTGGCGGTCGGACTGCTTTCCCTGTCAAAGGTCACGCCCAGGTCGTCGCCATCGTAGGCGTAGCGCCGGTTGAATTCCTCGGTATCAAAATAATTCGTCATCATCAAATCCACTTTGTTGATCCAATTGGCGTCGAAGCGATAGCTCACCGCTACCACGTCGCAGATGTCCACGTCATCCTGCAGCGTCAGATCCACACGGTTCAGGGAGGAATCGTATTCGCCCATGGTGAAGGCGGCGTCCGCGCCGTTCACGGTGAGGGAGAAGCGGGGGGCGTAGGATTTGAAGCTGGCGGCCAGGGGCTTGAAGTAGACGCTGACGGTCCTGGCGTCCCGAAGCATGGCGTAGCTGATGAGGGACTTCAGGGCGTTTTCCTGGGTGTCGAACACCGTGGACTCCGTGGTGCGGACGTAGACGTTCTGCACGCCGCCGGGGGTTTCGGGCAGGATGTCGATGGAGCGGTCGCCGTCGGGGTCCTTGGACCAGGTGTCCGTCCGGACGATGAAGCCGATTTTGTCCGTGCCCTGCCCGTCGGAGATCACGCTCAGATCCAGGTCGGCGTAGACGCCGTAGTCGTCGTAGCCGGTGAACTGGTAGGCGTCGCCGTTGCCGCCGTTCGCCATGTCCCAGGCCCACACGTTCCAGGCCACGTAGCAGCTCCTGTCGTTGGCGGAGTCGTCGTTGCGGCGGTAGTGCAATCGCACGGTCCTGGTGGCCTCCTGGGGCAGCGCGGCGTAATCGGTGTCGTCCTTCGTGTACTGGGCGATGACGTTGCCCGCCGGCTGGAGCTCTATGGGCTTGTCGTCCGGCCCCTCGTCCGCTTTGGCGCCGCAGGCGGCCAGCAGCAGCACGGTGAGGAGAAGGGCGGCCGCCGTCACGTATCTCTTGATCTTCATTGGATTATCCTCCGTTAAAACCCGGTCATGTCAAAGAACCCGGCCGTCAGGATCTCGCCCTTCATGTCGGCGCTCTGCTTGATGACGTTGGAATCCCAGTTGTTCACGTCGGGGATCTCATAGCCCTGGGGGAACACGGCAATGAGGAAGCCGTCCATGCCGGCGGTGTCCACCAGCATGACGCCGTCCCGGATCTCGTAGTTCTTGCTCCACCTGCCCGGCGACCAGCTCCAGATGTACAGCTCATACTCGCCGTTCAGGTATTTGTCCGGCAGGTTGACCACGTTGAAGCCGCCGGGGAGCAGCTGCAGCTGCTGATAGGTGAAGGTCTGCTCCCGTACGTTGACGCCCTTGCGCAGCGACACGGTCAGCGCCACGGCTCCGTTGTCCGCGTGGGACGCCAGCTGCACCGCGGCGGTGCCGTCGATGGGGTGGCGGTCAGCGGTCTGGCCGTTGAACCAGTAGTACGCCTCGTCGCAGTGGATAGCCTGCAGGGTGATCTCCTTTTCACCCACGAAGGAGCAGTCCCGTTCCGAGATCTCCAGCCGGGGGTGCACGTCCCTGGACCGGGTGATCACCGCCATGCCGTTGGCCTCAAAGGTCACGTGGGCCACGTGGTCGCTGACCACGGCCAGCTGGCCGGTCAGCGCGTCGTAGTAATTGCCGTCTTCCAGGTGGGGCACCGCCACCCGGACGGTCTTGTCCGGGTCCACGTCGCCCACGTTCAGGATCAGCGCGCCCTGGTCGCCATCGCCGATCTTCTCATTTATGTAACAGCTCTCGCTGACGGACTCATAGGAATCCGCATCGAAAAAGCGGTTGTGAAAGCGGTTGCCTACCGCTACGTATTCACTCTCAAAAGCGTAGGAGCCGATCTGACCCACCGTCAGCTCCTTCGTGGGCCGGGCCAGAAACAGTCCGCCCAGATCCTTTTTGGCGGCGATGATGGACCAGTATTTGGCCACGCGGACGTCGGAATAGTGGGTGTCGCTGGTCACGTACTCGTCGTGGCTCTCCACCCAGGCGATCAGCTCCGAGGCGTCGTCCGTCTTCAGGGAGGCGTTCATAATCCTGGCGGGGTCCTTGGAGGCGAAGGCGTTTTTGAACTGGGCGGCGTAGCCGTCGTCGGTGATGCGCATGATGTCGGTGTACACCGACAGATCACGCCCGGAGGGGGCGTTGAGGATCTCCCCGTACACGTACAGGTTCTTTCCCGTCTTTTCGCGGTAATACTCCTTGGCCTTAACCACCGTGTTTTCCCAGAAATCGCTGGGGTAGTCGGGGTCGGAGGAAGTCTCGATGTGCTTGGCGGCGTCGAAGCGGAAGCCGTCCACGCCGGCATCGATGCACTCGGTGAGCAGCGCAAGCACCCGCTGCTGCACGTAGGGGTTGGAGGTGTCCAGATCCGGCAGGTTGCCGTAGGCGTAGTACTGGGTCTCCGCGCCGGAGCCGGCGGCGGTGCGGTTGTGGTGGAAGGTGACGCCGATGCCGTCCACGTCCTCGTTGCGGTTGCGGTAGATAACGGGCTCATACTCCATCACGGCGGGGGACACGGTGGGGGTGCCGTCCGGCTCCTTCCCCTCGTCGTCGGTGGTGGCCAGGTGGTTCGCCACCACGTCCACCAGGATGCAGATGCCGTATTTCTCGGCTTCTGTGCACAGGGCGATGAGCTCGTCCTTTGTGCCCAGGGCGGAGTTGTCCCCAATAGAGAAGCCCAGGGGCTGGTAGAAGGCCCACCAGGCGGAGCCGCCGCTTTTGGGCGGCTGCACCGGCATGGTCAGCACGTTTTTGAAGCCGGCGTTGCGGATGCCCTCCAGGTTGGCCATAATCTCGCGGTATGTCCAGTTGAAGGCGTGGAGCGTCAGCCCGTCCTCCGCGTTTTCGGGCAGGGCGTCCACGTAGCTGTCCGGGAAGTCCTCGAATTGAGGGAGCTTGCTCCCACCGCAGCCGAGCACCGGGAGAACCAGCAGAACTGCCAGCAGAAGACAGGTAAATCGTTTGATCTGTTTCATATGCGTATCCCTCATTTTGAAAAAAGTATCCCGGATGAAGAAACAAAGGGGCCCCGTTACGAGGCCCCTTTGTCGGCACAGTTTTACTTTGCAGCAGCCTCAACGGTGGCATTGGCACCGTCGAAGGTGATGGTGACAACATAAGTACCGTCGGCCTCGCACTTCAGGTTAGCACCGTCAGCGGCGCCCCAGCTGTTGTCCCAGGCGCCGTCAGCGCGGACCTTGAACTCGTCGCCGGCCTTCAGCTCGACCTCACCGGTCCAGGTGCCGTCGCCGTTATCGGTCATAGCGACGTCTTTGCCGTCCTCCCAGTTGGAGCCCTCGAAGCTGCCCACGATGCCGTAGGTGTGGTCAGCGGGAACGTACTCCAGGATCTCCTCGTAGGCCAGGCCGTCCTTGGCCTCCTTCAGAACCAGACCGATGCCGAAGCCGGCCTGCTCGGGGGAGGAGGCGTTGTTGTACTGGGCAATGACCAGGGTGTACAGGCCGGCGCCGCCGATGACGACGGGGTTGCTGGCCCAGGAGAAGCCGTTCTCATCGGCCTCTTCCTGCCACACGGGCATGAACATGGTGGCGGGAGTCAGGGACTCGGCGTGAGCGGTCTTGGGATCGCTGATCCACTGATCCTCGGCGTAGACCTTATTGTCGCCGTCCACGTCCACGGTGCACTGGGCGATCTTGAACGCATAGGAGCCGTTGGCACGATACAGCTTGCCATCCTTCAGGAAGTTGGTGGTCCAGCCGGCGTCGTTGGTGCCGAACAGCAGGTCGATGGTGTACAGATACTTCACGTCCTTGCCGGACAGAGCGGTGTACAGGTCATTGTCGATGGCCTTCACGTCCTCAACGGCGATGGCCTTCAGAGCAGAGGCCTCGTACAGAGCGGTGTCCTTGCCGTTCCAGTTGTTCTCGGTGCCGTCGGCCAGCAGGTACTGACCGTGAGCAACCCAGGCGGCGTGGCCTTCATCGGCCAGAGGGGTGGAGGTCTTGCTGGTGCCGCCGCCGCAAGCGACTGCGGAGAACAGCATGACGACCGCCAGCAGAGCTACTGCGAATTTCTTCATAATTGTGTGCATCTCCTTTTTCATCATTTCTTACTGATTTATTACTACAACGGCACAGAAGCCGCTGCGAGTAAACGGACAGGTCGGAGAGGAGGCAACCGCGGCCGCTCTGGCCGACGGGCCTTTCCCCTCACGGTACCATTCCCATATATTATCATAAAAGTTTGGAAAGTCAAGCGCCCAGGGCGGAAAATTGGAGACGCCGTGCTGTAGAAAAACGGAAGCGCCCCTTTGACGGGACGCTTCCGCGAAAGAATACCGCAGGAGAAACGGATTTACCAGTCGATGATGGGGGACTGGTAGAAGACTCTGGTGCTCAGATCCAGAGTGAGCTTGGCGCCGCCGTACTTGGTGCCGGTCACGTCGTACTTGCCCCAGACGTCGGTGCGGCCGTAGCTGGCGTTATGGGCGGAGAGGGGCTGGAGATAGTAGCCGCCGTCCTCCCGGTTCAGGCCCAGGATGGCGCGGGCCGGGGTGACGAACAGGTTGCCGGAGAGATAGGGCACCACGTCGTTGACGTCGCCCAGGCGGCGGACGGTGCCCTCGCGGAAGCCGGCCGCCAGCAGCGGGGAGCCGAAGCACACTGTGTTGAGCACGTTGTATCTGGCCTTGATGGTGGAGTCCGCGGCCACCTGCTGGGCGATCATGCCGCCCAGGCTGTGGCCGGCGATGACCAGGTTGGCGTTTCTCGGCACGTTGTTCGTGATCACGTTGACCACATTATAATAGTATGCGCTCTTGAGGTTGAAGCCCGACAACAGGTCGGTCAGCACCTCGGTGGACTGGTTGAAGACCAGCTCCGTGCCGGACAGGGTCACCAGGTAGACGGTCTTGGTGCTCCAGCCGGACTTCAGCGTGCCCTTGGTGATGGAGATGGGACCCTGGGCGCCCTGGTTGTAGCCGTCACGGACCAGCTTGTAGATCTCCGGGGCGTTGGTGTAGGTCTGGGTGTTGCCGGAGGCGGCGTAGGCGGTGGTGATGCTCATGAGCGTGAAAACGACCAGCAGCATGGCGGCAAGCCGTTTCACAAAGCGGGATTTGGCTTTCATTTTGATACATTCCCTCCTAACAATTTTGAACACAGTAATGCGGTAAAATATCTGCATGTAAATACTACCAAATATATGCGGAAAATGCAAATAGAAATTGACAAAAAATACAAGATTTTTGCCGTCTGCCGGAAAAGAACAAGCACCCACATTCGTGGGTGCTTGAGACTGTCAAAAAACGGCCTTGCCGTTTTTTGACAAAAGGCTTGCAGCCTACTGCGCGCACTCATTGTCCGCTAATGGCGGACAATTCGCACACTTCGTAGTCTGATAGGTGTATTTTGCCACGTACTACGACTCGCTTTGCTCGCATGCATAAGTTCGCGCAGCCAAATCACAGATTTGGGCGCTCACTTAACGCCGCGGCAAAATACGATTAAATAGCTTCGCGCCGTGCGCGGCGCGAACTCTGCGAGGCTTTTTTGACAAGCTGAATGCCGCCCCGAGGGGCGGCATTCTCTATTATGATTTCGTTTTGTCGGCCCGACGCGCTCACATCTCCTGCGGCCCCTGGTACTGGGCATTGCCGAAGCCCAGGATGCAATAGAAGATGATGGGCAGGAACAGGAGACCGATGCCGAAGCCGGTGCTCTTGCCGTAG
>DGHJ01000041.1:0-1371 GCA_002392625.1 Oscillospiraceae bacterium UBA3851
GCACCACGTCCGCCGCCTCGATGGCAGCGTCGGAACCCAGGGCGCCCATGGCGATGCCCACGTCGGCACGGGAGAGCACCGGCGCGTCGTTGATGCCGTCGCCTGCAAAGGCCAGCTTCTTCCTGCCCCGGCACTCCTCCAGCAGCTGCTCCACGCAGGCCACCTTGTCCGCCGGCAGCAGACCGGCCCGGTAGTCTGTCAGGCCCACATCCTCCGCCACTTGCTTTGCCACGGATTCCGTGTCGCCCGTCAGCATCACCGTCTTCTCCACGCCGGCGCGGCGCAGCTGCTCCACAGTCTGCCGGGCGTTCTCCTTCAGCTCGTCTGAAATGACGATGTGGCCGCTGTATTCGCCGTCGATGGCCACGTGGATGACCGTTCCCACGTGGAAGCAGGGTTCAAAGGAGATGCCCAGGGAATTCATCAGCCGCTGGTTGCCCACGGCCACCCGGCGGCCGTCCACAACGGCAGTGACGCCGTGGCCGCTGATTTCCTGCACGTTGCACACGCGGTCCCTCTCCAGCTCTGCACCATAGGCCGACTGGAGGCTTTTGCTGATGGGATGGGTGGAGTGACACTCCGCCAGGGCGGCGTACTCCAGCAGCTTTTCCTCGTCAATGGGACTTTGATGGACGGCGGTCACGGCGAAATTGCCCTTGGTAATGGTGCCCGTCTTGTCAAAGGCCACCACCCCCACCTGTGACAGCGTCTCCAGATAGTTGGATCCTTTGATCAGGATGCCCTGGCTGCTGGCCCCGCCCAGCCCCGCAAAGAAGCTGAGGGGAATGCTGATCACAAGGGCGCAGGGACAGGAGATCACCAGGAAGGTGCAGGCGCGCAGGATCCAGTCGCCCCACAGGGCGCCCAGCGAAGCGTAGCCGTCCAGCCCGGTTTTCGTCAGCATGCAGAAAAGGGGCGGCAGAACGGCCAGCGCCAGAGCGCCGCAGCAGACCACCGGCGTATAGTAGCGGGCAAATTTTGAGATGTAGTTCTCGGATTTCGATTTCCGGGATGCGGCGTTCTCCACCAGCTCCAGGATTTTGGAGGCGGTGGATTCCTCAAAGGCCTTGGTGGTCCGCACCTTGAGAACACCGGTCATATTGATGCTGCCGCTGAGGACCTCGTCGTCCACAGTCACGTCCCGCAGCGTGCTCTCGCCGGTCAGCGCGGCGGTATTCAGGGCAGAGCTGCCCTCCGTGACGACGCCATCCAGGGGGATCTTCTCCCCCGGCTCCACCACGATGACGGTGCCGATCTCCACGTCGTCCGGGTCCACCCGCTCCCAATCGCCGTCTGTCTCAATGTTGGCGTAATCGGGCCGGATGTCCATCAGCTCCGAGATGTTGCGGCGGCTCTTGCCCACGGCGTAGC
>DGHJ01000041.1:1462-4857 GCA_002392625.1 Oscillospiraceae bacterium UBA3851
GCATGACCGCCACGCCCTCGCCGTATTCCCCCACGGTGATGGCGCCGACAGTGGCAACGGTCATCAGACAATTCTCGTCAAACACTCTGCCGTTTTTGATGCCGTGCCAGGCCTTGCGCAGAATGTCGTGCCCCACCAGTAGGTACGGGACCAGAAACAGGATCAGCACGGCCCACTTGGGCATCGGCACGGAGACGATCCCCTCGGAGATCAGATACAGCGGCACGAACAGCACGGCCGCCGCAAGGATCCGCATCAGCAGGTTTTTCTGTTTTTTGTTCATCTTGATCCCCTCCTGCCGGAAACGGTGTGGTTACAGGTAGATCTCGCAGTCGTCCTCTACCTTTTTGCAGTTGGCGCGCACGTTCTTCATCACGGCGTCCGCGTCGGCGCCCTCGTCGAATTCCACCTTCATCTTCAGCGTCATGAAGCTGACCGTGCAGTCCTTCACGCCGGGAGTCTTCTTCGCCGTCTCCTCCATCAGGTTGGCGCAGTTGGCGCAGTCCACTTCGATCTTATACGTCTTTTTCATGCTGTCCTCTCCTTTCACGTTATAACATATGAATATTTGTTCATTTGTTCATGCTTATTATACTGCTATAAACGGCAATGTCAATAGGCAAATGCAAATAATCTGGGCGCTGCGCAATAATATTACCGTTGCCTAACCGCAGAGACGTCTGCTATACTGGTACGGTACTGAGCAGGCTGTGCCGGAGAGGGCATGAAGCCGGGTTATCGGATAACAGCGAACATAGAATGGTTCGCAGGACAGTGGGTTTTCTGCTGTCCTGCTTTTCTATTGGAGGGATCTGAATGGAAATGAATCAAGCGGCCATGCGCGTTTCATGGGTCAGCATTCTCGTCAATCTGGTGCTGGCGGCGGGCAAGCTGGCGGCGGGACTCATCGCCTCATCCAGCGCCATGGTGTCCGACGCGGTGCATTCCGCCTCGGACGTATTCAGCACCGTGGTGGTGATGATCGGTATTCGCCTTTCCGGCAAGGCTCAGGATCGGGAGCACCCCTACGGCCACGAGCGGATGGAGTGCGCGGCCGCCGGCATTCTGGCGGTGGCCCTGGCTGCAGTGGGTATCGAGATCGGTCTGGGCGGCATCCGCCATCTGATCTCCGGCGACTACCGCACCGCCGCCATTCCCGGCGTGCTGGCGCTGATCGCCGCCGCGGTATCCATCGTGGTGAAGGAGGCCATGTTCTGGTACACCCGCGCCGTGGCCAAGCGCACCCGCTCCACCGCCCTGATGGCAGACGCCTGGCACCACCGCTCCGACGCCCTGTCCTCCGTGGGCGCGCTGGTGGGCATCGGTCTTGCCCGGCTGGGCTATCCGGCAGCGGACGCCGTGGCCAGCCTCCTCATCTGCGTGATGATCCTGAAAGCGGCCTTCGACATCTATCGGGACAGCCTTGATAAGATGGTGGATCACGCCGCCGACGAGGAGACGGTGGCGGAGATCCGCACCGTGGCGGAGTCCGTGCCCGGCGTGGTGCGCATCGACGATCTCAAAACGCGCCTCTTCGGCAGCCGTCTCTACGTGGATATCGAGATCGCCGCCGACAGCACGCTGATGCTCTCCGAGGCCCACGCCATCGCCGAGGCGGTCCATGCCGCGGTGGAAAACTCCTTCGACACGGTGAAGCACTGCATGGTGCACGTCAATCCTGCGTAAGAATTGCGCAAAAATGCCCCGCCTTCAGGGCATCCTCTGTAAGGAAGTTGCTTTGAGGCGGCAATTACCGGCTCAAAAGAATATAAAACCGGCGTGACCATCGCGGTCATGCCGGTTTTTCTGTGACACTCTGGATTATTGGGTGCAAAATCCGATGCTCGTTATAACTACGGACAATAATAGAAGACCTATTCGACAAACAGGAATTTGGCAAGCTGCATTAAAGTTTCAAAACAGCAACGATCTCGTCTCCGTCCTTCTCGCCGTTTTCTATAAAGCCAAAATCGTGATACAGCTTTGCAGCAACCTCATTTTCAGGTTCCCAAGAAGTGCTCCAAAGCGCTTCCTCGCCATCAGGAAAACTGCGAATATAGTCCAACAGGAGCTTAAGAGCATCCCTGCCATAGCCGCGCTTTTGATATCGCTGATCGATCATGAATCGCCACAGACAGTAGCTATGTCTATAGACGTCAGCCATTTCTTCGTACTCTTCGGAATTGTGACCGATCATGGCGAAGCCTACGGGAGTTGCACCATCCCAGATGCCAAAGGCCTGTACAAATTTACTGTCAGCCAGGGTATCATAGGCCTGCGCCAAACTGATTGCGTTCGAGGCTACGAAGCCCTCCTGGTCTTTTGCAACTCTAAGGTCTATCAGCGGCCAGAAGTTCTCTTTGTCTGCCTTCACCAAATGAAGCCCCTTATTCTTAAGTTCATAGTTTGTGCGATCCATCCTATCCTCCTCCATCAATCGTGATTTGTTTTATTCATTATACCATTCCTGGCCGGCACGTCAATTATCTTGCGTTCAAACGGGAGCGAGGCAACTTCCTTACGAAGTGCCTCCCTCCGGCGGGGCATTTTTTGATGATTCAGAACAAACCCGTGATGACGCCGTTCTCGTCCACGTCGATCTTTTCGGCGGCGGGAACCTTGGGCAGGCCAGGCATGGTCATGATGTCGCCGGTATAGACCACGATGAACCCGGCTCCGGCGCAGACCTTCAGGTCCGTCACATTCAGAGTGAAGTCCTGGGGTGCGCCCAGAAGCTTGGGATCGTCGGAAAAGCTGTACTGGGTTTTGGCCATGCAGACAGGCAGGTTGTCGAAGCCCAGCTCCGTCAACTGCTTTGCCTTCTTCTTCGCCGCCGGGAGCAGCAGCGTGTGCTTGGCGTGGTAGACTCGCTTGGCCACGGCGCGGATCTTCTCCTCAATGGGCAGATCCAGGCCGTAAACGAAGTCGAAGCGGTTGGGCTCCTCGCACAGGCGGACCACCTCCTCGGCCAGCGCCTTGCCGCCCTCGCCGCCCTTGGCCCACACCTCGCTGAGGGCCACGTTGACACCCAGCGAATGGCAGCGCTTCTCCACCAAGGCCAGCTCGGCGGCGGTGTCCGTGGGGAAGGCGTTGATGGCCACCACACAGGGCAGGCCGAACACGTTCTTCACGTTATCCACGTGCTGCAGCAGGTTGGGCAGACCCTTCTCCAGAGCCTCCAGATTCTCGGCGTTGAGGTCGGCCTTGGCCACGCCGCCGTGGAACTTCAGCGCACGAACCGTTGCCACGATCACCACAGCGGAAGGCCGCAGACCCGCCATGCGGCACTTGATGTCGATGAACTTCTCGGCGCCCAGGTCGGCGGCAAAGCCCGCCTCGGTGACGGCATAGTCTGCCAGCTTCAGCGCCATGCGGGTGGCCATGACGCTGTTGCA
>DGHJ01000041.1:4930-5342 GCA_002392625.1 Oscillospiraceae bacterium UBA3851
TTGGCAAAGGGACCGCCGTGGATAAAGGCGGGAGTGCCCTCCAGGGTCTGGACCAGGTTAGGCTTGATGGCGTCCTTCAACAGGGCGGCCATGGCGCCCTCGGCCTTTAGATCGTGGGCAGTGACGGGCTTGCCGTCGTAGGTATATCCCACGATGATGCGGGCCAGGCGCTCCTTCAGGTCGGTGATGGAGGAGCTGAGGCACAGCACCGCCATGACCTCGCTGGCCACGGTGATCTCGAAGCCGTCCTCACGGGGCACGCCCTGCATCTTGCCGCCCAGGCCGTCCACGATGTGGCGGAGCTGGCGGTCGTTCATATCAACAGCGCGCTTCCAGGTGATGGCCTTGGGATCGATGCCCAGGGAGTTGCCCTGCTGAATGTGGTTATCCAGCATGGCGGCCAGCAGGTTGT
>DGHJ01000041.1:5463-6038 GCA_002392625.1 Oscillospiraceae bacterium UBA3851
ACCTGGGCGTAGCCGCCGCCGGCGGCTCCCCCCTTGACGCCGAACACGGGCCCCAGCGAGGGCTCCCGGAGCGCCACGATGGCGTTCTTCCCGATCTTCCGCAGACCGTCGGCCAGACCAACGCTGGTGGTCGTCTTTCCCTCCCCTGCCGGGGTGGGGGTGATGGCGGTGACCAGGATCAGTTTGCCGTCCGGCTTGTCTGCCAGATCAGGAAGCAGACGGTAGTCCACCTTGGCCTTGTAGCTGCCGTACTGCTCCAGGTACTTCTCGTCCACTCCGGCGATCCTGGCAATCTCGGTGATCTTTTTCTTTTCGCAGGATTGTGCGATTTCAATATCGGTCAAATATGCCATATACGTCTCCTCAGTTCATTTCTGCCAGTGCTGCGGCCACGACGGCGTCGTCCGCCACGTAGGGCAGGGTGATGTGATCCTGGCCGGCGTACATCATATTGTACTCGGCGGCGGTGGTCATGGCGTGCTCGTTCCGGGCCCAGGAGCGGCGGGCGACGCCCACCATGGTGTCCCAGGGCATGGACATGCGCAGAATGGTGTCCACCCGCTCGGAGCCGTCCA
>DGHJ01000055.1 GCA_002392625.1 Oscillospiraceae bacterium UBA3851
CTGCGGCAGCTACGCCCATGAAGAGCGCGACAAATTCTACCCGGACGAGGTCTATATGCGGGACGGGGACTTGTTCGTGAAATGGATGCGCGGCCACGGCGCGGGCTTTGACTGGAAGCTTTACCCTCTGGGCGACAATGCGTTCGCCATCAAGAAGTTTGATTTTACCATCCGCTTCGGCGATGGGCAGTTAACCTGCTTTGACGAGGTCTATAAGAAGCTGTAAGCGGCAAAAGACAGATGAAACGGCGGCGGGGATCGCTCTCCGCCGCCATCAGAAGCCTTATGGATTATCTTGCCCTTGCTTTTGCCCTTATGAGCGGCGCGGGCGTTGTTGAAACGGTGTAACATTTAATAAATGGAATCGGTGAGCAGATTACATACAATCCTTTGTTTTCAAACGGTTTCAGAGGAGTTCATTAAAGCCCTGTAATCACCGGCGAATGCCTGTGATTTCGGGGATTTCAAATTCCGGTTTGCCGAACAGGTCTTCTGTTGTCCGCAGTTATAACGAGCATCGGATTTTGCCACACAAAATCCAAGAGACAAAACAGGGCGTGACCATCACATGGTCACGCCCTGTTTCATGTCCTTTTGGGTCCTTTTGGGCCGGTAATTGCCACCTCAAGGCAGCTTCCTTATGAAGTGCCGCCGGAGGGGTGCCCTTTTTCGTGGGCATGACGGATTGCCGCGGCGCTTGTATTTTTCGGCGAAGCGTGGTATGATACTGCATCATGATCCTGCCAAGGGAGGTGCGGTCCCATGTCCGACTTTGCGCTGCCCCAGCTGGCGCCCAGGGAACGGTGCACCGGCTGCGGCGCCTGCGCCGCCGGGTGCCCCAAGGACGCCATCCATATGCTGCCGGGCCGGGAGGGATTCCTTTACCCCGCCGTCACCGACGCCTGCATACAGTGCGGACACTGCACCCACATCTGCCCCGTGCTCAAGCAGCGCCAGCCCCGCAATCCCCCTGCCGTGTTCGCCGCCTGGAACGACGACAACGAGACCCGCATGGCCTCCACCGCCGGCGGCGTGTTCGCCCTGCTGGCCGACTGGGTGCTGGAGGGCGGCGGCGTGGTGTTCGGCGCCGGGGTGGACGAGAACCTCCGGGTGCGCCATATGGCCGCCCGCAGCGCCCGGCAGCTCCAGCCCCTGCTGGGGGCCAAGCCCATCCAGAGCGACATGGGCGACACCTGCCGCCGCGTCCGGGAGAGCCTGGACCGGGGACAGCGGGTCCTGTTCAGCGGCACGCCCTGTCAAGTAGATGGGCTTTACAGGTATCTGGGCGAATATCCCGACAATCTTCTCACCGTGGACGTGCTGTGCCGGGGCGTTTCCTCCCCCGGCGTGTGGGAAAAGCTGGTGCGCTCCATGGCCTACGTCAAGCGCAAGCGGCCCACGGGCGTGCAGTTTTACAGCAAGGTCGCCGGCGCCAGGGGACGGTGGTTCCGCGTCACCTTTGACGACGGCTCCTCCTTCGACGCCCCTTACGACAAGAGCGAGCTGGGCCGGGGACACCGGCGGGGCCTGATCCTGCGGCCCGCCTGCCACACCTGCCCCTATACCTCCGCCGACCGGCCCGGCGATCTGAGCCTGGGCCAGTTCAAGGGCTTGCCCAAGGACTTCTGCCCGGAGGAGCAGAAGAAGGGCGTCTCGCTGCTGCTGGTGAACACCGCGCGGGGCGCCCAGGTCCTGGACGTGCTGCCCCTGCACAAGGAGCGGCGGACCCTGGCCGAGGCGGCGGCCGCCAACGGCGCCCTCACCGGGCCGGTGGACTCCCCCGCCGAGCGCAGCGAGTTCTTCGACGCCTTCGCCCGGCAGCCCTTCCAGCAGGTTCGCAACCGCTTCCTCTCCTCCCTGGCCTATCAGGCGCGGGGCGTGGGACGGGTGGCGGAGAAGATCAAGAACAAGGAGATCACGCTGCCATGGAAAAAACGCTGATGCACACCTGCTGCGCCCCCTGCTCCGTGTCCTGCATCCGGCAGCTGCGCGATGAGGGCATCGAGCCGGTGAGCTTCTGGTACAACCCCAACATCCACCCCTATCAGGAGTACAAGGCCCGGCGGGACACGCTGATGGCCTACGCCCCCACCATCGGCATGGAGCTGATCGTGGCGGAGAACTACGGGCTGAAGGACTTCTGCCGGGCCGTGTGCGGCGATCTGGACGACCGGTGCGGCACCTGCTATGAGCTGCGGCTGGAGGAGACGGCGAAATTCGCCGCGGCCCACGGTTTTTCCTCCTTCACCACCACCCTGCTGGTGAGCCCCTACCAGCGCCACGAGCTGATCGCCGAGGTGGGCCGCGCCATGGGCGAGAGGTACGGCGTGGCGTTTCTGTACCGGGACTTCCGGCCGGGGTTCCGGGACGGTCAGGCCCAGGCGCGGGAGCTGGGCTTTTACATGCAGAAGTACTGCGGCTGCGTGTTCAGCGAGGCCGAGCGGTACGAAAAGCAGATCCGGAAGGATATGGCCCAGCCGCTGAAGCTCATCAAGTGAATACGGATACGGAAAGGGCGTGTTGCAAAATGCGTTGCAGCCGTCATTCCGAACCGGTGAACGACGTCACCGGTGTGGGAAGCCGCCCCTGTTTTAACGGGGAAACGGATTGCCACGGCCCCGTCGGGGCCTCGCAATGACAGGAAATGCGCATTTTGCAGCACGCTCTTTTGGTTTGTGGGGGCTGCGGATTGTGCCGCGCCGAGTGGAGTACGGATTGTGCCAGCCTTTGTCTGCGACGAAGGAGCAGGAACAAAGGCAAATACCCCTGGGGTGCCACGGCGCTGCGCGCCTCGCAATGACGGTTGTTGGGACGGAGAGCACCTGTCATTCCGAGACCAGCCCGCAGGCTGGTCGTGGGAATCCGTAGGGGAACGGCGGATAGGACGGGGATTACGGATTGCACCCCAAGGGTACTTGCCGCCGCAGCCGCTCATGCTTCGCGGGCGTCGGCTGGCGCCACGGCCCCGTTGGGGCCT
>DGHJ01000106.1 GCA_002392625.1 Oscillospiraceae bacterium UBA3851
AGGCTGCCCCGGCGCAGCTTGGCGCACAGAGAGCAGGGGTTCTTCTCCTTCCGCTCCTCAAAGACGATCTCGTACACCGGCACGGCGATGCGGGTGTAGGGCACCCCCCAACGCTCGCACAGCGCCGCCACCGGCCCAAAATCCATGCCGGGCATGCCCATCTCCAGCGTGATGGCCTCCACGGTGAACGGCACGGGATAAAACTCCCGCAGCCGCACCAGGGCGGCCAGGGTCAGAAGACTGTCCTTTCCCCCGCTGACGCCTACGGCGATCCGGTCCCCAGGGGCGATCATGTCATAGTCCTCCACGCAGCGGCGGACAAGCCCCAGAATATGCTGCATAACGGCTCCTCCGTTGAAAAATGAATTTATGATTTGAGAAAACGCGAGATAATGAGAGATAATAAGAGAAAATCGCAGATGTTTTGCCCGTAATCAAAAATAGTGTTGACAGGAGAAAAATGCTGTGCTATAAATAATCCTGCGCGTTTGAGCGCCTTTCTCCCTCCCGATTGTAACAAGGGAGCCCGGAAAAGTAAAGCAAGAAACATATAAATAAATGGAGGAAACAACATGTCCACTTTCATGGCAAACAAGGCCAACATTGAGCGCAAGTGGTACGTCGTGGATGCCGCCGGCAAGCCCATGGGCAAGACCGCCGTCATCGTGGCCGACCTGCTGCGCGGCAAGGGCAAAGTCACCTACACCCCCCACGCCGACTGCGGTGACAACGTCATCGTCATCAACGCCGGCAAGGCCGTTCTGACCGGCAACAAGCTGGAGCAGAAGTATTACCGCACCCACTCCGGTTGGGTGGGCGGCCTGAAGGAGACCAAGTACCGCATCCTGATGCAGGATAAGCCGGAGCTGGCCATGCGCGTGGCCGTCCGCGGCATGATGCCCCGCAACACCGTCACCAAGGACTCCCTGAAGCGCCTGCACATCTACGCCGGTCCCCAGCATGAGCATCAGGCTCAGAAGCCCGAACTGGTCAAGTAAGGAGGAAAAGAAGAATGTATCAGTCCAAGAATCCCTATCTGTACGGCACTGGCCGTCGCAAGTCCTCCGTGGCCCGCGTGCACCTGTTCCAGGGCGGCACCGGCAAAATCACCATCAACGGCCGCGACATCGACGAGTACTTCGGTCTGGAGACCCTGAAGATGGTCGTCCGTCAGCCCCTGAACACCACCAACACCCTGGGCAAGGTGGACATCGTCGCCACCGTGGAGGGCGGCGGCGTCTCCGGCCAGGCCGGCGCCCTGCGCCACGGCATCGCCCGCGCCCTGCTGCTGGTGGATCCCGAATTCCGTCCTCTGCTGAAGAAGGCCGGTTTCCTGACCCGCGATCCCCGCATGAAGGAGCGCAAGAAGTACGGTCTGAAGGCCGCCCGTCGTGCGCCTCAGTTCAGCAAGCGCTGACCGTTTTCAAAAGCCCTGGAAACACAACTGTTTCCAGGGCTTTACCCTTTTTGGGGGTGCGCTGAAGAAAACGCGAGTCTCTCCGTCTGTACGCCGGGAAAAAACAATTTTGTAATCGAGACGCATTTTGAAAAAAGAGGTTGCTATGAAACTGCTGAATCAATACCGCGGGCTGCGGCGCGAGATCTACATACTGGCCTTTGGCCGGACGGTGACGAATCTCGGCAGCATGATCTGGCCCGTCATGACCATGATCCTCAGCCGGAAGCTGGGGTTCTCGGCTTCGGAGATCTCCTATTTCTTCGTGGCCTCCAGCCTTATCATGCTGCCGGCCAATCTCATCGGCGGCAAGTTTGCCGACCGCTTCAATAAAAAATGGCTGATCGTGGTCTGCGACAGCGTCAGCATCCTCTGCTTCCTCATCTGCGCGGTGATCCCGCTGGGCATGGGCACGATCCTGCTCTTTGTCTTCGCGGGGCTCTTTCAGAGTGTGGAGCACCCCTCATATGACGCCCTCTTTGCCGACCTGTCCACCACCAAGGACCGGGAGCGGGCCTATTCTCTGGACTATCTGGGGGGCAATCTGGGTCTCGTCCTGTCACCCACCATCGCAGGGCTTCTCTTCAAGCGGTTCCTGTGGCTCAGCTTCCTGATCAGCGGCATCTCCATTGCCCTCTCCACGATCCTCATCGCCGTGCTCATCAAGGACATCACACCCGTGGAGGACACCGGCGAGGAGGCGGCGTATCAGAAGAAGAAGGACGGCGCCAGCGTGTTCACGATCCTCAGGGAAAACCCGCTTCTTCTGCTCTATCTGCTCTGCGGCGCCCTTTATTCCGCCGCCTACGGGGAGTACGGCTTCATCATGCCCCTGGACATGGCCTCCGTCCACGGCGACGACGGCGCCGTGATCTTCGGAACCGTGTCCAGCCTCAACTGCATCACGGTGGTGCTCTTCACGCCCCTCATCACGAGGCTCTTTGCCAAAATGCGCGATACCGGCAAGATGCTCACGGGACGGGTCCTGGTCTTCGCGGGCTATATGGTCTTTCTCCTGCTGTTGGGCTTTATTCCGGGCTACTACCTGGCCATGCTCATCTTTACCTGGGGTGAGATCTTCAGCGTGCTTGCCGAGGGGCCGTACGTCTCCACCCGTATCCCCGCCAGCCACCGCGGACGGATCAACGGGTTTATGAGCGTCGCCTACACGGCGGTACGGGGCGGCGTCGATCTGGCCGTCGGTCAGGTCTATGACCGCGCCGGCTCCACCTGGGCCTGGACGCTGATCCTGGCGGTGACCCTGGCCGCCATCGCCCTGACGCTCATTCTGAAGGCGGCGGACAAAAAGAGGTACACAAAGCTGTATCAGTAAGTACAGAATATGGAGGATAATATGATCCATTTGGAGAAAATCGACGCGCTCAACCTCTGGGACGTGATCGACCTCAAGGTCAAAAAGGTACAAAAGGAATTTGTCGCGCCCAACGATATCAGCCTCCTTCAGGCTTACGTGGCTCAGGGGACCGGCTGCACCGCCTTCCCCTTTGCCATCTATAACGACAAGAAGATCGTCGGCTTTCTGATGATCGGCTACAACGAGGCGGCGCTGTATGAGCTGGACGGTGAAGAACCGCCTGCCGCCTTGAAAAACAACTACAGCCTCTGGCGTTTGATGATCGACAAGCGATGCCAGGGCAGGGGCTACGGACGGGAGGCGATCCGGCTGGCGCTGGATTTCGTGCGAACCTGGCCCTGCGGAAAGGCGGAGCTCTGCGAGCTGTCCTACGAGCCGGAGAACGAGGTCGCCAGAGCGCTGTATCACTCCTTTGGGTTTGTCGAAAACGGCGAGATGGACGGCGACGAGGTCGTCGCCGTGCTGAAGCTGTAAACTGAATTTATAAAAAGGAGAATACCAACATGAAAGTCACTATTCTTCGCAATTACGCCCGCCTGATTGCCCGGATGGGGGTCAACATCCAGAAGGGCCAGAACGTCATCATCTCCTGTGGCCTGGACCAGCCCAAATTCGTGGAGCTGCTGGTGGACGAGTGCTACAAGGCCGGAGCAAGGTACGTCAAGGTGGAATTCCATCACCAGCCCCTCTACAAGCTGGACGTCCGGCACCAGACCGTCAAGACTCTGGCCAAGGTAGAGGAGTGGGAAAAGACCCGGCTTCAGCACTACGTGGACACCCTTCCCTGCACGATCTACCTCGAATCAGACGATCCGGACGGCCTCAAGGGCATCAATCAGGAAAAGACGGCCAAGGCCGACCAGCGGCGCTGGCCCATCGTCAAGCCCTACTATGACAAGATGGAGAACAGGCAGCAGTGGTGCATCGCCGCCGTGCCCGGCGCGGCCTGGGCCAAGAAGGTCTTCCCCGGCCTCAAGAAGAACCAGGCTATCGAGAAGCTGTGGGAGGCGATCCTGTTCACCTCCCGCGCCGACGGCCAGGATCCCATCGCCGCCTGGGAGGCCCACAACAAGGACCTGCACGACCGCTGCGCCTACCTGAACAGCCTGGGCATCAAGGAGCTGCACTATAAGGGCGACAACGGAACCGATCTGACCGTGGGCATGATTCCGGAGGGGACCTTCACCGGCGGCGTGGACACCACCATCGGCGGCGTACCCTTCGACGCCAACATCCCCAGCGAGGAATGCTACACCTCCCCCATGCGGGGCAAGGCCGAGGGCATCGTCTACGCCACCAAGCCCCTGAGCTATAACGGCGAGCTGATCGAGAACTTCTCCGTCCGCTTTGAGGACGGCAAGGCCGTGGAGGTCCACGCCGAGAAGAACCAGGCTCTGCTGGAGCAGATGATCTCCATGGACGAGGGCGCCGCCTACCTGGGCGAGTGCGCGCTGGTTCCGGTGAACTCCCCCATCAGCGAGTCCGGCCTGCTGTTCTGGAACACTCTGTTCGACGAGAACGCCGCCTGCCATCTGGCTCTGGGCATGGGCTTTACCAACACCATCCGGGGCTTCGAGGACAAGACCATCGAGGAATGCCGCGCCATGGGCATCAACGACTCCATGGAGCACAACGATTTCATGATCGGCTACGAGGGTCTGGACATCGACGCGTTGACCTTTGACGGCAAGACCGTTCCCATTTTCCGCCGCGGCAAATGGGCCTTTGCGGTCTAAAAAGCTTCATTCCTTTACAAGCACCCACGAATGTGGGTGCTTCAGCTTGTCAAAAAAGCCTCG
>DGHJ01000124.1:0-2841 GCA_002392625.1 Oscillospiraceae bacterium UBA3851
GACGAGGCAAACGAGTACAATTTCAGCCAGTTTTTCATCGATCAGCGTTACCAGGGGAACGGCTTTGGCTATGCGGCCGCCGCGCGGATCCTCCAGGAAATGAAGAACGACGGGAAATACGACAAAGTGTGTCTCTGCTATTTAGACGGAGACGACGCGGCCAGAAGCCTGTATGAAAAGCTCGGCTTCCGCCCCACAGGCGAAGCGGATGAAGACGAGATCGTCATGGAGATGAAGCTCCGATAAGCTCAAATACTGTCAAAGGGCGTGTTGCAAAATGCTTTGCGATCCGTCACTCCGAAGAAAATGCCGCCGCCGGGCGGCATTTTCTGTGGAAATCCGTCCCTTTACGCGGACAATACGGATTGCCACGGCCCCGTTGGGGCCTCGCAATGACAGACGTGAGCCTTTTGCAACACGCCCTTTGCTGCTTCTTATCTTCTTATGTTCGCCTCAGCGCTTCTTGGCCTCGGCGGTCAAAAGGGCCTCGATCCGCTGCCGGTCCCTGGGGTCCAGCTCGTCGGTCTTCCCGGAGAAGAAGTCCTCGATGACGCCCAGATGGACGCCGGTCTTGTAGTTGATCTTATAATCGATCAGGCCCAGCTGTTCCTTCAATCTTCTCATTTCCTGATTGTCCATATGCTCCTCCTTATCATCGGTGGGGAACGATCCGGCAGACGGGCTTACTCCACCTCGATCTGCTTGATGTTCATCTCATTCCCCTGCTGCAGCCACGTGTTGCCGCTGCCGCAGTGGGGACAGGTCTTGCCGTACTGTACGGTGGGGTAGGTCTTTTTGCAGTCGTCGCACCAGGTCACGGCGGGGATGGTCTCGCACAGCAGCTTTGCCCCCTCGAACAGGGGGAACTTCTTGGTGTACCAATCCCAGTAGCTGTAGAGGTAAGAGGGCACGATGCCCGACACCTCGCCGAATTCCAGCGTCACGGAGCAGACCTTGCTGACCTGGTTCTCCTCCGCGATCTTCGTGACCTGCTTGACCACGTAATTCACCAATCCGAGTTCGTGCATGACTCCCTCACTTGCCGGCTTTGGCGCCCTTTTTCTTCAGGATCCTGATGCCGCGCTTGGCCGCGTAGGCGCCGATGGCCTTGAACTTGTCCTCCGCGGGGATCATCTTGGAGTAGGCGTCGCCCATGTTGCGGATCAGGTGGATGGCGTCGAACTTGCACTGGACGGTGCACATGCCGCAGCCCAGGCACTTGTTGGTGTCCACCACGCTGCGGCCGCAGCTCAGGCACCGGGAGGCCTCTGCCTTGATCTGCTCCTCGGTGAAGATCATGCGCTCGTCGCTCATGGTGCGGACCTTGGTCGGGTCCACGCCCTTCACGGCCCGGCGGGGCTTCTTGAAGGCCTCGGTGGGCAGGACCACATCGTCCTTGTTCAGCGGGGTGAAGTGGCGGGTGTTGCGGTGGATGGTCAGGGACTGACCCTCGTTGACAAAGCGGTGCAGGGACACGGCGCCCTCGCGGCCGGCGGCCAGGGCGTCCACCACGAACTTCTGACCGGTGTACACATCGCCGCCCACAAAGATGTCGGGCTCGGCGGTCTGCAGCGTGACGGGGTCGGCGATGGCGGTGCCGTTGCGGTTGAACGCCACCTTGGTGCCCGCCAGCAGCTCGCCCCACCGGACCTTCTGGCCGATGCAGTAGAGGACGGTGGTGCAGGTCTCCTGGGCGGTCTCGCTGTCGTCAAACTTGGGGTCGAAGCGGCCTTCGGCGTTCTTGACGCTGAGGCACTTGCGGAACTTGATGCCGGCGCACTTGCCGCTGTCGGTGAGGATCTCGGTCTGGCCCCAGCCGTCGTGGATGACCACGCCGTCGGCCTTGCACAGCTCCTGATCCTCCTCGCCCATGGGCATGTCGGCGTAGGACTCCAGGCAGTAGAGCTGCACGCTGGATGCACCCTGGCGGATGGCAGTGCGGGCCACGTCGGCGCCGATGTTGCCGCCGCCGATGACCACCACGTTGCCGCTGAGGGGCTTGGCGGTGCCGCCGTTGACGGATTTGATGTAGTCCACGCCGGCCATGACGTTCTCGGCGTCGTCGCCGGGGACGTTCAGCTTGCCGCCGTACTGCAATCCAACGGCCACGAAGAAGCCCTGAAAGCCCTCGTCACGCAGCTGCTGGATCGTTACGTCCTTGCCCACCTCCACGCCGCAGCGGAACTGGACGCCCATCTCCCGGAGAATGTCGATCTCCGCGTTGACCACGTCCTTCTCCAGGCGGAAGTTGGGGATGCCGGTGACCATCATGCCGCCGGGTACGGCGTCCTTCTCAAACACCACGGGAGAATAGCCCTCGATGGCCAGGAAGTAGGCGCAGGAGAGGCCGGCGGGGCCGGAGCCGATGATGGCGATCTTCTGGTCGAAGGGCTCGCGGGTGGTGGAGCACATGGGCGGCACATAGCGGTGCTCGGCGTTGAGATCCTGGGCGGCAATGAACTGCTTGATGTCGTCGATGGCCAGGGCCTCGTCCACGGTGCCGCGGGTGCACTCATCCTCGCAGTACTTGCGGCAGATAGCGCCGCAGACGGCGGGGAAGGGGTTGTCGCGCTTGATGAGCTCCAGCGCCTCGCGGTACTTGCCCTCGCTGGCCATCTTGATATAGCCCTGGATAGCGATGTGCAGCGGGCAGGCGGCCTTGCAGGGGGCCGTGCCGGTGGGCCAGGTCTGGATGACGCCGTTCTCGTTCTTATAGTTCCAGTTCCACTTGTCCTCGCCCCACTTGCTGTCGTCGGGCAGCTCCTGCTTGGGATACTCGATCTCGCCGTGCTTGGTGCACAGCTTCTGGCCCAGGCGGACGGCGCCGGCGGGGCAGACCTC
>DGHJ01000124.1:2900-7209 GCA_002392625.1 Oscillospiraceae bacterium UBA3851
TCCACGCACTTGCCGCAGGCCACACAGTTCTCGGCGTTGACCTCGGCGGTGTAGGCGGAGCGGGACATGTTGGGGGTGTTGAACAGCTGGGAGGTGCGCAGGGCGTTGCAGATGCCCACGGCGCAGTTGCACAGACCGAAGATCTTGTTCTCGCCGTCGATGTTGGTGATCTGGTGGACGTAGCCCTTCTCCTCGGCCTTGTGGAGGATCTCCATGGCCTCGTCGTAGGTGATGTCGTGGCCCATGCCGGTCTCGCGGCAGTAGTCGGCAAAGTCGCCCACGCCGATGCACCAGTACTGCTCGATGTCGCCGGAGCCCTCGCCCCGGATGCGCTGCTGCTTGCGGCAGGAGCAGATGCCCACGCCGATGTGACCCTCGTACTTCTTCAGCCAGTGGCTGATGTGTTCCACGTCCATGGACTCACAGTTGGCGGGGATGGCCTGCTCCACGGGGATGACGTGCATGCCGATGCCGGCGCCGCCGGGGGGCACCAGATGGGTGATGCCGGCCAGGGGCAGGTAGGTCATGCGCTCAAAGAAGTCGGCCACCTGGGGGGTCACCGGAGAGATCTCCGGCCGCATGACCATGATCTCGGCGCTGCCGGGCACGAACATGTCCAGTACCCAGCGCTTCTCGTGGTTGGGGTTCTTGCCGTCCAGATTCTCAAAGTGCCACTCCACCAGGCTGGCCTGGCACAGGGCCTCCAGCACCGTGGTCAGGTGCTCGTCGTCATAGCCGCTCAGCTTTTTGAGCTGGGCGAAGGTCTTGGGCTTGCGCTTGCCCATCTTCAGCGCCAGGTCCAGGCAGTGGTCGGCTACCTCTTTGCCGTACCGCCGCTCGGCGTACTGCATGCCGCAGTCGATGCCCCAGTATTCGGGGGCGTCGGTGGACATCTTCTCCAGGCCCAGCAGGATCTCCTTGCGGTCCGTGATGATCTTGCCCAGCTTGAAGATCTTTTCGTCGCGGGTCATCTCCGCCATATATCTTTCCTCCCTTTCTTGCCGGCGAGCTGGCCTCGCCCGGCTGATCTCTACACAATCTCATTGTAACTGTATCATACAAGGGGGAACGGTGTCAATAACTGTCTGTTTCTGCCTGTCGCAAGATCCGCTGCGGGCAGCCGTTTATGGCCCGACCGGCCGGTGGGCCGCACGCCGGTGTTCCCTTTTTGCCGCTTCTGTGGTATCATGGCGGCAGGGAGGTGACGGTCATGCCTCAATACAAGCACTACATTTTTGATCTCTATGGGACGCTGGCGGACATCCGCACCGACGAGGGCGGGCGGCGACTGTGGCAGCTGACGGCGTTGTACTATGCGCAGCACGACGCGGCGTACACGGGTCCGGAGCTGCGCCGGGCCTATCTGCGTCTATGTGCGGCGGAGCAGGCCAAAAGCCCGGACACGTACTATGAACTGGACCTGCGGCGGGTGTTTGCCGCCCTTTACCGGGAGAAGGGCGTGGCGCCGGACGGGCGGCTCGTCGACGACACGGCCCGGTTTTTCCGCCTGACCTCCACCCGAAAGCTGCGGCTCTACCCCTGGGTGCTGCCCGTCTTCACGCGCATCCGGGAAGCCGGGTCGGGCATCTACCTCCTGAGCAACGCCCAGGCCTGCTTCACCGTGCCGGAGCTGCATGCCCTGGGCATCGCCGACGCCTTTGACGGCGTCCTTCTGTCCTCCGACGAGGGCGTGCGCAAGCCCGCCCCTGCCTTTATGAAGCGGCTGCTGGACCGGTACGGCCTGGACCCGGCGGAGTGCCTGATGACCGGCAACGACCGCCGCTCCGACGTGGCCGTGGCGCGGAGCTGCGGCGTGGACTGTCTCTACCTCCGGACGGAGACCTCCGGCCCGGACGACCCGGCCCTTTTGGCGGACCGGGAGCTGCTGAACGGCGACTGGGCCTGCCTGCCGGTGCTGCTGGGGCTGTGAATGTGGAGCGCGCGGGCGGATTTTGCCTTGCCAAAAAGTCCCGTTTCCGTTACAATATCCCTGTATGAAAGGGGCTATTCTATGCTGAAATATCTGAAAAAGTACTGGTATCTGGGCCTCCTTGCCTCCCTCTTCATGGTGTGCGAGGTGTCCATCGACCTCTATCAGCCCCGGCTGATGGAGACCATCGTGGACAGCGGCGTGCTGGGCTTGGACCGGGGCGGCACGCCGGACATGGAGCTGATCGTGTCTACCGGCATCCGCATGCTGCTGATCGTTATCGCTGGCGGCTGCTGCGGCATCCTCAGCGGCGTGTTCACCAACCTCTGCGCCCAGAACTACGGCAACGACCTGCGAAAGGACTGCTTCCGCCGGATCATGGACTTCTCCTACGAGCAGACGGACCGGTTCTCCACCGGCTCTCTGGTGACCCGTATGACCAACGACGTGACCCAGGTGCAGAACATGGTGTCCCAGATCATCCGGGGCATGGTGCGGTGCATGATGTTCTTCTTCGGCGGCAGCTTCGCCCTGCTGCGGATGGATCTCAGCTTCGGCGTCATCGTGGCGTGCACCATCCCACTGGTGCTGCTGGACATCGTCTTCGTGGTGTGGAAAACCAATCCCCTCTTCTCCCTCCTCCAGACCCGGCTGGACCGGGTCAACGCCGTGGTGCAGGAGAACGTGGCCGGTACCCGCGTGGTAAAGGCATTCATTCAGGAGGACGCGGAGACGGAGCGGTTTGACGCGGCCAACGACCGGCTGGTGGACACCCAGCTCCGTGTACTGGTGCTGCTCTCATGGCTGCGGCCGGTGATGAACATCGTGCTGAACGTGGCCGTGGTGGCCATCCTGTACGTGGGCGCCGGGCGGGTGAAGATCGGGGCGGTGGCGCCCGGCGCCGTCATGGCCGCCATCACCTACATCTCCCAGATCCTCAACGGGATGATGATGCTGGCCATGATCTTCCAGACCCTGACCCGCGGCCGGGCCTCCGCCCGCCGCCTCCGGGAGGTGCTGGACACCACGCCCTCCATCCGCAGCGGCGACGCCCCTGCGGGCTATGCCCCCGCCGCGCCAGGCTCCGTCCGGTTCCGCCACGTCAGCTTCTCCTATCCCGGCACCGGCACGGAGATCCTCCACGACATCGACCTGGAGGTGGCGCCCGGCTCCACCCTGGGCATCATCGGCGCCACCGCCAGCGGCAAGACCACGCTGGTGAATCTGATCCCCCGGTTCTACGACGTCACCGACGGCGCCGTGGAGGTGGACGGGGTGGACGTGCGTTCCCTGGGGCTCCGCGATCTGCGCAGCCGGGTTTCCGTGGTGCTGCAGAAGAGCGAGCTGTTCAGCACCACCATTCGGGACAACATCGCGCTGGGCCGCCGTGACGCCACCGACGAGGAGCTCCGTGCCGCGGCAAAGGCCGCACAGGCCGACGACTTCATCTCCCGGCAGCCGGAGGGCTACGACACCCCTGTGGCCGAGCGGGGCATGAGCCTCTCCGGCGGACAGCGTCAGCGTGTGGCCATCAGCCGCGCGCTGCTGCGCCGGGGCGAGATTCTCATCTTCGACGACGCCACCAGCGCATTGGATCTGCGGACCGAGGCCGCTCTCTACGAAGCGCTGAAGCGGGATTATCCCGGCCTCACCAAGATCATCGTGGCCCAGCGTGTGGCCTCCATCAAGGACGCCGACCAGATCGCCGTACTGGACCGTGGCCGGATCGTGGGCTGCGGCACCCATGAATCGCTGCTGCAAAACTGCCCGGTTTACCGGGACATTGTCAGTTCCCAGCTGCGAGAGGAGGTGGGCGCATGAGCCAGACCGCAAAAGTCACCTCCTCCACCATCCAGCAGGGAGTAGGCCGCCGCGGCCCCGGTATGGGCGCGCCGGTGCAGAAGGCCAAAAACGCCGGTGCTACCTTCCGCCGGCTGCTGCAGTATTTCCGCTCGGAGCTGCCGCTGGTGGGCCTGCTGGCAGCAGTGGTCACCGTGTCGGTGGTCTGCTCCGTGGTGGCCCCCGGCATCCAGAGCAAGGCGGTGGACCGGATCGTTGCCGGGATCTTCGGCGATCTGACGCCCATCCTCACCGCCATGCTGATCTTCTATCTGGCCCAGGGCGTTGCCACGCTGATCCAGGGCTATCTCAGCACCTCCCTGAGCCAGCGGGTGGTGCGGCGGATGCGCTCGGATCTGTTCCGGAAGATCGTGTCCCTGCCCGTCAGCTATATCGACAACCACTCCCACGGCGACATCATGAGCCGCATGACCAACGACGCGGAGAATATCTCCAATGTGATCTCCCAGTCCCTCAGCTCCCTGTTCTCCGGCGTTCTGACGCTGATCGGCACGCTGGCGGTGATGCTGTGGTACAGCG
>DGHJ01000058.1:0-7844 GCA_002392625.1 Oscillospiraceae bacterium UBA3851
GTGCCTGCCCACATCAAGGGCTATCCCTACGTCCGCCGCGCTATCCTGATGGTGATGGAGAAGCCGGAGCTGACTCATGCCCTGACCAAGGAGCTGTACCCCGCCCTGGCTCGGCAGTTTTCCACCACGCCCGCCTGCGTGGAGCGGGCCATCCGCTCCGCCGTGGACGCCGCGTGGATGCGGGGCGATCCGGGGATCCAGCAGACCTATTTCACCATGGATAAGCCCAGCAACGGGCCGTTCATCGCCGCTATGGCGGCCAAGGTCCGCTCGGAGCTGGAGGGCTCCGTGGCGTAAGCTGATACAAGCAAAGGGCGTGCTGCAAAATGCGTTGCAGCCGTCATTCCGAACCAGTGACCGATGTCACAGCTAACGCTTAAGTTCGCGCAGCCAAATCAAAGATTTGGGCGCTCACTTATGGTGTGGGAATCCGCTTCCCATTGTGGGGGAAACGGATTGCCACGGCCCTGTTGGGGCCTCGCAATGACAGGTAATGCGCATTTTGCAGCACGCCCTTTTTTATCTTGTATGGAGCTCCGTCACGCCGTCAAACAGCGTCCAGGGATATGCCGCCGGCGGCGGACAGGTCACGTCCACCGCCTTGCCGGTGACGGGGTGGGTGAAGGCCAGATGATACGACCACAGGGCGGCGGAGCAGTTGGGGTCCTTGCTGCCGTAGCGGATGTCGCCCAGCAGGGGCAGGCCGCGGGAGGAGAACTGGACCCGGATCTGGTGGGTGCGCCCGGTGTGGAGCCGGACGCGGACCAGGGAAAGATCCTCCGTGCGGCCGATCTCCCGGTAATCCAGCGTGGCTTCCCGGACGCCCTTGCGCATGCGGCGTACCACGTAGCTCTTGTTGTGGGCCGCGTCCCGGAACAGAAGGTCGGTGAGCGTGGCCTCCGACTCCGCCGGGTGGCCCCGCAGCACCGCCAGATACTCCTTGGTGACCCGGTGCTCCCGGACGGCCTCGGTGAGCTTGCCCGTGACCTCCCTGCGCCGGGAGAACACCATGACGCCGCCCACGATCCTGTCCAGACGGTGGACGGTGGCGATATAGTCGTTTTGACCCAGGGCGGCGTACCGCTGCCGCAGCAGGGCGGGCATGGAGGCGCCGCTGTCGCTGTCCTCACTGAGCACGCCGGCGGGCTTTATCGCGATTACAAGATGGGCGTCCTCGTACAAAACGGTCACGTCCGGCATACGATGCTCCTTTCGTCAATACTGCCATCCCGGTGTGCGGGATGGCAGTTTTGCGTCATTATCTTCTTCTGCCGCGGTAGCGCTTTCCGCCGCGGCTGCGGCCTCTGGAACGGGACAGCCTGCCCCAGATGATCAGCAGCACGATGAGCACCGCCAGAACGATGAGGCCCAGCTTCACGTAGTAGAGGGAGAGGTAGTTCATCACCGTGCGGCGGGCCACCAGGAAGCGGGAGACCGGTACGTTGGCGGCGGCCAGAAGCGGCACCTTGGCGTACTCCTCGCCCCGGTAGGAGATGGTGACAGTGCCCAGCTCCTGCCCCCGCTCGATGGGGGCGTCCACGGAGTCAGGCTTCTCCACCACGCGGGTGAAGTCGGGGTCGTTGTCCAGATCCAGGTCCCTGGGCAGCAGCAGCTGGGGGTTCACGTCGGGATAGACGAACACGGAGTCCGTCTCCTTGGACAGGGCCACACTGACGGATTGGGGCTGATCCTGCTGCAAAACGGTGCGGTAGACCCAGTTGTCAAAGCCCCAGTCAAAGAGCCGGGCCGTCTCGGTGAAGCGCATGAGGTCGTTCCAGGTCTCGCCGGCGCCCAACACCACGCTGATAAAGGTGCGGTCATCCCGTGTGGCGGTGGAGGCCAGGCAGCTGCCCGCCTCGGCCGTGGAGCCGGTCTTGATGCCGGCGGCCCCGCTGTACATGTAGTTAGGCCCGTAGTTCCAGTTGTCAATGAGAGCGTTGGTGGTGTGATACTCGCGGGGACCGGAGATGTTGGTGGCAGGCACCGTGTAGGACCGGGTGTTGCAAAAGCGCATGAAATCCGGGTGCTTCATGGCCTCGTGGATCATCAGATAGAGGTCCCAGGCGGAGGACTGGTTGTCCGGGTAGCCGGAGGAGTTGATGAAATGGGTCTGGGTGCAGCCCAGCTCCGCAGCCCGCTCGTTCATCCGGTCCACGAACTTGTCCACGGTGCCGCACAGCCGTTCGCCCAGAATATCGCCCGCCTCGTTGGCGGATTTCACCAGCAGGCAGTACATCAGGTCCTCCACCGTCAGTATCTCGCCGACGCGGATGTCGGCGGTGCTGCTGTCCGGCGTCAGCCCGGCCAGGGCGCTGGCGGTTGCGGTGATCTCCTCGTCCAGCCGCAGATCGCCCTTGTCCACGGCCTCCAGCACCAGCAGCGCCACCATGATCTTGGTCAGGCTGGCGGGGGCCAGCTGGGCGTGGGCGTTCTTCTCATAGAGGACGTGGCCGGTTTCGGCATCCACCAGCAGCGCAGCCTTGGCCTGGATATCCGGGTCCTCCAGCGCCTGGGCGGGGGCGACGCAGAACAGGCCGGTCAACAGGACGGCCAGCAAAAAAACAGATAAAATACGTGGTATTTTCATATTCTTTTTTCTCCCCCTCTGTGCTATAATGGCAGTCAGGACGGCTGCGGCGCCTTTTTTCGCAGGCGCAGCGCAGGTAAAATATCAGACAGTATAAACATTATAAGCAAAAACCGTGGGGTAGTCAACCGTGATGAAACCGGGAAAGATAACAAAAAGCGAGATAATTTTACTGGCGGCCACGGCGTTGTTCATCGCCCTGGCGCTGGCGATCCATTTTTCGGGCAGCACCCAGCGCGCCCAGGGCAGCTACTCTGTCCGGACCTGGCAGCCGGAGGAGCCGTCCGCCCCGCTGACGCCCATCGACGTCAACACGGCGGACGCGGAGACGCTGCAGCAGCTGCCGGGCATCGGCCCGGCCCTGGCAGAGCGGATCGCGGCGGACCGGGCGGCCAACGGGCCTTTCGCATCGCTGGACGAGCTGACGCGGGTGGACGGTATCGGAGAGAAAACGGTGGAGGCGCTCCGCCCCTATGCGGCGGCGCTGAGCGCAGAACAGGAGGCAATCAGTGAAGATCCTGGTCGTTGACGATGAAAAGCTGCTGGTGAAGGGGATCCGGTTCAATCTGGAGAACGAGGGCTTCGAGGTGGAGGTGGCCTACGATGGCGCCACCGCCGTGGAGCTGGCCCGGACGGGGAACTTCGACCTCATCATCCTGGACCTGATGATGCCCGTGCTGTCCGGCACCGAGGCCTGCATGAAGATCCGGGAGTTTTCGGACGTGCCCGTCATCATGCTCACCGCCCGCAGCGAGGACGAGGACAAGCTCATGGGCTTTGCCTGCGGGGCGGACGATTACGTGACGAAGCCCTTCAACATCCGGGAGGTCATCGCCCGGATCCGTGCCCTGCTGCGCCGCTCCGGCGGAGGGACCCAGCAGCAGGTCCGCTCCGCCCTGCTGACGGTGGGCGGCTTGAGCCTGGATACGGAGCAGCGGGTGGCCGTCCGGGACGGGCAGGTCATTGACCTGACCGCCAAGGAGTACGACCTCATAGAGCTGCTGATGAAAAACCCACGGCGGGTCTACAGTCGGGAGAGCCTCATGAATCTGGTGTGGGGCTACTCCTACGTGGGGGATTACCGCACGGTGGACGTGCATATCCGCCGCCTGCGGGAGAAGCTGGAGCCAAACCCGGCCGAGCCGGTGTATATCATCACCAAGTGGGGAGTTGGTTACTATTTTCAAGGGGAGAACCGGACTGCAGGCTAAGTTCGGCATGAGCTACATCGTCATCATCCTGGCGGTGCTGGTGCTGCTGAACTCCTATCCGCTGCTGGTATCCCAGAATCTGGTGTTCCGTTCCAAGCAGGCGGGCATGAACAGCAGCGTAAAGCTGATCGAGTCGTCGCTGACCGGTCTGGCGCAGCTGACGGAGGAGAACGTGGGCCAGGCTCTCAGCGACCTGCGGGAGACGGGCGTCAGCCGCATCCTCATCACCGACACCGACGGCCGTATCCTGTACGATACCCGCGAAACGGGCAACGCGCGGGGCCTGTACGTCTTTTATACCGAGGTGGCCCAGGCACTCAGTGGCAACGACGCCTTTTTCTGCCGTTACGACAGCGAGGCGTTTATCAGCCGCTGCGCTCAGCCGGTGGTGTACCGCAACCAGATCGTGGGCGCCGTGTACGCCTATGAATACGACACCGAGCAGGCGGAGCTGCTCAAGAGCTTCCAGAAGAACCTGGCGGCCATCTCCGTGCTGGTGGGCGTGGTGGTGCTGGTGCTGAGCCTGCTGCTCTCGCGCCTCTTTACCCGGCAGATCAGCGATCTGCTCCAGGCCATCCGCAGCGTGCGGGAGGGCGCCTACAGCCGCCGGGCCAACGTCCACGGCACCGATGAGATTGCCCAGATCGCGGCGGAATTCAACAGCCTCACCGACCGGCTGCAGACCACGGAGAACGCCCGCCGACGCTTCGTTTCCGACGCCAGCCACGAGCTGAAAACACCTCTGGCCGGCATCCGGCTGCTGACGGACTCCATTTTGCAGACGGACGAGATGGACGCTGACACGGTGCGGGAATTCGTCACCGACATCGGCCAGGAGGCCCAGCGCCTCAGCCGCATCACCGAGGACCTGCTGCGCCTGACGAGGCTGGACAGCGACGCCGTGGAGCAGCCTGCCGCGGTGGCGGTGAAGCCGGTGCTGGAGCGGGTGGTACGCATGCTGAGCATGGTGGCCAGGGAGAAGGAGGTTTCCCTTTCCTGGGAGGCGGATGAAAAGGCCGCGGTGCTGACCACCGAGGACGATATTCACCAGATCCTGTACAATCTTATGGAAAACGGTATCAAATACTCCACCCACATGGGCTTTGTCCACACCGCCGTTACCGTGGAGGACCAGGCCGTGGTCATCCGGGTGGAGGACAACGGCATCGGCATCCCGGACGAGGATATGGAGCACATCTTCGACCGTTTCTACCGGGTGGACAAGATGCGCTCCCGCCAGGTGGGCGGTACCGGCCTGGGTCTGTCCATCGTGCGGGATACGGTGGTCCGCCGGGGCGGCACCGTGTCTGTGGCCCATCGCCCTTCCGGCAGCGGCACGGTGTTCACCGTCCGGCTGCCCCTGGCAGAGGGAGGTGATCCGTCGTGAGACGTTGGATCGCCGCCGTATTGGCGGCGGCTGTGGCGCTGTGCGCCGCGGGCTGCGTCAGAAGAGCGGCCCAGACGCCGGAGGGCGCCACGCTGGCGGTGTACTGCGCCGCCGTGCCGGAGGAGGCCCAGGGTGGGGATATCCTCACCGGCGTCCGGGTGTCCTGGGCCGATCAGGCCAGGCTGCCCGCCCAGATGCAGGCCCAGTCCGCCGTGGAGCTGCTGCTGGGCGCCTGCCAGGCCGAGGGCTTTACCAGCCCCCTGCCCGCGGGAACGCGACTTCTGAGCTGTTCCGTCACCGGCAGCACCGCCGTGGTGGATTTTTCGGAGGAGTACGGGCAGCTCACCGGCATGAATCGGACCATTGCCGACTACTGCGTCGCCCTGACGCTGACCCAGATCGAGCCCATCCGCATGGTGCGCATCCTGGTAAACGGGCAGCAGCGCGCCCTGCCCCACGGCGGCACGATCCTGGCCGGCGACGCTTTGCTGACCAGCACGGAGGACGTGGTGCGCTCCTTTGCCGCCCGGCTCTATTTCCGCGGCGCGGAGGGGGAGCTGGTGGGGGAGGATCGGCTGCTGACGCTGTACGAGGGCGAGAGCCGCGGCGCGGTGATTCTCAGCGCTCTGCTGGCCAGACCGGAGACCGCCGAGCTGGAGACGGTGCTGCCCCCGGATTTCGCCGCCCTGTCCTTCCGGACGGAGGATGGCGTGTGTGTGATGAATCTGCCCGCCTCAGACGAGGAGCTGCTGCCGGAGGACCCGGACGAGCAGGACCTGCTGGTGCGGAGCGTCGTCCGGTCCCTGTGCTCCATCGACGGCGTTGACGCCGTCCAGATCCTTATCGACGGCGAGATGCGCGGCACCTTTGGGGCTGTGGATATCAGCCAGCCCCTGACCGACGAGCCTCCGGAGACCACGGAGGACTGAATGAAAAATACCTCCGCGGATCGGCCGATCCGCGGAGGCATTTTATTGCGTTGCGTTACTGTGTCAGTGCCATGGCCAGTCCAACCATCAGCGACATGGTGACGGCGGAGAACAGGGTGTGGGTGACCACGGTGGCGGAGGACAGCTCCGAGTCGCCGCCGTAGCGCACAGCGAACATGTTGACGATGGCGGCCGACGGGGCGGACACGGCGATCATCAGCGCCAGCAGGACGGTGCGGTCGATCCGCAGGGCCAGCATCAGCGCCAGGGACACGGCGGGGAAGACCAGCAGCCGCAGCAGTGTGGAAAGCCACAGCCCCCGCTTGCGCAGCACGGCGCCCAGATCCGCCTGGGACAGCTGGTAGCCGATGACGATCATGGGCAGCGGAATGGTCAGGTTGCCCAGGTGGGTCAGGGGAGTCATCAGCAGCTCCGGCACCCGGATCCCAGAGAGGAACAGGGCCAGCGCTGCCACCACGCCCAGAAGACCGGGGCTGAGAAGCTGCTTCAGGGACGGCTTGGCGCTGCCGCCGGTGATCATCCACAGCCCGTAGGTCCAGGCGATGAGGTTGAACACGGCGTTGTAGGCCGAGCCGTAGAACACGCCGACGGTGCCCAGGAGGGCCATCTGCAGCGGCAGAGCCATGAAACCGGTGTTGCTCAGAATGGAGGAGAGGCGAAAGACCGTTTCCTGGCGGCGGTCCTCCTGCCGGATCACCAGATGGGTCACGGGGATCATGATGGCGTGGATCAGCACCGCCAGTCCCGCCGCAATGCAGAAGCCGCGCATGCCCCCGTCGGAGGGCGCGGCCTGGAAGGCCACCACCATCATCATCGGCGTGCAGATATACAGCAGCAGATTGGTCATGCCCACGGTGGACCTCTCGTCCATCAGCTTGGTTTTCCCCGCCAGGAAGCCCACGGCCCCCATGAGAAACAGCTGCAGGACGCAGCGCCCCACAGTGAAAAATGATTCCAGCATCCTGTGCAGCCTCCTCTGCCGCCAAATTGTCGAAAAAAAGCGGCCACGGGATAGTCTATCACACCGGCGGCGCATGTCAAGGGCAAAATGGTGAGTTTCCGGTTGTCTTGCCGGGAAAAATGTACTATAATATATTAACTATGCAAATCTGATACCGGGAGGGATCACCCTTGAAGCTCATGGTTCTCGACGGCAACAGCATCATCAACCGGGCCTTTTACGGCATCCGCCCCCTCACCACGCGGGAGGGGCTGTATACCCACGCCGTGCTGGGCTTCCTCACCACGCTGCAGAGGCTGGTGGACGAGGAGCAGCCGGAGGCGCTGTGCGTCACCTTTGATCGGCGGGAGCCCACCTTCCGCCATCAGGCGGATGCGACCTATAAGGCCACCCGCAAGCCCATGCCGGAGGAGCTGGCCATGCAGATGCCGGTGCTCAAGCAGGTGCTGGACGCCATGTCCATCCCCCGCTACGAGCTGGCCGGCTGGGAGGCTGACGACCTGATCGGCACCATCTCCCGCCGCTGCGAATCGGAGGGCTGGGAGTGCGTGGCCGTTACCGGCGACAAGGACAGCCTCCAGCTGGTGACCGAGCACACCAAGGTCAAGCTGGTATCCACCCGCATGGGGCAGACCACCACCAGGGACATGACCCCTGAGACCTTCCGGGCGGAGTACGGCTTCGACCCCGTCCATATGATCGACCTGAAGGCCCTGATGGGGGATACCTCCGACAACATCCCCGGCGT
>DGHJ01000058.1:7902-17074 GCA_002392625.1 Oscillospiraceae bacterium UBA3851
CCCGGCGTGGGCGAGAAGACCGCCATGGCACTGGTGCAGGAATATCAGAGCATCGATACCATCTACGCCGACCTGCCTGCTCTCCATGCCAAGCCGGGTGTCATCAAGAAGCTCACCGAGGGGGAGCAGAGCGCCCGCCACTCCTACTGGCTGGCCACCATCGTCACCGACGCGCCGCTGGAGTTTTCACCGGAGGACAATCTGCGCAAGCCCTTCAAGCCGGAGCTGTATGACATCTTCCTGCGTCTGGAGTTCAAGAAACTCATCGACAAGTACCGCCTGACGCCGCCCCACGACACGGTGGAGCGGGACACGGACTGCGAAGTCACCGTGGAGAACGTCACCGACCCGGTCCGTGCGCAGGAACTGCTGACCCTTTGGCGCGGGGCGGAGAACGTGACCGTTTTTGCCCTGCCGGACCTTTGTGCTATCGCCGTGGAATGTGACACGGGGGAGCGGACCTCCCTCACCGCCAACCTCATCGAGAGCCGCTATGACGGCGACTGGGACGGCCTGCTCTCCGCCCTGTTCGCTGCCGACGTCCGCAAGACGGCCCACAACGTGAAGGACCTGATGCGTGCTCTGCTGGAGCGGGGCGTGGATCCGGATGGCTTCACCTTTGACACGGCCCTGGGCGGCTACCTGCTGGACGCCACCGCCGCCGGATTTGATATCGAGCGGCTGTTCATGAGCTACTACAACGAGGAGGTGGCGGGCCAGAGCCATCTGGACGCCTCCGACTTCACCCCCCTGGGTGACCCCGCCATGGCGGAGGCCGCGCTGGACAGCCGATGCAGCGCCGTGGCCGCCCTGCGGGAATACCAGGAGCCGCGGCTGCGCGAGCTGGACATGTGGCGCCTCTTTACGGAGGTGGAGCTGCCCCTGTGCCGCGTGCTGGCAGACATGGAGACGGCGGGCATGCGGTGCGACGGCAGGGCGCTGGCCGCCTTCGGCGATTGGCTCCAGGGGGAGATCGACAGACTGGAGCGGGAGATCTACGACCTGGCCGGCGGGGAATTCAACATCAACTCCCCCAGGCAGCTGGGCAAGGTGCTTTTTGAAGATCTGCAGCTGCCCCACGGGAAGAAAACCAAGACCGGCTGGTCCACCAGCGCCGACGTGCTGGAGAATTTGCGCTATGACGCCCCCATTGTGGATAAGATCCTGACCTACCGGCAGTACGCCAAGCTCAAGTCCACCTATGCCGACGGCCTTTTGAAGGCTCTCGACCCGGACGGGCGGGTGCGCACCAGCTTCCAGATGACGGTCACCGCCACGGGGCGGCTCAGCTCCACGGAGCCCAATCTCCAGAACATCCCCACCCGTACGGAGCTGGGCAGCCAGATCCGCCGGCTGTTCACCGCCGAGGAGGGCTGCGTCCTGGTGGACGCCGACTACTCCCAGATCGAGCTGCGGCTGCTGGCCCACATGGCCGGGGACACCGTTATGCAGCAGGCCTTTTTACAGGGGGCGGATTTCCACACCGTCACCGCCGCCCGCGTTTTCCACGTGGCGCCGGAGCAGGTGACGGCCGACATGCGCCGCAGCGCCAAGGCGGTGAATTTCGGCATCGTGTACGGCATCTCCGCCTTTTCTCTGAGCCGGGATATCGGCGTCACGGTGGCGGAGGCCAGGGACTATATGGAGAGGTACTTCGACACCTATCAGGGTGTGCGGCAATATATGACCGACGTGGTGGAGCAGGCCAGGGAGCGGGGCTACGTGGAGACGCTGTGGCACCGCCGCCGCGCTCTGCCGGAGCTGAAGTCCTCCAACTTCAACATGCGCTCCTTCGGCGAGCGGGTGGCGCTGAACATGCCCATCCAGGGCACCGCCGCCGACATCATCAAGCTGGCCATGGTGCGGGTCTATCACCGTTTGAAAACGGAGGGCCTGCGCGCCCGGCTCATCATGCAGGTCCACGACGAGCTGATCGTGGAGTGCCCGGAGGCGGAGCGGGACACGGTGATGAAGCTCTTGACTGAGGAGATGGAGCAGGTGACCCATCTGGCGGTGCCCCTGCGGTCCGATGCTCACGCCGGGCGCAACTGGCTGGAGGCGAAGGGATAAAATATGGAGAAAATGCAAGTCAAAGTGGTGCCCATGCACCCGGACCATCTGGACGAGCTGGCCCGGCTGGAGAAGATCTGCTTCTCCCGGCCCTGGTCCCGCGCCATGCTGGCCGAGGAGATGGACAACCAGTGCGCCGCCTTCCTGGTGGCGCTGGAGCCTGTCACCGAGAAGGTGGTGGGCTACGCCGGGCTGCTGGTCATGGCCGACGAGGGGTATATCACCAACGTGGCGGTGTTCCCGGAATACCGCCGCCGGGGCGTGGCCGGGCAGCTGATCGCCGTGTTCGACCGGTTTGCCCAGGGCAACCGACTGGCGTTTCTCACGCTGGAGGTGCGGCCCTCCAACACCGCCGCTATCGCCCTCTATCAGAGCTTCGGCTTTGCGGAGGCGGGGCGCCGGCGGAACTATTACGATCTGCCCACGGAGGACGCCCTGATCATGACGAAGGAATACGAGTATGGGGAGGATGAGAATGGAAATCCGTCTGCTGAACGATAAGGAATTGGAGGAGGTCTACCGCCGGCATCTGATCCCCGCCTTTCCGGCCTCCGAGCTGCGGCCTCTGCGGGCCATGCAGGAGATGGCGCACCAGGGGATCTACCGGACCTATGGGCTGGTGGAGGGCGCGGAGATCCTGGGCGAGGCCCTCTTGTTGGACTGTGCCCCAGGCTGGAAGCTGTTCGACTACCTCTGCGTGGCGCCGGAGCACCGCAACGGCGGTCTGGGCGCGGCGATGATCGCCGAGCTGGTGAAGGCGGAGCGGGGCTGCGTCATCTTCGGCGAGTCCGAGGTGCCGGAATATGCACCCGACCCGGACATGGCGGCGCGGCGCATGGCCTTTTATGAGCGCTGCGGCGCCCGGCAGGCTGGCTATCTGGCGTCGGTGTTCGGCGTGATCTATCACGCGCTGTACCTGGCGGAGGGCGCGGTGGACGAGGCGGCGCTGATGGCCGCCCATGAGAACGCCTACCGCGGCCGTCTCCCGGCGAAGCTGTTCCAGCGCTTTATCCGCATCCCCTGGGACCCTTCCATGGGGATGCCGGAAAAACACCCCTGGGAGGAGTGACACGGAATGAACATATTGGCTTTTGAATCCTCCTGCGACGAGACCGCCGTGGCGGTGGTGCGGGATGGACGCACGGTGCTGTCCGACGCCATTTTGTCCCAGGCGGACATGCACGCTCTATACGGCGGCGTGGTGCCGGAGATCGCCTCCCGCAAGCACGTGGAGGCCATCGCCGGCCTCACCGATCAAGCGCTTTCCGACGCGGGGATCACGAAAAAAGACGTGGACGCCGTGGCCGTCACCTACGCGCCCGGCCTCATCGGCGCGGTGCTGGTGGGCGTCAGCTTTGCCAAATCCGTGGCATACGCCCTGGGGGTGCCGCTGATCCCGGTGCACCATATCCGGGGCCACATCGCCGCCAACTATCTGGCCTTTCCCGATCTGACCCCGCCCTTCCTGGCCCTGGCCATCTCCGGCGGCAACACCCTCATCGTGGACGTGCGGGACTACACCGACATGGAGATCCTGGGCGCCACACGGGACGACGCGGCGGGGGAATGCTTCGACAAGGCCGCCCGCGTCCTGGGCCTGCCCTATCCCGGCGGCAGGCCCATGGACGAGCTGGCACGGCAGTCGGCAGGCGGCAGGTACGTTCTGCCACGCGCCTACGTGGACGGCGCCCAGCTGGACATGAGCTTTTCCGGCCTGAAGACGGCGGTGGTGAATCTGGCCCATAACGCGGCGCAAAAGGGTGAGGCGCTGGACGCCGCTGCTTTGGCGCGGGACTTTACACAGGCCGTCAGCGACGAGCTGGTGCCCCGTGCCATGCGGGCCGTGGAGCTGACGGGCCGCACCAAACTGGTGGCTGCCGGCGGCGTGGCCGCCAACTCCATCATCCGCGCGGATCTGGAAGCGGCCTGTGCCCGCGCCGGCGTCAAGCTCTATCTGCCGCCCCTGCGCTGGTGCGGCGACAACGGCGCCATGATCGGCGCCCAGGGCTACTATGAGTATCTGGCGGGCCACACGGCGGGGCTGGACCTCAACGCCTGGGCCACCATGGACCTGGGGGAGAATATGTGACGAAAAAAGGTGCGGGACACATTCCCGCACCTTTTTTCGTGTCAACCGCTCCGGGGCAAAAAAACAGGCCGAAAAAAACGAAAAAGACAGTGTGATGTTGTTATGTAAATAAAAAAGGGACGGTGTAAAGGTGGTGAAATGTGGGTTTGCGGATTTTGCGGTTTTCGGAAGAAAACCGAAAATCCCTTTTATACCAACGCTTTAAGAAGTGTGGAAAACTTTGTGGAAAGTGTGGATAACTTTTTGTAGACGTTTATTTGACAAAAAATTATGTCAAATTATGGCGGAGTCGGAGATCGGCGCTTTTGGCCCGGAAAAGTGAAGAAAAGGGGGTTCGTTCTCCGCGGGGAGCCGTTTTTTTCACCCAGCCGTTTTGCCGAAGTAAAGAGGAACTGTTTTCGGAGGATGGGAACTTTTTGCCCCCTTGCGGCCGGATCGTGCCGCCATGATTACGTTATGTATAATTACTGAAAATGGCAGGTATAAGTAGGAATTTACAGTTGACGAACGGGAAAAAGAATGGTAAAATAATCAAGCTGCTTTTGGGGGCGGCCGAAACGCCGAAATGAGAATATGCTACTGTGGCTCAGCTGGTAGAGCAGCTGATTCGTAATCAGCAGGTCGCCGGTTCGAATCCGGCCAGTAGCTCCAAAGTGAAAATCCTGTCGACGAATGTCGGCAGGATTTTCACTTTGCTTTTTCCTGGCTTGCAGACGCGGCGCAAACAGCGGAAGAGCGCCGGGAAAATTAGTGAATTTTCCCCCGGTTTCGGTGCGATAGGGGGTTTTCAGAAATGGGAAGTTGTGCTATAATATCTCGGCGTGGGCATGAAAACGTGCCCGAAGCGCGACCTGTGTTCATAAATGGAAATCCGCGTGCGGATTTCCGATATGATGATAGGCAACGTGCCGCCGCGCGGGCAGCGTGTGAACGGTCTGCTGCGGGGCGGACACAGAAGAAAAGAGGAGGAGACAAGCGTGATTCGTTATTCTGCCATTGGCGCCGTGGGCTATGTCTGCGGAGAAGTATTGCGCATGATGGTGGCGCATCCTGAGGGGAAGCTGGTCAGCGTGCTGGATTCCTATGGAGTCGGCGACAAGATCTCGGCCCATCACCCGGCTCTGCGGGGCTTCTACGATCAGGTCATCCAGGATCTGACGGAGGAGAACGTGCGCGCCGCCGCGGAGGAGAGCGACGTGGTGCTGATCCAGGTGCCCTCCGGCGAGGTGCCCCGCTGGGCGAAAATCGTGCTGGACGCCGGCAAAAAGATCATCGACATCGGCGCGGATATCCGCTTCCGCGACGTGAACGTCTGGGAGAAATGGTACGGCCAGAAGCACCCCGATCCCCAGATGACCCACGAGGCGGTGTACTGCATCCCGGAGGTCATGCGCGAGCTGGCCAAGGGCAAGAGCCTTATCGCCAACCCCGGCTGCTATCCCACCGCCACCACTCTGGGCCTGATGCCTGCACTGAAGACGGGTCACATTGTGGAGAATACCATTATCGTGGACGCCAAGAGCGGCTACACCGGCGCCGGACGCCGCCCTGCTCTGAACAAGATTCTCACCGAGGCGGAGAACAACTTCTGCGCCTATGCCCTGGGCGGCGGCCACCGCCACACGCCGGAGATCGAGCAGAACATCGCCTACCTGACCGGCAAGGACCTGATGAAGCCCGAAACCTGGCAGTTCATCAACTTCCAGCCCCATCTGCTGCCCCAAGTGCGCGGCATCGAGGTCACGATCTACGCCACCATGGACCGGGACTACACCAACGACGAGCTCTACGCCATGTACAGCGAGGCCTATCAGGACGAGCCCTTCGTGCAGGTCTATCCCGCCAGCCAGCCCGTGCAGACCAAGTGGGTGTACGGCACCAACTTCTGCGCCATGACTCCCACCTTTGACAAGCGCACCCACCGGCTGATCGTCACCTCCGTGATCGACAACATCGGCAAGGGCGCCGCCGGCCAGGCCATCCAGAACATGAACCTGATCATGGGCATCCCGGAGACCACGGGCCTGATGTTCCCCGCCATGTATCCTTGATTCAACACCGCAGAGGAGGGGTTTGAATGATGAAACTGACAAAGATCGAGGGCGGCGTCACCACGCCGCTGGGCTATACGGCAGGCGCCGTCTATACCGGCATCAAGAGCCGCAGGACCGAAAAGCCGGACGTGGCCGTGCTGTACTCTGAGTATCCGGCCACCTGCGCCGCGTGCTTCACCACCAATAAGTTCTGCGCGGCCCCCGTGCTGCTGGGCCGCGAGATCCTGAAGAAGGGCAAGGCCCGCGCCATCGTCATCAACAGCGGCAACGCCAATGCCGCCACCGGCGAGCAGGGCATCCTGGACGCCAAGGCTGTGCAGGCTGAGGCGGAAAAGCAGCTGGGTCTGGAGAAGGACGAGGTGTTTGTCTGCTCCACCGGCGTCATCGGCCAGCGCCTGCCGGTGGACAAGGTCATCGACGGCGTGCGCCGCATCGTGCCCAACATGTCCCGCGACAAGGGCAGCGACGCTGCCTGGGCCATCATGACCACGGACACCGTCCGCAAGGAGTGCGCCTATGAGCTGGAGCTGTCCGGCGGCACGGTGCACATCGGCGCCATGGGCAAGGGCTCCGGCATGATCCACCCCAACATGGCCACGCTGCTGGTCTACGTGACCACCGACGCCGCCGCTGAGGCCGGCGATCTGCAGAAGATGCTGTCTGCCGCGGTGGAGAAGAGCTTCAACATGTGCACGGTGGACGGCGATACCTCTACCAATGACTCCATCTTCCTGCTGGCCAACGGCGCCTCCGGCGTCGCCGTCCGCACGGAGGAGGACAAGGCCGCCATGGCCGCCCTGGTGGAGGAGATCTGCATCGACATGGCCCGCCGCATCGCCTCTGACGGCGAGGGCGCCACCCACCTCATCGAGGTGGAGGCCTGCGGCCTTCCCACCGAGCATGACGCCCGTCTGGTGGCCCGCTCTATCGCCGGCTCTACGCTGTTCAAGGCCGCCGTCTTCGGCCGTGACGCCAACTGGGGCCGCATCATGGCCGCCGCCGGCTACTCCGGCGCCGACGTGGACCCCACCCGCGCCGACTGCATCATCCGCAGCGCCGCCGGCGAGGTCCAGGTGATGGAGGGCGGCTTCGGCACCAATTTCAGCGAGGAGCTGGCCAAGAAGGTCCTGACCGAGCACGACATCACCGTCATCGTCCGCTTTTATCAGGGCGACGGCTGCGCCAAGGCCTGGGGCTGTGATCTGACGTACGACTACGTCAAGATCAACGGCGACTACCGCACCTGAGGAGGCGGCCCATGGTGGAAATGGATAAGAGGGTGGAGGTCCTGCTGGAGACGGTCCCCGCTCTGCAGAAGTACGCCGGCAAGGTCATCGTGGTCAAGTACGGCGGCAACGCCATGATCAACGAGGAGCTGAAGGACGCGGTGGTGCGGGATATCGCCCTGCTGCACCGTCTGGGCGCCAAGGTGGTGCTGTCCCACGGCGGCGGCCCCGGCATCAACGCCATGCTGGATAAGCTGCAGATCCCCACCCGGTTCATCAACGGTCTGCGCCACACGTCGGAGGATACCATGCGCGTGGTGGAGATGGTGCTGGTGGGCCAGGTGAACACGGAACTGGTGGGCCGCATCAACGCTGCGGGCGGCTGCGCCGTGGGTTTGTCCGGCGTCAGCGGCGATATCTACCACTGCCATCAGCGGGACGAGGCGCTGGGCTTCGTGGGCGACATCGACTACGTGGACGCCTCTGCCGTCCACGCGGTGCTGGATGCCGGGTTCATCCCGGTGGTAGCTCCCGTGGGAACGGACGGCAAGGGCCACACCTACAACATCAACGGCGACACGGCGGCCGGCAAGCTGGCCTCCGCCCTGGGCGCCGAGAAGCTGGTGCTGCTGACGGATATCGAGGGTCTGTGCAACGACATCAAGCTGCGGGACGTGATCGGTTATCTGAACGTGGCGGACGTGCCCATGCTGAAGGAGCGGGGCACCATCGCCGGCGGCATGATCCCCAAGATCGACTGCTGCGTCCAGGCCATTGCCGAGGGCGTGGGCAGCGTACATATCATCGACGGCCGTATGCCCCACAGCCTGCTCCACGAGGCGCTGGGCGAGGAATTCGGCACTGTGATCGGAACAACGGGTCCCAGCGTGGGAATCAAATAAGAAATCAGTAAGAAATCAGAGGAGGATCCCCCATGATCGAGAAGTTCAAGACCAACGCGGAAGTCATCGAGAACGGTGACAAATATCTCTATCCCAACCATGTGCGTATGCCCATCTCCATGGAGCGCGGCGAGGGTGTGTACGTCTTTGACAAGGACGGCAACAAGTATCTGGACTTCGTGGGCGGCATCGCCGTCAACGGCCTGGGCCACTGCCATCCCCGCATCCAGGAGTGCCTGCGTGAGCGTGCGGAGACCATCCTTCACTGCTCCAACTATTACTACAACGAGCCCGCCGTGCAGACGGCCAAGATGATCGTGGAGAACAGCTGCTTTGACCGGGTCCTGTTCGCCAACTCCGGCGCCGAGGCCAACGAGGGCCAGATCAAGCTGGCCCGCAAGTACGCCAAGGACCACGGCCATCCTGAGCGCTACGTGGTGATTACCATGAAGAACTCCTTCCACGGCCGTACCCTGGCCACCTGCACCGCCACCGGCCAGTACGGCGTGCACCGCTACTTCGAGCCCCTGCCCGACGGCTTCCGCTATGCCGAGTTCAACAACCTGGAGTCCGTCAAGATGCTGATGGATGAGTACGTCTGCGCCATTCTCACCGAGCCCGTCCAGGGCGAGGGCGGCGTGCGCCCGGCGGATCCTGCGTTCCTAAAGGGCCTGCGTGAGCTGTGCGACGAGCGCGGCATCCTGCTGATGTTCGACGAGGTGCAGGTCGGCTCCGGCCGCACCGGCAAGCTGTTCGCCCATCAGAACTACGGCGTGGAGCCGGATTGCTGCTCCATGGCCAAGGCCCTGGGCTCCGGCGTGCCCATCGCCG
>DGHJ01000058.1:17173-17792 GCA_002392625.1 Oscillospiraceae bacterium UBA3851
TCGCCGGCGGCCCCCTGGCCTGCGCGCTGGCCATGACCACCCTGGACGTGATGCTCAACGAGGGCGTGCTGGACAATTGCGCCCGCGTGGGCGAGTATTTCCGCCGCCGTGCCCATGAGGTCATCGAGAAGAATCACCCCGCCGCCGTCAAGGAGATCCGCGGCATGGGCCTCATCAACGGCATTGAGCTGACCAAGGAGAACGGCAGTCCCGTGGTGGACCTGTGCTTCCAGGACAGCAACGTGCTCATCAACTGCACCGCCGGCAACGTCCTGCGCTTCATCCCCCCGCTGATCACCAAGGAGGAGGAAGTGGATCTGGTCATCGACGCGGTGGACCGTGCCATGACCAAGCTGGGCTGGTAACGGGACAAATCGTGGACGAAAAGGCCGTCCTTCCGGGGCACGCTCCGCAAGGAAGCTGATTCGCGCCAATGATCGCCATCTCAAGTGAAGAGAAGGGCGTGTTGCAAAATGCGCTGCAGCCGTCATTCCGAACCGGTGACCGATGTCACCGGTGTGGGAATCCGCTCCCTATTGTGGGAGAAACGGATTGCCACGGCCCCGCTGGGGCCTCGCAATGACAGGAATGTGCATTTTGCAACACGCCCTTCTTTTTC
>DGHJ01000058.1:17915-33674 GCA_002392625.1 Oscillospiraceae bacterium UBA3851
AAGTAGAGAGCTCTCTACGCGGAAAGGAGGGTCACGATGGGACCCCGCCAAACGAAGAACGCACCGTCTCAGGACGATCTGATCGTCGAGCTGTTTTGGAGCCGGGACGAGTCCGCCATCCGGAAGGCGGATGAGAAATACGGCAAGCAGCTCCTGCGATTGGCCCGAAGCATCCTTCACGACCCGGAGGCGTGCGAGGAGTGCAAAAACGATACGTATCTGGCGGCCTGGAATTCGATTCCCCCGGACAGACCCAGGCTGCTGGGGGCGTATCTGTCCACGCTGGCCCGGCATATCGCGATCAACCGCTACTTTGCCGAGCATCGCCAAAAACGCATCCCCTCGGAGCTGACGGTCTCCATAGAGGAATGCGGGGATTTGTTCTCCTCCGCCGATCCGGTGTCCGAGGCACTGGACGAGCGGGAGCTGGGGGCGGCGATCAACGCCTTTCTCGGCGGCCTTTCCGCCCGGCGACGATACATTTTTATGGCCCGCTTCTGGTTTGCTGAGAGCGTCAGGGACATTGCTGCCCATCTGCACGTCAGCGAATCAAGCGTCTACAAGGAGCTGGCCGGAATGCTGCAGGCGCTGAAACGCGAGCTGCAGCGGAAAGGAGTTTTATCATGAACGAGGAAACCTTCCACCGTGCGCTGAACCACGTGGATATTGCCTACGTGGAGGAGTGCATGGAAGAAAGCCGCCGTGAGCTCAAGCGGCGCCTCTTGTCGAAGCCCTGGCAGATGATTCTGGCAGCGGCGGCGTGCCTGGCCATCATCGTGGGCGTCTTCGCGACGACGGACGTGTTCCACCTGCGGGGAAATTCGCCGGTAGTGGATAATCCGCTGGATCCAACCCACAACTATCCGCAGACCCGGATCTATTCGGCTCCATCAGATAACTCCAAGCCCATGCCCTCCCAGCGTATCAAACTGGACACATTTTCTTTTTTCAAAAAGGGCGACGCTGTAATTGTAAACGCGGACATGGGCGATGATTATAAATATCACCAGGAAAACGGGCTGACGCCAACCTACGACACCTACGGTGTGAACGGATATCCGGTTTTCCTGGTCTACGAGATCGACGATGAGAATCCCGGAAGCGATCTTGTCTATAGAGACTCCGACATGGGTTTCTGCGGCATCAAAGAGGGCAGCTGCTTGATAATCAACGAAACGGCGAGCCGTGGTTATGAAAAGAGATTTTCAGAGGAGGAGCTGGCGTCCCTCGACATTTTCGCCAATGCCGCAGACGGCCATCGGACACCGGAGGAACAGCTGCAATATCACAGGGAAACAGTCACGCTGGACTTCAGCCATCTCAACCCCGGCGATCACGGCTCTGTTGCTTTCCTCTTTGGCTGGTATTTTGAGCACGACGGTCCCTATGGTATTGACAAATCCAAGCCGTCCATTGCCGGGTATCTCCGTGAGCTTTCTTACTACGTCGGCGAGGATGGCGTAGGACTCAGCTTCAATAGCTGGCTGGATGCAAAGGAGGCCTATATACAGAACCACGTTAGTTCCATTGAGATAGGCAATAAAAGCTACGATCCTGATTGTATGTGCTAATTATGACCTTTACCTATCCGCTGCCGCTTCATCCAACGGCTCCAACGTCTACTGGAGCGCATCGTCGTCCAGTTTGTACCAAACATGGAGCCTCACGCTCCTGTCGTGAGTTCTCAACCGGCTATCGTACAACAGGTACGATACGCCCCTGCCTTGTCAAAGAATCACTGCCACGGGTCCGCTGCTGCGGAGCCGTGGCAGTGATGATTTTTACAGCTTTCGTTTGAAGCTTTATACCGCGTTTTTCACGATCTCGCCTTTTTTGACCACAGTCTTGGCCAGGTTGCTGCCCATGCGGTAGCAGATATAGTCCAGATCCGGCGCGTCCCAGATCACCAGGTCGCCCTGCTTGCCTACCTCCACGGAGCCCACCTTGTCCGCCATGCCGATGGCGGCGGCGCCGTTGAGGGTGACGGCGGTCAGCACCTCCTCCGGCGTCAGCTTATACTTGAGACAGCCCAGGTTCATGACGAACTGGAGATTGAGGCTGGGGCAGGAGCCGGGGTTGAAGTCCGAGGCCATGGCCACGGCCACGCCGGCGTTCACCATGTCCCGCGCCGGAGCGTAGGTGGACCCCAGATAGAAGCTGGTGGCGGGCAGACAGCAGGCCACCGTGCCGGCCCTGGCCATGGCGGCGATGCCGTCCGGGGGACAGACGATCAGGTGCTCGGCGGAGATGGCGCCCACCACCTCGGTCAGCTGCGAGCCGCCGATGGGCTCGATCTCGTCGGCGTGGATCTTGGGGATCAGGCCGTACCGCTTGCCCGCCTCCAGGATCCGGCGGGACTCCGGGGCAGAGAAGACGCCGCTCTCGCAGAACACGTCGCAGAAGGTGGCCAGCTTCTCCCCGGCCACGGCGGGGATCACCTCCCGGCACACCAGGCGTAAATAGCCCTCCCGGTCGTTCTTATACTCGGCGGGCACGGCGTGGCCCCCCAGGAAGGTGGCGGCCACGTCCAGGGGGTGCTCCTCACCCAGCCTGCGGATCACCCGCAGCTGCTTCAGCTCCGTCTCCATGTCCAGGCCGTAGCCGCTCTTGGCCTCCGCCGTGGTGACGCCCATGAACATCATCTCGTCCAGTGCGGCGCGGGCCTTTTCAAAAAGCTCCTCCTCCGTGGCCTGCCGCGTGGCGGTGACGGTGGAGAGGATGCCGCCGCCCTGGGCCAGGATATCCAGATAGGTGGCGCCGTGGAGCTTTTGCGCCAGCTCGTTCTGCCGCCAGCCGCCGAAGACCAGGTGGGTGTGGGCGTCCACCAGACCCGGCGTGGCCAGGTGGCCCTTGGCGTCCAGCATGGGCACGAAATAGCCGGAGAGATCGGGGAGCGGGCCGTCGCCCACGCCCACGATAACGCCGTCGTTCATCAGGACCCAGGCGTTTTTCCGCAGCTGGATCGTGCCCTGGTCTGCGCCGCGGCGGGCTGAATTGCCCAGGGGGGTGGCCAGCAGGCCGATGTTGTGGATCAGCAGGATACCCATATCGATTCCTCCTCAAAGCACGTTGGCGTTTCGATTCTGCCAAATATGTTACCATTTCCCGGCCGGGAAGTCAATTCTCACCGCATGCCTATCGTTGACAATTGCCCGGCGACTTGGTAAACTGGGACCGTACCTGCCCGCGGGCAGGGGAGATAGAGAGAAAAGAGTGAAAGATATGCGCAAAAGCGGCATCCTGATGCCCATGAGCTCCCTGCCGTCCCCCTACGGCATCGGCACCATGGGCAAGAGCGCCTACCGGTTCGTGGACTTCCTGCGCGCCTCCGGCCAGACCTACTGGCAGCTGCTGCCCCTGGGTCCCACCAGCTATGGCGACAGCCCCTATTCCGCCTTTTCCACCTTCGCCGGCAACCCCTATTACATCGACCTGGACCTGCTGGTGCGGGAAGGCCTGCTGAAACGCGCCGGGCTGGAGGGCGTCGACTGGGGGGATGATCCCCAGCGGGTGGACTACGGCAAGATCTATGAAAACCGCTTCACGGTGCTGCGCCGCGCCTTTGCCCGCAGCGAAAAGCTGGCGGACGAGATTGCCGCCTTCCGCCGCCAAAATTGCGGCTGGCTGGAGGATTACGCGCTCTATATGGCCATGAAGACTCATTTCGGCATGGTCAGCTGGACGGAGTGGCCGGAGGAGGACATCCGCCTCCACAAGAGCGAGGCGGTGAAGCGCTGCGCCGAGGCGTACCGGGACGAGGTGGACTTCTGGGTTTTCCTCCAGTTTCTGTTCTTCCGCCAGTGGAACGCCCTCCGGGACTACGCCCACAGCAAGGGCGTGCAGTTTATCGGCGACATCCCCATCTACGTGGCGCTGGACTCTGCCGACGTGTGGAGCGCCCCCCACTTCTTCCAGCTGGACGAGGAGAACGTGCCCAAGGAGGTGGCCGGCGTGCCGCCGGATGCCTTCACCGAGGACGGCCAGCTGTGGGGCAACCCCCTCTACGACTGGGACGCCATGCGGAGTGACGGCTTCGGCTGGTGGATCCGCCGCATCGAGGGCGCCCAGAAGCTGTACGACGTGATCCGCATCGACCATTTCCGGGGTTTTGAGAGCTACTGGGCCGTGCCCTACGGCGACACCACCGCCAAGCGGGGCCATTGGAAGCCCGGTCCCGGCATGGACCTGGTGGGCGTGCTGACCGGCTGGTTTCCCAACCTGCGCTTCATCGCTGAGGACCTGGGCTACACCACGCCGGAGGTGGAAAAGCTGCTCCGCGACTCCGGCCTGCCGGGCATGAAGGTCCTGGAGTTCGGCTTCGACCCCCAGGGCGAGTCCGGCTATGCACCGCATAACTGCCAGAGCCACAGCGTGTGCTACATCGGCACCCACGACAACGAAACGGTGCGGGGCTGGGTGAAAGCCGGCCGGGGCCAGGCCTATATCCGCTACGCCAAGGAGTATATGCACATTGAGCCCAAGGAGGGCTGGTGCTGGGGCATGATCCGCACCGGCATGTCCACCGCCTCAGAGCTGTTCGTCATGCAGATGCAGGACGTGCTGGCGCTGCCTGGCTGGAGCCGCATGAACTCCCCCGGCACGGCCGAGGGCAACTGGCAGTGGCGCATGAAGCCCGACGCCATCGACGCGGCGCTGACCCGGAAGCTGCGCCGTGTGACCCACACATATAGGCGGGACTGACGTGTAAAAGCCGCGCAGCGGGGAACACCTGCCGCGCGGCTTTTTGCCGCTCTTGACAAGGGACGGCGGAGGAGACTATAATTCAATTACAAATCAGTGGGGAAGCAGGGTGAAATTCCCTCGCAAGTGCGTTACCGTGACAGCCGGGTTCCACGTTTTACTTTCCTTTGCGGCCACCGGAGGAAGCATCAGGGCCCTACTATGCCCATTTCCGCCTCCGGCAGCCGCTGCCGGGGGTTTATTTTATGGATCTGACGAGAAACATCAACGGCAAGCTGCTGCGCTGCGGCTACACCACCGGCTCCTGCGCCGCGGGAGCCGCCAAAGCGGCAGCGCAGATGCTGCTGACGGGGGAGACGGTGTCCGCCGTGGAGCTGGACACGCCCAAGGGCATCCGGCTGACGCTGGACATTCTGGACCCGGTCATGGGTGCGGGCCGCGCCTCCTGCGCCGTGCGGAAGGACGCCGGCGACGACCCGGATGTGACGGCGGGGATGCTGGTCTACGCCGCGGCGGAGCGGATCGACAGCGGCATAACCATTGACGGCGGCGAGGGCGTGGGCCGGGTGACCAAGCCGGGCCTGGACCAGCCGGTGGGCGCCGCCGCCATCAACTCCACGCCCCGGCGTATGATCGCCGAGAACGTGTCCCGGATATGCACCGATTGCGGCTACAGCGGCGGCATTGCCGTCACCGTTTCCATCCCGGCGGGCCGGGAGCTGGCCCAGCGCACCTTCAACCCCCGCATGGGCATCGAGGGCGGCCTCTCCGTGCTTGGCACCTCCGGCATCGTGGAGCCTATGAGCAACCAGGCGCTCATTGATACCATCGCCCTGGAGCTGCGGCAGCTGGCCGCCAAGGGGAGCCGCCGGGTGCTGCTGACGCCGGGGAACTACGGCCGGGACTTCTCTGCGGACAAGCTGCACCTCCGGGCGGAGGCGTGCGTCAGCTGCTCCAACTTCATCGGCGACGCCATCGACGCGGCGGTGGAGTGCGGCTTCCGGGAGATCTTGCTGGTGGGCCACATCGGCAAGCTGGTGAAGCTGGGCATCGGCCAGACCAACACCCACTCCTCCGCTGGAGACGGGCGGATGGAGACGCTGGTGACCTGCGCCCTGCTGTGCGGGGCGGAGACGCCCCTGCTGCGCCAAATCGCCGGGTGCGTCACCACCGACGCTGCCCTGGAGCTTTTGCAGGAGACGGGACTGAAAGAGGAGGTCTGCGCCCTGCTGGGCGGGCGCATCGAGGCCACGCTGCGGCGCCGTGTGCCCCCCGGCGTGGAGATCGGTTACGTCCTGTTCACCAACCGGGAGGATCTGGGCGGCCTTTTGCATGAGAGCGACAACGCGGAGCGTTTGATGGATAACTGGAGGATAACCGTATGATTCATTTCGTGGGCGCCGGCAGCGGCGCGCCGGATCTTATCACGATCCGGGGGAAGAACTATCTGGAGCAGGCGGACGTCATCATCTACGCCGGGTCCCTGGTGAACCCGGCCCTGCTGGAATGCGCCAAGCCCGGCTGCGAGATCTTCAACAGCGCCACCATGACGTTGGAGGAGGTCATCGCCCAGATGGAGCGGGCGGAGAAGGAGCACAGGATGACGGTGCGGCTCCACACCGGCGACCCCTGCCTTTACGGGGCCATCCGGGAACAGATGGACCGGCTGAAAGAGCTGAAGATCGACTTTGACGTGTGTCCCGGCGTTTCCAGCTTCTGCGGCGCTGCCGCGGCGCTGGAGGCGGAGTACACCCTGCCGGGCGTCAGCCAGTCGGTGATCATTACCCGCATGGCCGGGCGCACCCCGGTGCCGGAGCGGGAGAGCATCCGCTCCTTCGCCGCCCACGGCGCTACCATGGTGATCTTCCTCAGCACCGGCTTGCTGCGCGAGTTGAGCGCGGAGCTGATTGCCGGCGGCTACGCACCCGACACTCCCGCCGCCATCGTCTACAAGGCCACCTGGCCCGATGAGAAGGTCATGCGCTGCACCGTGGCGGACCTTCATGACACGGCGGAGCGGAATCACGTGCGCAAGACGGCCCTCATCGTGGTGGGCCACTGCCTGGGCAGCGACTATGACCTGTCCCGGCTGTATGCGGCGGATTTCTCCACCGAGTTCCGGGAGGCCAGCAAATGAAGATCGCCGCCATCGCCTTCACCGACTGCGGCATGGCGCTTGGCCAAAGACTGCAGGAAAAGGTGGAGGGCCTGACGCTGAGCCGCTGCGAGAGCGGCGGCCTGGCACGGTGGACGGAGACGGCCTTCGGCGAAAACGACGCCCTGGTGTTCATCGGCGCGGCGGGCATCGCCGTCCGGGCCATCGCGCCCCACGTGCGCACCAAGGTCCACGACCCCGCCGTGGTGGTCATGGACGAGCTGGGCACCTTTTCCATCCCCATCCTGTCCGGTCATCTGGGCGGCGCCAATGAGCTGGCGGCTGTGCTGGCTCGCCATGTGGACGCCCTGCCGGTCATTACTACGGCAACGGACGTCCACGGGATCTTCGCCGTGGACAGCTGGGCCCGGTCCCAGGAACTGACTGTGGCCAATCCCCAGAGGATCAAGTGGATCTCCGCCCGGCTTCTGGCGGGGGAGGCCATCCGCCTCAAGAGCCTGTACCCCATCGCGGGGACGCCGCCCGCCCAGGTGGAGATGGCGGAGGAGGACTACGACGTGCTGGTGAGCCACCGGGTCCGGGGCAGGGCGGAGGCCCTGCGTCTGGTGCCCCGGATCGTCACTGTGGGCATCGGCTGCCGGCGCGGCACGGAGGCAGCCGCCATCGAGGAGGCGGTGATGGCATCGCTCAGCAAGAACGGCTGCCACGCTGCGGCGGTGGAGGCAGTGGCCACCATCGACCTGAAGGCGGATGAGCCGGGCCTTATCGCATTCTGCCGGAAGCACGGTCTGCCGCTGGTGACCTATTCCGCCGACGAGCTGGCGGCGGTACCGGGCGTCTTTACCGGCTCGGCTTTTGTGAAAAAGACCACCGGCGTGGACAACGTGTGCGAGCGGGCGGCGGTGAAGCACAGCGGCGGACGGCTGCTGACCAAAAAGGAGGCCGGCAACGGTGTCACCGTAGCCCTTGCCATCCGGGAACCTGAACTGAGATTTGGAGAGAGCGAATGAAGAGATTATATGTAGTGGGAATCGGCCCCGGCAGCTACCGGGGTATGACAATTGCCGCCGACGAAGCGCTCCGCGAGGCGGAGATCATCATCGGTTACAGCAAATACGTGGAGCTGGTGCGCCCCTATTATCCCGACAAGGAGTACCGGGACACCGGCATGACCCGCGAGACGGAGCGCTGCACTCTGGCACTGGCGCTGGCGGCAGACGGCAAGACCGTGGCGCTGGTCTGCAGCGGCGACAGCAGCGTCTACGGCATGGCGGGCCTCATCTACGAGCTGGCCGGGGAGCATGGCGACGTGGAGATCCGTGTGATCCCCGGCGTGACGGCTGCTCTCAGCGGCGGCGCCATTCTGGGCGCGCCCCTGGGTCACGACTTTGCCGTCATCAGCCTCAGCGATCTGCTGACGCCTTGGGAGACCATCGAAAAGCGGCTGCGCGCCGGTGCCGCCGGGGATTTCTGCATGAGCCTCTATAACCCCGGCAGCCACAAGCGCACCGACTATCTGCAAAGGGCCTGCGACATCCTGCTGGAGACGCTGCCGGCCGAAACGGTGTGCGGCCTGGCCATGCAGATCGGCCGGGAGGGGGAAAGCTTCCGGGTGCTGACGTTGGGCGAGCTGCGCGATACGGCGGTGGACATGTTTACCACTGTGTTTATCGGCAACTCCCAGACCCGCGTCATCGCCGGGAAGATGGTGACGCCCAGGGGGTATCGCCTTGGTTGATATTCTGCTGTTCGGCGGCACCACCGAGGGCCGTGAGCTGTCGGAGGCGCTGAAAAGAAAAAATATCCCCGCCATGGTCTGCGTGGCCACGGAGTACGGCGAATCCCTGCTGGAGCCGGGCGGCTCCCTGCAGGTCCACACCGAGCGGCTGGACGAGGCCGCCATGGCCGCGCTGATGGAGCGTCAGCAGCCCCGGCTGGTGCTGGACGCCACCCATCCCTACGCCGACGGCGTCAGCCGCTGCATCCGGGGCGCCTGCGCCGCCACGGGCCGCCCCTACCGGCGGGTACTGCGGCGCTCCGCCATGGAAGCTGGCTGCCTGACCTTCCCGGACATGGCCTCGCTCATCGGCTGGATCAAGGGGCAGCCGGGTGTCATCTTCTCCTCACTTGGCTCCAAGGAGGCCCGCGCCCTCAGCGAGATACCGGATTATCAAAACCGTGTCTGGCTGCGGGTCCTGCCGTCCCTGGAGGGACTGGAGGGGTGCCTGCAGGCGGGCTTCCCGGCCAAGCATATCATCTGCATGCAGGGTCCCTTTTCAAAGGAGCTGAACGAGGCCATGTTCCGCGCCGCCGGGGCGGACATTCTGGTGACCAAGGAGTCCGGCGCCGCCGGCGGCTTCACGGAGAAGCTGGCTGCTGCCCGGTCCTGTGGCATGGCCATAGCGGTGCTGGCCCGCCCCAGGGACGCCGACGGCCTGACGGCGGAGGAGTGGCTTCGACGCATCGAGGAGGGAACGATATGAAAACGGTGACCATCGTAGGGACCGGTATGGGGCCCAACACCGTGACGGCGGAGGGCCTGCGGGCCATCGAGAACGCCGACGTGCTGCTGGGCGCGCCCCGTATGCTGGCCGACTACGCGTATTTGAAGAAGCCCTCGGTGCCCGCCTACACGGCGGAGAAGCTCCGCCCGGTGCTGGAAGAGCATGGCGAGGGGACCTACGCGGTGCTGGTGTCCGGCGACACGGGCTTCTACAGCGCCGCGGCGGCGCTGTGCCGTGAGCTGGCGGACTGCGAGGTGCGCCTCCTGCCGGGCATCTCATCCCTCAACTACTTTTCCGCCCGGCTGGGCCGGACCTGGCAGGATACTGCCCTTGTCAGCTGCCACGGGCGGGAGGGCGCGTTGGTGGACGCCGTCCGCCGCAGCAGCGCCACCTTCGCCCTCACCGGCGGCAATATCGCCCAGCTGGCGGACGACCTTTGCCGGGCCGGTTTCGGAGAGCTCACCGCCCAGGTGGGGGAGCGGCTTGGCATGGAGGGCGAGCGCATTTGCACCATGTCTGTGGAACAACTGAAAGAGGAGAGCTTTGACTCCCTGGCTGTGCTGCTCATCGAGAATCCCTGGCCGGACGACCGGGTGCGCTGCGGCATCCCGGACGAGGCGTTTATCCGGGGCAAGGTGCCCATGACCAAGGCGGAGATCCGGGCAATTACCATGAGCAAGCTGGCCATCCGCCCGGTTGACGTGTGCTGGGACGTGGGCTGCGGCACCGGCTCGGTGACGGTGGAGATGGCGCTGGCGGCCTACCGCGGCCGTGTATACGGCGTGGACAAGAACGAGGAGGCCGTGGTATTGACCGAGCGCAACGCCGCCGCCTTCCATCTGGGCAACGTGAAGGCCATCCACGGCGGCGCACCGGATGCGCTGCGGGACTTGCCTGCCCCGGACGCTGTGTTCGTGGGGGGCAGCGGCGGTCAGATGAGCGCCGTCTTTGACATTGTTCTGGAGAAGAATCCCCGCGCCCGCATCGTGGTCAACGCCATTGCGCTGGAGAGCGCCCAGGCTGCGCTGACGGCCTTTGCCGTCCACGGCCTGGAGGCCGAACTGGTGCAGGTGGGGGTGTCCGCCGCCAAGACCGTGGCGGGGCTCCACATGATGATGGCCCAGAACCCCATTTTCGTCATCAGCGGAGGCGGAAGCCATGAATGACCGCGTTCTGATCGCCGGAACCAACTCCGGCTGCGGCAAGACCACCGTGACCTGCGCCCTCCTGCGGGCGCTGAAGAACCGGGGCCTGGCCGTCCGGTCCTTCAAGTGCGGACCGGACTACATCGACCCCATGTTCCACCGGGAGGTCATCGGCGTGCCTGCCCGGAATCTGGACCCGTTTTTCAGCACGCCGGAGCAGCTGCGCTGCCAGTTGGGCGGCGCGTCGGACAAGCTCTCCGTGCTGGAGGGCGTCATGGGCTACTATGACGGCGTCGGCCCTCAGGGCGACTGCAGTACCTACCATGTGGCAAAGGCGACCCAAACGCCTGTGATCCTCACCGTCAACGTCAGGGGCATGTACACCTCTGCCGGCGCGCTGATCCGGGGCTTCCGGGATTTCCGGCCGGGCAGCGGCGTGGCGGGCGTCATCTTCAATCAGGCCTCGCCCATGCTCTATGGGGACCTTTGCAAAATCGCGGAGGACGCCGGAGTGAAGCCCCTGGGCTTCCTGCCCCGTGCGGAGGAGGCCGTCATCGGCAGCCGCCATCTGGGACTCATTACCGCCGCCGAGATCGCCGATCTCCAGCAGCGGCTGGACCGGCTGGGAGAACTGGCGGAGCGGTATCTGGATCTGGACGGCATTCTGGCCCTTGCGTCGGAAGCTCCCCATCTTCCGCAGCCGAAGCCGGCGGCTCCCGTGGCAAAGGGCGTTCGCATCGCCGTGGCCCGGGACGAGGCGTTCTGCTTCCTCTACGAGGAGAATTTGCGCCTGCTGGAAGAGCTTGGCTGTGAGCTGGCATTTTTCAGCCCCATCCATGACGCACATCTCCCGGAAAACGTGCAGGGCCTTTACCTGCCGGGAGGTTACCCGGAGCTGCACCTGGCGGAGCTGTCCCGAAACCCCATCCGGCATGAGATCTGCCGGGCGGTGGAGGCGGGACTGCCCACCGTGGCGGAGTGCGGCGGCTTCCTCTATCTCCACGACACGCTGGACGGTGCGGAAATGGCAGGCGTGATCCACGCCGCCGCCTTCGGCACCAAAAAGCTCCAGCGGTTCGGCTACGTGACCTTGACGGCGGAGCGGGACAACCTCCTGTGCCGGACCGGGGAGAGCATCCGGGCCCATGAATTCCATTACTATGACAGCGAGGACAACGGCAGCGGCTTTACAGCCGCCAAGCCTTCGGGCAAGCGGAGCTGGCCATGCGTCCACGCAACGGAATCACTGTATGCCGGCTTCCCCCATCTGTATCTCCCGGCGAACCCCGCATTTGCGGAAAACTTTGTGAGAAAGGCGGCGGACTATGCTGCTCTATGATACGCTGGCTCTGCTGCTGGGCTTCGGACTGGATCTGCTGCTGGGGGATCCCCAGGGCTGGCCTCATCTGGTGCGGTACTACGGCAAGGTGATCGAGGGGCTGGAAAAGCTGCTGTATCCCATGTCCAACAAACGCCTTGGCGGCGTGCTGCTGGTGATTGGTACGCTGATACTTTGCGCTGGCATTCCCGTTGCCGTGCTATGGCTTGCATGGAAGGTGAGCCCCTGGTGCTATGTGGCCATCGGCGCTTTGTTGAGCTGGCAGTGCCTGGCGGCCCGGAGCCTCCGGGTGGAGAGCCTGCGGGTCTATGAGGTTTTGAAAGCCGGCACGTTGGCGGAGGCCCAGCAGGCCGTGGGCATGATCGTGGGCCGTGACACGGCCGTGCTGGACGAGGCGGGCGTGACCCGCGCCGCCGTGGAGACGGTGGCGGAGAACACCTCCGACGGCGAGGTGGCCCCCCTCTTCTACATGATGCTGCTGGGTCCGGCAGGCGGCTGCTTTTACAAGGCGGTGAACACCATGGACTCCATGGTGGGCTACCGCAACGAAAGATATGAGCGGTTCGGCACCTGCGCCGCCCGGCTGGACGACGTGATGAACTACATCCCCGCCCGGCTCTCGGCCCTGCTGATGATCGCTGCCGCGGCCCTCTGCCGCAAGGACGCGAAGAACGCCTGGCGCATCTGGCGGCGGGACCGGCGCAAGCACGCCAGCCCCAACTCTGCCCAAACCGAGTCGGTGATGGCCGGCACCCTCCGGGTCCGTCTGGCCGGCGACGCCGTGTACGGCGGCGTGGTCCACAAAAAGCCCTATATCGGCGACGATCTCCGCCCCATCGAGGCGGAGGACATCCGCCGCTCCCACGCCCTGCTCTACGGCACGGCGTGGCTGATGCTGCTTTTGACGCTGCTGGAGAGGATGTGTCTGTATGCTGCCCTATGACCACGGCGGAGATATCTACGGCGGACAGGAGATCCGCGTGGACTTCTCCGTGAATACCAACCCTCTGGGGATGCCGGAATCGGCGGTGCGCGCCATCCGGGAGGGCACCGATCAGGACGCCCGTTATCCCGACTACCGGTGCCGCGCCCTGCGCCGTGCGCTGGCGGAGCGATACGGCACGCCGGAAAATACCGTCCTCTGCGGCAACGGCGCGGCGGACCTCATTTTCCGCCTCTGCGCCTGCCTCCGGCCCCGCCGGGTGCTGACAGTGGCCCCCACTTTCTCCGAGTACGGCCGGAGCGCCGCCGTTTTCGGCGCGGAAATTGCTGAATACCCGCTGCGGGAGGAGAACGGCTTTGCCGTGGACAGCGGTTTTCTGGCTGCCATCACACCGGGCACGGATCTGGTGTTTCTTTGCAACCCTAACAACCCCACCGGGCGGCTGTGCGACCCCGAACTGCTGGAGGAGATCGTCCTCCAGTGCGGGGAAAACGGCACTGTGCTGGTGGTGGACGAGTGCTTCATCGAATTCACCGAGGGGGAAACGCTGCTGCCTCTGCTGACAGACAATTCCCATCTGCTGCTTCTGCGGGCCTTCACCAAGCTCTACGCCATGGCGGGCCTGCGACTGGGCTTCCTGCTGTGCTCCGATGATGTCCTGCTGGACCGGATCGCCGCCTATGGGGCCCAGTGGAGCGTATCCACCGTGGCCCAGCGGGCGGGCATCGCCGCGCTGGCGGAGGAGGGATGGATCGAAAAGACGCGGGGGTTCGTATCCACCCAGCGCAGCTATCTGGCAAAGGAACTAACCGGTTTGGGCCTGCGGGTCTATCCCGGCGAGGCCAACTATCTGCTGGCGCGCGCAAGCCGCCCCATACGCCAACCCCTGCTGGAGCGGGGGCTGATGGTGCGCGACGGCTCCACCTTCACCGGGCTGGATGAGAAGTATTTCCGCATCGGCGTCAAGACGGCGGCGGAAAATCAACTGCTGATCGACACATTGCGGGAGGTGCTGCATGGCTAAGGTAATTATGGTGCAGGGCACCATGTCCAACGCGGGCAAGAGCCTGCTGGCGGCGGGGCTCTGCCGGGTGTTCCGGCAGGACGGCTACCGGGTGGCGCCCTTCAAGAGCCAGAATATGGCCCTCAACTCCTTTATTACAAAAGAAGGGCTGGAGATGGGCCGGGCCCAGGTGGTCCAGGCGGAGGCCTGCGGCGTGGAGCCGTCGGTGCTGATGAATCCCATTCTCCTCAAGCCCACCACGGACGTGGGCTCCCAGGTCATCGTAAACGGCGAGGTGCTGGGGAATATGTCGGCGGTGGAGTATTTTGCCATGAAGCGGACGCTAATCCCCAAAATCATGGAGGCCTACAACACCCTATCGGCACAGAACGACATCATCGTCATCGAGGGTGCCGGCAGTCCGGCGGAGATCAACCTCAAAACCGACGACATCGTCAACATGGGCCTTGCCAAAATGGTCCACGCTCCCGTGCTGCTGGTGGGCGACATCGACCGGGGCGGCGTGTTCGCCCAGCTCTACGGCACCGTGGCCCTGCTGGACGAGGAGGAGCGGCGGCTGGTGAAGGGCACCGTCATCAACAAGTTCCGGGGCGACGTGGAGATCCTGCGCCCCGGCCTCAAAATGCTGGAGGATCTGACCCATAAGCCGGTGGTGGGCGTGCTGCCCTATCTGAAGGTGGACATCGAGGACGAGGACAGCCTTACCGAGCGGTTCGGCCGCCGGACCCGCGCCGCGCTGGATATCGCCGTGATCCGTTTGCCCCGCATCTCCAACTTCACCGATTTCTCCGCCCTGGAGGCCACCACCGGGGTGGGGGTGCGGTACGTGACCTCGCCCCGCCAGCTGGGCAGCCCCGATCTGGTGATCCTGCCCGGCACCAAGAGCACCATATCCGACCTGCTGTGGCTGCGCCAGTGCGGCCTGGAGGCCGCCATCAAGAAGCTGGCCGCCGCCGGCGCGCCGGTCTGCGGCATCTGCGGCGGCTACCAGATGCTGGGCCGGCGCATCACCGACAGCTGCGGCGCCGAGGGCGGCGGCAGCGTGGAGGGCATGGGTCTGCTGCCCATGGTCACGGATTTCGCCGCCGAGAAGCACCGCACCCGCGTCCGGGGCGCCGTCATCGGCGGGGAGCTGGCCGGCGCGGAGCTGGAGGGCTACGAGATCCACATGGGCGAGACGATGCTTGACGAGGGCGCACAGCCTCTGGTGAGGCTGGAGACCGGCGCCTTCGACGGCTGCGTCAGCGGCAGCGTGTGGGGCAGCTATCTCCACGGCTTTTATGACACCGAGTCCTGCCGCCGGGCGGCGCTGGCCATGCTGTGCCGCCGCAAGGACATGGATGAGAGTGAGCTGACCGCCTTTGACTACGCCGCCTATAAGGAGCAGCAGTACGACCTGCTGGCCGATGCCGTGCGCCGGAACATGGATATGGCGGCCATCTACCGCATCGTGGAGGAGGGAATCACGGAATGAACATCGAGCTGGAACAGGTCACTCCCATGGAGATCGAGCGGCGCAGCTTTGAGATCATCGAGTCGGAGCTGCCCCACCCCCTGGATCCCCGGCTGGCCCCCATCATCAAGCGGGTCATCCACACCTCGGCGGATTTTGAGTATGCCGACAGCCTGTGCTTTTCCCCGGATGTGGTGAACAAGGCGCTGGACGCTATCCGCCATGGCGCATGCATCGTCACCGACACCAATATGGGCAAGGCGGGCATCAACAAAAAGGCGCTGGCCAAACACGGCGGCGAGGTGTTCTGCTTCATGGCCGACGAGGACGTGGCCGCCGCGGCAAAGGCCAACGGCACCACGCGGGCTGTGGCGTCCATGGACAAGGCCGCCGCCCTGGGCCGTCCGCTGATCTTCGCCATCGGCAACGCGCCCACGGCGCTGATCCGGCTCTATGAGCTGATCGAGGCGGGCAAGCTCCGCCCGGAGCTGATCATCGGCGTGCCGGTAGGCTTTGTAAACGTGGTGCAGTCCA
>DGHJ01000130.1:0-5916 GCA_002392625.1 Oscillospiraceae bacterium UBA3851
GCCTTGCCCCAGACGCCCCGTTCATCCACCCACTGGCGGAACAGCTCCGGCTGCCTGGCAAACCGGATCATGGGACGGCCCACGAACCAGAAGAGGAAGAGGGACAGGAGGATAAAGATCACCACGCCGGCGGCTGCCAGACGTTTTTTCTGCTTTTCGCTAAGAGGGGACTTGTCCATGGGAAAACCTTACAGCTTTTCGGCGTACTGCTGCCAGCGCCAGGAGTCCCGGCACATGTCCTCCACGGTCTTCTCCGCGTGCCAGCCCAGAAGGCGCTTGGCCTTGTCCACGTTGGCATAGCAGAAGGCCAGGTCGCCGCTGCGGCGGGGGGCGATGCGGTAGGGCACGTCCACGCCGTTGACGGAGGAGAAGGCGTGGACCAGCTCCAGCACGCTGGTGCCCTTGCCGGTGCCCAGATTGATGGACTCCCAGCCTGTGTGGCAGTTTACATAATTTATCGCCGCCACGTGACCCTTGGCCAGGTCCACCACGTGGATGAAGTCCCGCACGCCGGTGCCGTCGGGGGTGGGGTAGTCGTCGCCGAAAACGGACAGCTCCTTCCGGATACCCACGGCCACCTGGGTGATGTAGGGCATCAGGTTGTTGGGGATGCCGTTGGGCATCTCGCCGATGAGGCCGCTCTCGTGGGCGCCAACGGGGTTGAAGTACCGCAGGCAGACCACGGACAGATCCGGGTCGGCCACGCATGCGTCGGCGAGGATCTGCTCGATCATGGACTTGGTCCAGCCGTAGGGATTGGTGCAGGCGCCCCGGGGCATATCCTCGGTGTAGGGCACAGGGTTCTCCATGCCGTACACGGTGGCGGAGGAGCTGAAGATCAGCTTCTTCACGCCGTGGACGGCCATGGTCTCCAGCAGGGTAAGGGTGGTGTCCAGGTTGTTGCGGTAGTAGGCCACAGGCTTTTGTACCGACTCTCCCACCGCCTTGAAGCCGGCAAAGTGAATGACAACGTCGATGGCGTGCTCGGCAAAGACCCGCTCCAACGCGGCGCGGTCGGCCATGTCGGCCTGATAGAATACGGGGCGGCGGCCGGTGATGGTCTCCAGCCGGTCCATGACGTCGGGCCGGGCGTTGGACAGATCGTCCACGATGACCACGTCATAGTCCCGTGTCAGCAGCTCCGCCGCCACGTGGGAGCCGATAAACCCGGCGCCGCCGGGCAGAAGGATGGTTTGGCGCATATCTGTTTCCTCCCGATTTCACAAGTAATAGATGTGTATAGTGTAAAAGATGACGGCGCGTTTTGCAAGGGCTTTTTCCCATCTGCGTAAAACAAACGACCCGGTCATCGGGTCGTTTGTTTCGGATCTGTCGATCATTTCAGCAGGGCCAGGATGTTCTCCTTGGGCATGGCGCCGATGGCCTTATTGACCAGCTGGCCATCCTTGAACACCATCAGCGTGGGGATGCTCATAATGCCGTACTGCTGAGCCAGCTCGCCATTTTCGTCCACGTCCACCTTGGCGATCTTCAATCCGGTCTCCGCCGCGATCTCCTCCAGGACGGGGGCCACCATCCGGCAGGGGCCGCACCAGGTAGCCCAGAAATCCACCAGTACGGGTTCCTTGCTCTCCAGGACCTCCTGCTGGAAACTGTTGCTGTCAACGTGAATAATTGCCATTTGCGGAACCTCCGTTTTCTTGTTGTTGTGGGTAGATTATAGCCTATTTTTTCCGCTGTGAACAGAGGAAAATGCAAAAGAAGAAAAAAGTTTACAACTTGGCAAAAGATTGGTATAATGAACCCACTTTTTCAACGAGGGGAGGGGTTCCGTGCAGATCGCCAGCAGTCCCTACGGCGTCACCGCCGACGGCCGGAGCGTGCATTGCTACACGCTGAAGAACGCCAACGGCATGGAGGCCCGGTTTCTGGATTACGGCTGCATCCTGACCCACCTGATCCTGCCCGACCGCACCGGCACCCCCACGGACGTGGTGCTGGGGTACGACGATCTGGCCGCTTACGAAGCAGACCCGGCCTACATGGGCGCCCTGGTGGGGCGATATGCCAACAGGATAAAGGATTCTGCCTTTACACTGAACGACGAGCTGATCCGCATAACGCCCAACGACGGACCCAACCATCTCCACGGCTGCCTGAGCAAACGGGTCTTCCACGGCGCGGTGGGGAGCGACTGCCTCCGCCTGACCTATACCAGCCCGGACGGGGAGGACGGCCTGCCGGGAACGGTGCGCTTCACAGTGACCTATTCGCTGGACGACAGCAACGTGCTGACCATGCGCTTCGAGGCAGTCAGCGACGCGGACACGGTGCTGAACCTGACCAACCACAGCTATTTCAACCTGGCGGGCCACCGCAGCGGCCGGGTGGACGGCCAGCTGCTGCAGCTGGCCGCGGATGAGTTTCTGGAGACGGCGGATGACACCTGCCCCACAGGGCAGCTTCTGCCGGCAGAGGGGGCCATGGACTTCCGCCGCCTGCGGCCCATGGTCGGCGAGCCGGCCTGCGAGCAGATGGAGCTGGTGGGCGGCTACGACCACTGCTACGTGCTGCGGCCGGACGCGGCGCCTGCGGCCCTGGCCTACTGCCCCAAGACGGGCATTGCCCTGACGGTGGTCACCACCCAGCCGGGCCTGCAGCTATACAGCGGGAACTACCTGGAGGACGTGCCCCGGCCCGGCAAGGGCGGCGTGCGTTACATGCGGCGCAGCGGCTTCGCGCTGGAGACCCAGCACTTTCCCTGCTCTCCCAACTATCCCCGATTCCCCTCCACGGTGCTGCGGGCCGGAGAGCGATACCGGGAGACGACCTATTGGCAGCTCCAGGTTCTGAAACAGTTGCAATAAAAATCGTGTCAAGGAATTTTCCTTGACACGATTTTTGCTTCTGCAAAGGGTTTTATTCCTTCTCGGCGGCGATCTTCGCCAGCTCCTCTTCCTCCAGGACGCGGTAGGCCACCTTGCCCACCAGGGTCTTGGGCAGCTCCTCCCGGAACTCGATGTCGTAGGGCATGGCGTACTTGGCGATGTGCTTGCGGCAGTAGTCCAGCAGCTCCTGCTTGCAGGACTCCGTGGGCACGTAGCCGGGCTTGAGCACGACGAAGGCCTTGACCTTCTGGATCTTGATGGGATCGGGCAGGCCGATGACGCAGCTGATCTGCACGTACTCGTGGCCGTCCAGAATGTTCTCCAGCTGGGAGGGATAGACGTTGTAGCCGTTGGTGACGATCATGCGCTTGATGCGCTGGCGGAAGTAGATGTAGCCCTCCTCGTCCATGATGCCCAGGTCGCCGGTGTGGACCCAGGTGAGGCCGTCGGCGTGCTTGCGCAGGGTGTTGGCGGTCTCCTCCGGCTGGTTGACGTACTCCAGCATCATGGTGGGTCCAGTCAGGCAGATCTCGCCCTCGGTGCCGTAGGGCACCTCGTCCTCCGTGCCCACCGCCACGATCTTGTAGAACGTGTCGGGGAAGGGGATGCCGATGGAACCCTCCTTGGGCTTATTCATGGGGGTCAGGCAGCTGGCGGTGACGCACTCGGTGGTGCCGTAGCCCTCCCGGACGCCCACGGCGCAGCCGTGATCGTGGAGGAAGGCGTCAAACCGCTTTTTCAGCTCGACGCTCAAGCTGTCGCCGCCGGAGAACACGCCCTTCAGGCAGCTCAGGTCCACGCCCTCCATCTCCGGGATGCGCAGCAGCGCCTCGAACAGGGAGGGCACGCCGGCGATCAGGTTGGGCTGGTGCTTTTTCAGCAGCTCGGCATAGGTCTTAGGGGTGAACCGGGGCACCAAAATGCAGTCGCCGCCGTTGGCCAGCATGGAATGGATGCTGACGCCCAGGCCGAAGCCGTGGAACATGGGCATGATGGCCAGCATCTTGTGGCCGGCATGGAAGAAGGGGTTGGTGGCCACGATCTGGGCGGCCAGGGCGTTGAAGTTGCGGTTGCTGAGCAGGATGCCCTTGGTGGTGCCGGTGGTGCCGCCGGAGTAGAGGATGGCGGCGGGATCCGTATCCTGGCGGCGGACCTTGTAGATCTCCACGTGCTCGCCGTTCTTCAGGAAGTCCTTCCACATGATCACGCCGCCCTTCTTGGGCACGGGGGCGATCTGGCGGCCCTGGGTCAGGGCGAAGCCTACCTTCATGAGAGGGGACAGCTCGTCCTTGACGGAGGCGATGATCAGGTGGGGCAGGTTTACGGCCTTGCGGACATTCTCGAACTTAGGGTAGAACTGGTCCAGGGTCAGGGCGGCCACGGAGTTGCTGTCCCGCAGGTAGAAGGCGATCTCGCTTTCGGCGGACAGGGGGTGCACCATGTTGGCGATGGCGCCCACCATGTTTACCGCGTAGAACATGGCCACGGTCTGGGGGGCGTTGGGCATGCAGATGGTGACCTTGTCGCCCTCCCGGATGCCCAGGGCCTTCAGTCCCTTGGCCACGGCCTCAATCTTCTGCCACATTTTGGCGTAGGTGGTGTTGCGGCCCATGAACTCATAGGCGATGTAGTCGGGGTACTGCCGTACGATCTCCTCCACCTTGCCGGACATGGAGAGGGTGGAATACTCCAACGTGGCGGGCACACCGGGATCCAGGCTGGTGAGCCAGGGTGCCTTGACAGCGGTCTCATTCATAGGAAACTTCCTCCTTCAAAGGTTTCTCCAGCTCTTCGGGGTGCTCCAGCAGATACTTGAGCAGCCGGATGGACTTGGAGTAATAATAGCCGTCGGCCAGACGCTCATCGATGGTCAGGCCCAGGTCCAGGGTCTCGCGCATGGTGGCGTTGCCGTTTGCGTCAAAGACGGGGGTCATCTTCTTCTCGCCGATGATGCAGAACAGGGAGCAGGTGCCCCAGTTGGTCAGGTGATGGTAGCCGCTCTTGAGCTTGATGGAGCCCAGATTGGAGATGACCACGCTGCTGTAATAGGGATCCGTCTCGATCATGGAGGAGGGCACCCAGCCGTGCTTATCCAGCCACATGATGAACTTGATGGCCGTCTTGCTGATAAAGCGGGGCAGCTTGTTCAGGGTGTCCATGCTGTCGGTGGTGGGGTCGACCTTCTCACTGCGGCAGCTCTTCACCTGAGAGCGGATGTATTCATGCACGCTCTCAATGGTGTCATCCTCCTTGGCGCGGAGGGTGGCCAGGGCTTCGGCGCCGTGGTCGGCGAACTCCTTTTTCACCACGAAGGAGGCGGAGATGTTGTTGCGCATGTAAAAATTCTGGTTGGCAATGAAGCGGTTCAGCTTGGGCCGCAGCATGATGGTCTTGACCAGGGCCGCCACGATCACGTGGAAGAAGGTGTAGGGGAAATCCGTCTCGGCCTGGTTTTTGCGGGCGATGTACTCCTTGATGGCAGTCAGATCGACGCGCTCGGAGATGTAGGCCTCATTGTCACAGCGGTTGGGGTAGATGACGCCGGTGATAAACTGGATGGAGGGCAGATCCCGGAGCAGCCTGCCGTCCTTCCGGTCACCCCAGCGGCGTTTTTCTTTTTCCATGTTCACATTAACTCCCATCATAAGAATAATTATCTATTATAACAGAGTATTCTGCGCATTTCCACATTTATTTACAATTTATTCAAAAACTCCCCCTGGAAACAGGGGGAGTTTCGGACAGGCTGTGAAATTGTATGGCGCAGCGGACGGAATTAGAACTCGGCGTTGCCCACGGTGCGGGGGTGCAGCTCCACGTCGCGAATATTGCTGACGCCGGTGAGGTACATGACCATGCGCTCAAAGCCCAGGCCGAAGCCGGCGTGGGTGCAGGAGCCGTAGCGCCGCAGGTCGCAGTACCACCAATAGTCCTCCGGCTTCATGCCCAGCTCCTTGATCCGGGCCTCCAGCACCTCCAGCCGCTCCTCGCGCTGGCTGCCGCCCACGATCTCGCCGATGCCGGGCACCAGGCAGTCCGCCGCGGCCACGGTCTTGCCGTCGTCGTT
>DGHJ01000130.1:5974-6388 GCA_002392625.1 Oscillospiraceae bacterium UBA3851
CTTGATCTCCTTGGGATAATCGGTGACAAAGACCGGGCGCTTGTACACCTGCTCGGTGAGGAAGCGCTCGTGCTCGGTCTGCAGGTCGGTGCCCCAGTCCACGGGGAAGTCGAACTGGTCGTTGTGCTTCTTCAGGATCTCCACCGCCTCGGTATAGGTGACACGGGCGAAGTCGCTGGAGGCCACGTGCTCCAGCCGCTCCTTCAGACCCTTGTCCACGAAGCTGTTGAAGAAATTGATCTCGTCGGGGCAGCGCTCCAAAACGCGCTTGATAATGAACTTGATCATGGCCTCGGCCACGTCCATGTCGCCCCGCAGGTCGGTGAAGGCCATCTCCGGCTCGATCATCCAGAACTCGGCGGCATGGCGCTGGGTGTTGGAGTTCTCGGCCCGGAAGGTGGGGCCGAAGGTGTA
>DGHJ01000130.1:6458-6606 GCA_002392625.1 Oscillospiraceae bacterium UBA3851
AGGCCATGGCAAAGTTCTCGGCATTCAGCTGGCCGGACACGGTGAGGCTGGTCTTCTTGCCGAAGAAGTCCTGGCTGTAGTCCACGGCGCCGTCAGCGGTGCGGGGGACGTTGTTCAGGTCCAGGGTGGTCACCTGGAACATCTCGCC
>DGHJ01000130.1:6682-6826 GCA_002392625.1 Oscillospiraceae bacterium UBA3851
AGCCGGTGATGATGGGGGTGTGGACGTAGACGAAGCCCCGGCTCTGGAAGAACTCATGGATGGCGTAGGCTGCCACGGAGCGCACCCGGAAGGTGGCGCTGAACAGGTTGGTGCGGGGCCGCAGGTGCTGGATGGTGCGCAGGA
>DGHJ01000130.1:6890-8386 GCA_002392625.1 Oscillospiraceae bacterium UBA3851
GTGGCGCTTCTTCTGCAGGGGGTAGTCGGGGGTGGACTTGCCCTCCACGGTAATTTGGGCAGCACGCAACTCCAGAGGCTGCTTGGCCTCCGGCGTCAGCACCACGGTGCCCCGGACGATGAGGGCCGCGCCCACGTTCTGCCCGGCGATCTCCTTGTAGTTGTCCAGCTCGTCGGCGGACATGACCACCTGCAGGTTCCTGAAGCAGGAGCCGTCGTTCAGCTCGATAAAGCCGAAGGTCTTCATGTCGCGGATGGTGCGCGCCCAGCCACAGACGGTGATCTCCTTGCCGCCCAGCGCTTCCTGATCGGCGAAGACAGCGGCGATTTTGACTCGTTCCATATGTGTTCCACCTTTTCGTGTGAATTTACAGTACCGCATATTATATACCATGATTTTCCCCTTGACAAGGCCTTTTCCGCCGCCTGTCGTTGACTTTTTGCGCCGCTGCCGTTACAATAGGGCGGAAAGAGAGGAGATGAGCGCATATGCCGGAGGTCGTTGTGATCGGCGCGGTGAATGTGGATATCGGCGCGGTGTCGGCGGCGCCTCTGGTGGCGCGGGACTCCAACCCCGGCCGGGTGAGCACGTCTCCGGGCGGCGTGGGCCGCAACATTGCCCACAACCTGTGCCTCCTGGGGGTGGACACCGCTATGGTGACCGTCCTGGGCGACGACGCCTTTGCAGCCGCCATCCGCCGCGCCGCGGAGGAGGTCGGCCTGGACATGAGCCGCAGCGCGGTGATCCCCGGCGCGCGGACCTCCTCCTACGTCTATCTGGCCGGGCCGGACGGGGATATGGAACTGGCCGTCAACGACATGGAGATCTACCGCCGCATGACGCCGGACTATCTGGCGCAGCGGCTGGACTTCATCAACAGCGCAAGGCTGGCGGTGCTGGACGCCAATCTGCCGGCGGAGAGCATCCAATGGCTCTGCGACCACGCCACCGTGCCCATCGTGGCGGACCCGGTGTCCACCGTCAAGGCGAAAAAGCTCCTGGGCGTGCTGGGCAGGCTGACGGCCCTGAAGCCCAACCGGCTGGAGGCGGAGCGCCTTACCGGCATGCCCATTCTGGAGCCGGACGACGCCCGCAGGGCGGCGGAAAAGCTGCTGGATACCGGGCTGGAGCAGGTCTATATCTCCCTGTCGTCCGAGGGGATCTACGCCGCAAACAACAGGGGGGAGCGGGCCTATGTCCCGTGTCCGGCGGTGCGGGTGGTCAACGCCACCGGCGGCGGAGACGCCATGGTGGCGGCGCTGACGGCCTCGCTGCTGCGCGGAGAGGGGCTGGCGCGCACGGCGCAGAACGCCATCTGCGCCGGGGCCTTCGCCAGCACGGCGGAGACCACCATCCAGCCGGATTTGAGCTGGGAGAATATTGAGAAAATACGCGAAAGCGAGGAATGGAAATGAGTATGAACAAATATCTGGATATCGCCCCGGAGGTGGCGGAAGCCCTGCGGGAAGGCCGCCCGGTGGTGGCGCTGGAGAGCA
>DGHJ01000130.1:8447-8746 GCA_002392625.1 Oscillospiraceae bacterium UBA3851
ATCTCCCACGGCATGCCCTATCCTCAGAACGTGGAGACGGCGCTGAACGTGGAGAAGATCCTGCGTGAGGGCGGCGCCGTGCCCGCCACCGTTGCTATCATCGGCGGGCGGCTGAAGGCCGGCCTGACGGCGGAGGAGATCGACTATCTGGGCCGCACGGGATCGGGCGTCACCAAGGCCAGCCGCCGGGATCTGCCGGTGCTGGTGGCCAAAAAAATGGACGGCGCCACCACCGTCACCACCACCATGATGATCGCTGCCATGGCGGGCATCGAGATCTTTGCCACCGGCGGCATCGG
>DGHJ01000130.1:8902-10633 GCA_002392625.1 Oscillospiraceae bacterium UBA3851
GCCGGGGCCAAGTCCATCCTGGACCTGGGGCTGACCCTGGAGTATCTGGAGACCAAGGGCGTCACCGTCATCGGCTACGGCACGAAGGAGCTGCCCGCCTTCTACACCAGCCACTCCGGCTTCGGCGTGGACTATGAGCTGGATACACCGGAGGAGCTGGCCGAGGCCTTCCACGTCAAGCGGGAGCTGGGCCTCAAGGGAGGCATGCTGGTCACCAACCCCATCCCGGAGGAGTACGCCATGGACGCCGACACCATCAACGCGGCCATCGATCAGGCCGTGGCGGAGAGCGTGGCCCAGGGCATCCACGGCAAGGCCACCACACCCTTCCTGCTGGCGCGGGTCAAGGAGCTGACCGGCGGCGACAGTCTGGACTCCAACATCCAGCTTGTCTACAACAACGCCCGCCTGGCGGCCAAAACCGCCTGCGCCCTGGCGGTGCTGAGAAAGGCGTAACATGGATAAACCGTGGCTCTGGGTGCTGATCGGGTACCTGGTTCTTGTCAATGTCATCGCCTTTACAACCTTTGGGGCGGATAAGGTCAAGGCCCGGAAGCAGAAGTGGCGCGTGCCGGAGAAGACGCTGTTCCTGCTGGCCCTGCTGGGCGGCGGACTGGGAGCCTTTCTGGGAATGCGCGTCTTTCACCACAAGACGAAGCACTGGTATTTTCAGGTTTTCATCCCGCTGATCCTGGTGGTGCAGCTCGCCGCGCTCGTGGCAGCGTGGTTTCATTTCAAAGGCGTATTTTGAGGAGGAAAGAGGAATGAAGGTCATCGACGTCTATGCCCAGTATTTCGCGGGGGAGTGCGTTTATAACGAGGTGGAGCGCCGCGGCGCGTCGGTGAAGCTGACCGCCACCTCCGACAGCGGCGAGATCACGTACGTGGTCAGCGTCAGCTTCTTCCCCCACAGCGACCCGGAGGATTTCGGCATCTCCTACGACGCTTACGCGGAAAAGGAACTCTACCGCGGCAAGGGCCGCCGCTCCAAAAAGCGGGAGGCCGCCATGCTGGAGACCGTCCGCCCGGAGTTCGACAGCCTGGCCTCGGAGCTGGGCGGCACCATCGACTGGGAGCAGCCCCTCATCGAGGCCAGACGGGGCTAAGGACAGATTAGTTTACATAACACAAGACCGCCCGGCCGGGCGGTCTTGTGTTGTGTGGCACCCACGGGAGGATTCGAACCTCTGGCCTGCCGCTTAGGAGGCGGCCGCTCTATCCAGCTGAGCTACGTGGGCAAATGAGCAAGGATTATTTTACTATGAAGCCCCGGTCTTGTCAACGCGGAATTTAGAGATTCGGGCGAAAAGAAGGAATTCGGTCTTGCAATCGACACGGAGAGAGCATATAATACCAAGGTTAATGCGACTATTTTACCCATGAGAAAGGGGTTTTTCCTTTGCAAGACAACAAATTGCGGAACGTAGCCATCATCGCCCATGTTGACCACGGCAAGACCACGCTGGTGGACGAAATGCTCAAGCAGGGCGGCGTGTACCGGGAGAACCAGGAGACGGTGGACCGGGTCATGGACTCCGGCGATCTGGAGCGGGAGCGGGGCATCACCATCCTGGCCAAGAACACCGCCATCCGCTACGGCGACACCAAGATCAACATCGTGGATACGCCGGGCCACGCCGACTTCGGCGGCGAGGTGGAGCGCATTCTGAAGATGGTCAACGGCGTCATATTGCTGGTGGACGCCGCTGAGGGCCCCATGCCCCAGACCCG
>DGHJ01000130.1:10681-11726 GCA_002392625.1 Oscillospiraceae bacterium UBA3851
CATGCCCCAGACCCGCTTCGTCCTCAGCCGCGCCCTGGAGCTGGGCCACCGTGTCATCGTGGTGGTCAACAAGATCGACCGGCCCGACCAGCGCATCCACGAGGTCATCGACGAGGTGCTGGAGCTGCTGCTGGATCTGGACGCCACCGACGATCAGCTGGACAGCCCCATGTTGTTCTGCTCCGCCCGCCAGGGCATCGCGTCTTACTCACCCGACGTGCCGGGCACCGATCTCAAGCCCCTGTTTGACACCATTCTGGACTATATCCCCGCTCCTGAGGCCAACGCGGACGAGCCCTTCCAGATGCTGGTGTCCTCCATCGACTACAACGAGTTTGTTGGCCGCATCGCCATCGGCCGCATCGAGCGGGGCACCCTGCGCCAGAACCAGGAGATCGCCGTTTGCAACTACCACGATCCCGACGCCCCGGCCAAGAGGGCCAAGGCCGTCAGCTTGTACCAGTTCGAGGGGCTGAGCCGCCAGGCTGTCACCCAGGCCACCGCCGGCAATATCATCGCCCTCAGCGGCATTGGCGACATCACCATCGGCGACACCATCTGCGCCCCCGACTGCGTGGAGCCGCTGCCCTTCGTGAAGATCAGCGCCCCCACGGTGGAGATGACCTTCTCCGTCAACGACTCCCCCTTTGCCGGGCGCGAGGGCAAGTACGTCACCTCCCGCCAGCTCCGCGACCGCCTGTGGCGTGAGACGCTGAAGGACGTGAGCCTGCGTGTCAGCGAGATCGATGGCGCCATGGACGCCTTCAACGTGGCGGGCCGGGGTGAGATGAGCCTTTCCATCCTCATCGAGACCATGCGCCGGGAGGGCTACGAGTTCCAGGTGTCGCCGCCCCGCGTGCTGTACCAGACCATCGAGGGCAAGAAGTGCGAGCCCATCGAGCGGCTGGTGGTGGACGTACCCAGCGAGAGCGTGGGCGCCGTTATCGAGAAGCTGGGCACCCGCCGGGCGGACCTGGTGGAGATGACCCCCGTGGGCAGCCGTATGAAGATCGAGTTCAAGGTGCCGTCCCGCGGCCTGTTCGGC
>DGHJ01000130.1:11843-20056 GCA_002392625.1 Oscillospiraceae bacterium UBA3851
TTCGACTCCTACGCCCCCTACAAGGGCGATCTGCAGCGGCGCAACACCGGCTCCCTGGTGTCCTTCGAGACCGGCGAGAGCGTCAGCTACGGCCTCTTCAACGCCCAGGACCGGGGCGCACTGTTCATCGGCCCCGGCGTAGCCGTGTATGAGGGCATGGTGGTGGGCGTCAGCCCCAAGGCCGAGGACATCGTGGTCAACGTGTGCCGCAAGAAGCAGATGACCAACATGCGTGCCGCCGGGTCCGACGAGGCGCTGCGGCTGGTGCCGCCCCGCCGCCTGAGCCTGGAGCAGTGCCTGGAATTCCTGGCCGACGACGAGCTGCTGGAGGTCACCCCCAAGAGCCTGCGCATCCGCAAGACCATCCTCAACCACGAAAAGCGCATGAAGGCCACCCACGGCGGCAAAAAGAAATAAGCGTGCAATCAAAACAATCCTGCTCCCAGCCGGGAACAGGATTGTTTTTGTGATAATGCAGTTTACATAATGACATTACTTGCCTTCCAGCAGCGTGCCGCCGGTGGGGCGAATGGCAAGCACATGGCAGCTTCCTGCGCCCAGAACAGCCTCGATCCCGGTGCGGAAAGCTTCCAGCATGTCGTCCGGCACGAAGGCCTGGATGGTGCCGGCAAAGCCGCCGCCGTGTACCCGGCAGGCGCCCCGTCCGCCCAGCAGATGCCGGGCCAGCGCCAGTGCCAGCGCCACCTCCTGGTGGGCCGTGGCCCCGGTGGGGATCACGTTCTGCAGCAGGTTCTGAGAGGAGAAGCCGGAGAGGTTGACATAACGCAAAAAATCATTAAAGTCACCCCGCTGCAGGGCGGCCACCTGGGCCGCCACCCGGCGGTTTTCGTCGTAGATGTGGATGGCCCGCAGCACGGCACGATCTCCGGCGGCGTGACGGACCTGGGGGAGCGCGGCGTAGAAATCCGCTTCCGGCACCTCCCGCAGGACAGCCTTGCCGAATACCGCACTGACGGCGGAGAGCTCGGCGGGGATGGCGGCGTACTCGTCGGTCAGGTCAGCGTGGCTGGCGCCGGAGTCGATGATGCACAGGGCGTGACCGCAGGCGGAGAAGTCGAAGTCCACCGGTGTCACCACCGGCGCGGCGGGGTCGGCGAAGTCGATGGCCACGCAGCCGCCTACGGAGGAGGCCATCTGGTCCATGAGGCCGCAGGGCTTGCCGAAGTAGACGTTCTCGGCAAACTGGGCGATTTTGGCGATCTCCACGGCGTCGGCGCCGCAGGAGAACAGATGGTTGATAGCGGTGCCCAGCAGCACCTCGAAGGCGGCGGAGCTGCTGAGGCCGCTGCCCGGCAGCACGGTGGAGGTGACGTAGGCGTCAAAGCCCCGAAGCGCGCAGCCCCTCCGGGCAAACCCGGCGGCCACGCCGCGGATCAGGGCGGCGGTGGTGTTCTTCTCACCGGGGCGGACAGCCAGATCATTCAGGTCCACCTCGCACAGGAGGGGATAGCCCTCCGACAGCACCCGGATCCGGGAGGTGCCGTTCAAGGCTATGGCGGCGCGGGTGTCCAGCTCCACCGCCGCCGCCAGCACGCAGCCGCGCTGGTGGTCGGTGTGGTTGCCGCTCAATTCCGTGCGGCCGGGGGCGGAAAACACATGGGTGGCGGGAGTGTGGAAGGTCTGCTCAAATTTTTCTCTGATCTCTGACATGGTGTTCAGCTCTTTTCTCGGTCAAATTCGCTCATAGGCGTGAATGTCAAAGGAAATGGTGGTGTCCAGCGCGTCCAGCGCGGCCAGCCGCGCAGCGCCGTCCCGGGGCGTTTTCCAGTAGTAGGGGGTCATTTGGAACAGGGCGTGGATGTCCTGCTGGTTCTGCAGGTGGATCACCGATTCCACGTGGCGGATGGTGACATAGCGGAAGCCATCATAGGGCGTCTCCTTCACCTCGTTGGGATAAGGGCGGTCGTAGAGGACCTCCTTCATCTCCCACAGGTGCCGCGCCGAGGGCACCACGTAGAGGAAGTGTCCGCCGGGCACCAGCACGCGCTGGAATTCCTCCAGCGCCAGAGGGGAGAAGCAGTTGATGAGTAGGTCGATGCTGCCCTCCGCCACCGGCAGGTGATAGCTGGAGGCCACCGCCCATCCAATGGGCTGCGGCCGCCTGGCGGCCAGGCGCAGGATGCTCTTGGAGATGTCGATTCCCGCCATCTCCGGCGTCTTTCCGGCCCCGGTCAGCGCATCATAGATCCCGGCGGTGTAGTACCCCTCGCCGCAGCCGCTGTCCAGCACGCGGGGCCGCTCCCCGGTCAGCGCCACGGACAGCTTGCACAGGGCGCTGCGCAGCGGGGCATAGTAGCCCTTGTCCAGAAAGGCGCGGCGGGCATTGGCCATGCCCTTGTCGTCGCCGGGCATTTTGGAGTGCTTCCGGTTGGCGGGCAGCAGATGGGTGTGGCCCTCACGGGCAATATCGTAGCTGTGGCCGTTGGGGCAGCGGTAGGTCTGCTCCTCCCGCCGGAGGGGCGCGCCGCAGATGGGGCAGCAGAACAGGCTCATACGTCCTCCCTGACAGTTACGTCGTGGATCCATTTTCGGCTCCTGATGCGCCAGAGGCACAGGGGCACCTTGATAATGTTCTCCGATTGGATGGCGATAGCCACCGGCCAGCAGCCGGTTTTCAGCACCAGAGCGGTGAGAGCGGTCATCGGCAGGGCCAGGAGCCACTGGGGGCCGATATCCAGCATGGTGGAAAAGCGCACGTCGCCGCCGGCGCGGAGCACGCCGGTGATGGCGGAGATGGCAAAGGCGTGGATGGGTGTGGCGGCAAAGGCGGCCACGGCCAGCGCCGTGGCGATGGTGGCGGACGTGCCGTAGAGCTTGAAGAGGGGAAAGACCACCGGCTGGAACAGCAGGGGCACCAGGGCCAGGGACACGGCAGCCAGCACGATGCCCACGGCGGTGGTGAAGTCCAGCAGCGCCTGGCTCAGGTCCATGATCTCGTCCTCGCCGGCCCCCTCGCCGATGGTGTTGCCCACCATAACGCCGGTGGCCATGCCCAGACCGAAGCAGACCACCAGGAACAGCCGACCCAGATTGCCGGTGACGGAGTAGGCTGCCAGCATCTCCACAGAGGTGTCCATATAGCCCAGGATGACCGTCAGCAGGGAGTTGCCCAGGCCCCACATCAGCTCGTTGAGCACCACCGGGGAGGCGTAGCGCACGAAACGGCGCAGCATGCCCCAGCCGGGCCGGAGGAACGCGGGGATATTCAGCGCCAGCTTACGGCTGCGCAGGGCGTAGGTCACGCAGATCACCAGCTCCGCCACGCGGGAGAGCAGGGTGGCCAGTGCCGCGCCCTCGATACCCAGGGCGGGGGCACCGAAGTGACCGTAGATCAGGATGTAGTTGAGGATGGTGTTGAGAACGGTGGACGAGCCGAACAGCACCATGCCGAAACGGGGGTTCCCCACGCTGCGCTGGGCGCTGACGTAGACGCTGGACACCATGTTGCACACGTAGGAAAAGCCGATGAGCCGCAGGTACGGCGCCCCCAGTACGCTGATTTCATGGCTGTTGCTCAGCAGATCCATGATGGGTACCGGGAAGAGGGCGAAGGCCAGGGCAAAGAGCAGTGACAGGGATGTGCCCAGATAGCAGGCCACACCCAGGGCGCGGCTGATGTTCTCCGTGTCCCGCTTGCCCCAGTACTGGCTGGCCAGGATGCTCAGGCCGCTCTGGATGCCGAACACCATGCTCATGAGCAGGAAGACCGGCCCGTTGGCCGCGGTGACGGCGGCCATCTCCGTGTTGCCCAGCTGGCTGACCATAAAGGTGTCGATGAGGCCCAGGGAGAAGGTGATGAGATTTTGCAGAGCGATGGGCAGCGTCAGCGCCCAGAGCCGCCGATAGAAGGCGGCACTTCGACTGCGGAGTCGACGGATCATAGGATGTACCTCATGAAATTACAGCATTGGGAAACGGTTTGCCTGGTGAGCCTTCAAGGCCTCATACAGCGCGTCGATATCGGCCTCCGTGGTCTCCGGGCCGAAGCTGATGCGGATGACCCCGGCGGCAGTGCGTTTGGGCAGGCCCATGGCGGTGATTACGTGGCTGGCCTTGCCCTTGTGGCAGGCGGAGCCGGCGCTGATACAAATGCCCTGCTCTCCCAGATCGGTGACGATGTTGGCACTGGGGTAGCCGGGGAGGGACATGCACAGAATGTGGGGCGCGGCACCGTCGGACACCGCTTCCATGCCGGGGATGGTCAGCAGCTTCTCCAGACAACAGGCCTTGATGGCGTCCACATGCGCCAGTTTTTCAGACAGGTTTTCCCGGCGCAGCTCCACCGCCTTGGCAAAACCGGCGATCTGCGCCGTGGCCTCGGTGCCGGAGCGCAGCCCCCGCTCCTGCCCGCCGCCAAAGAGGAGGGGGCGGAGGTTCCGAAGAGAGGGATTTACATAAAGTGCACCAATCCCCTTTGGCCCGCCGACTTTATGGGCGGAAAAGCTCATGAGATCCACGCCCCAGGGGTTGGGGGCGCAGGGCACCTTCAAAAAGCCCTGGACCGCGTCGCAGTGGAGCAGGGCGCGGCTTTTCCGCTGCCGCAGGCCGCGGGCAATCTCCTCTACGGGGAAGACGCAGCCGGTCTCGTTGTTCACCAGCATAACGCTGACAAGGGCCGTGTCATCCCGCAGGGCGTCAAAGACCTGCCCGGCGGTGATGTTGCCCCGGCTGTCCGGCTTGAGATACGTGACCTCGTACCCCTCCTGGGCCAGCGCCTTCAACGGCTCCAGCACGGCACTGTGCTCCACCGCCGTGGTGATGATATGCTTGCCGGTGTGGCGGCCGTGCCAGAGGGCGGAGCGGATGGCCCAATTGTTGCTTTCCGTTCCGCAGGAGGTGAAGACAAGGGAATCTCCTTTACAGCCTATGGCGGCCGCAACGGTGCTGCGGCACTCCTCCGTCAGGGTGGCGGCCTGCCGCCCCAGGGGGTACTGGGCGGAGGGATTGCCGAACTGGCCGGTCAGAACTTCATACATGCGATCCGCCACAGCGCGGGGGATCGGCGTGGTGGCGGCGTGGTCCAGATAGTGCAAGGTGAGCGCTCCTTTGCAAGGAAATTCGCCTGCCGGGGCTTGCCACCGGCGGCGCCATACAGTATAATATATAAATCTAATCCATTATACAGAAACCGCGCGGAAAGTGCAAGGAGTATTCCATGAGAGTAGCCATTTACACCTTGGGCTGCAAGGTGAATCAATACGAGACCCAGGCCATGGAGCAGGAGCTGCTGCGCCGGGGCCACCAACTGGTGGACTTCGAGTCGGCGGCAGACGCCTACATCGTCAACACCTGCTCGGTGACGGCGGTCAGCGACAAGAAGTCCCGGCAGATGATCCGTCGGTGCAGGAAGCTGAACCCCGGCGCGGTGGTGGCCGCCTGTGGCTGCTACGTCCAGACCCACGCCAAGGAGGCGGCAGAGCTGGAGCTGGACCTTATCGCCGGCACAGGGGACCGCATGGCGTTCCTTGATTTGCTGGAGCAGGCGGCGCAGGAGCGTCAGCCGCTCCAACTGCTGGACGACGCCCTGCGCCGCCGCACCTTCGAGGTGCTGCCCGCCGGCGGCATGGCCAGCCGCACCCGTGCCATGCTGAAGGTGGAGGACGGATGCGTCAACTTTTGCACCTACTGCATCATCCCCTTTGCCCGCGGACCCGTCCGGTCGCTGCCGCTGGAGATCGCTGTGGAGCAGACGGCGGCGCTGCGCACCCAGGGCTACCGGGAGATGGTGCTGACGGGTATCGAGATCTCCTCCTACGGCCGGGATCTGCCGGTTGACGTGGGACTCATCGATCTGATGGAGGCCGTCAGCGCCGCGGCGGGGGACATGCGGCTGCGGCTGGGGTCCCTGGAGCCACGGACCATCACCGAGGACTTCTGCCGCCGGGCGGCGGCGCTGCCCAATCTCTGCCCCCACTTCCACCTGTCCCTCCAGAGCGGATGCGACGAGACCCTGCGGCGGATGAACCGCAGGTACGACGCCGCCCGCTTCTATCAGTCCGTGGCGCTGCTGAACCGGTGGTTTGATCGCCCTGCCGTGACCACCGATCTCATCACCGGCTTCCCCGGTGAGACGGAGGAGGAGTTTGCGGAGACGTTGGCCTTTATCCGGAAATGCCGCTTTGCCGTCATGCACGTGTTCCCCTACTCCATCCGCCCCGGCACCAAGGCCGCCGCCATGGAGCAGCTCCCGGCGGCGGTGAAGGAGGAGCGCGCCCACCGGGCCGCCGCTGTGGCGGGGGAGATGCACCGTGCCTATCTGGACGGCTGCGTGGGCAGCGTCTACCCCGTGCTTTTTGAGCAGCCGGGGAGAGAAGGCTGCTATACCGGCCACGCCCCCAACTACATGGAGGTGGAGGCACGGGGCGAAGATTTGCATAACCGGGTGCTGAACGTACTTATTACCGGCACCGATGGAGAGAAATTATTGGGAGAGGTCGTGGAGCAATGAATCACTTTTTCGCCTATATGGCCCGCATGCGGTTTATCAACCGCTGGGCGCTGATGCGCAACAGCTACACCGAAAATATCCAGGAGCACAGCCATCAGGTGGCGGTGCTGGCCCACGCGCTGGCAGTGATACGCAACCGATATTTCGGCGGCCAGGTGGACCCCGGCGCGGTAACGGTGGCGGCTCTCTATCACGACGCCAGTGAGATCCTGACCGGCGACATGCCCACCCCCATCAAGTACTATAACCCGGATATCCGCCGCGCCTATAAGCAAGTGGAGTCCGTGGCCTGCCACAAGCTGCTGGGCATGCTGCCGGAGGACCTGCGGCCGGACTATGAGGACATCCTGCAGCCGGTGGACGAGGACATTGAGGTGCTGGTAAAGGCGGCGGACAAGCTGTCGGCCTACATCAAGTGCGTGGAGGAGCTGAAGGCAGGCAACCTGGAGTTCAAAAAGGCCGCCGAACAGACGGCGGCGGCCCTGGACAGCTATGATTTGCCGGAGCTGGACTACTTCCGCCAGCATTTCCTGGGGAGCTTCGAGCTGACTCTGGACGAGATGGAATAAAATCATTTCAAAAAAGCCTTGACCTTTCAGTGAACTGCAATGATATAACGGGTTCAGAAAGGGGGGACATGATATGACCATCAAGGAATTTGCCCGTCTGTGTGGATGCAATCCTCAAACACTTCGTTATTATGACCATGTAGACCTGCTGAAACCGGTTAAGGTGGATCAATGGTCAGGGTATCGTTATTATGAGGAGGAGCAGGCCCAGGCCTTCGTGAAGATCAAGAATCTTCAGAAGGCTGGCTTCACCATTGACGAGATCAAGGGGTTACTTGATGCGGACAATGCTGTGATTTTTCGGGCCTTTGAGGCAAAGATCGCCGAGGGGGAGCGAAGATTGCAGGAAATCAGAGAGCTCCGGCAGTCATATCAGACCGAAATGAACGAGATCCGGAGAAAGATCGACGAGGTGCGGGAGAAGGTCATGGAGGCCATGCGCCGGTTTGACCCCGTAGAGGAGTTCGGCATCAGCGCGGAGGAGTACGCCGCCATCGTCGGCGGAGCGGATCGGGCCTTTGCCGATCTGTCCGACGCCGAAGCGGAGGAGCTTGACTACCGGGAATACCGGGAGACCGACGCCGTGGAGGAGGACCGGTATCTGAACCTCCTGGAGGATCCGGCCTACGAGGTCGTGTACGAGAAACACGGCTGGGCCCATGTGAAAGATTTCCTGTGGGAGTGCGGCACGCTCTCCGACGGGGAGGACTACGCCCTGCAGCTCCTGGTGGAGGATGAAAAGGAGCCCTGCGGTACGGCAATGGCCGTCACGATCCTCGGCATGCTGCTGGCCGGAAATCCGGGGAAAAAGAAGAACCTCAGCTGCAACATCGAGAACACCAGTGATGGGCAAAACCATTTCTGGCTGCTGAGACAGAAGGCTTGAAAGACGAAAAAATATAAAAAGGGGTGACAAGCAAAATTGCTTGTCACCCCTTTTTATATAAAGAAATTCAGTCGATCTTGCCTCTGGCGTGGAGCACGTCGTCGGCGGTGATGGTCATCAGATCCTCGCGGGTAATGGTATCCATGGCGGCCAGGCGGTTGTTCTGCTGGACCAGGATGTTCTCGAAGATGTTGCGGACGCCGCGGCCGTTGCCGAAGGTGTTGGGGTCCACGTTCTCCTCCACGATGTAGTCCCGCACCAGCTCCTCCACGCCGTCGGCCAGGGTGTA
>DGHJ01000092.1:0-2312 GCA_002392625.1 Oscillospiraceae bacterium UBA3851
GCGCCGTCCTTCTCATAGGTGTAGCCCCGGTCGTTGAGGGCCTGGACAGAGTCGGCCACGAAGCCGCTGTCGTGGAGGCTGGACTCGAAAAACCACTGGTCGTAGCGGATGCCGTAGCGCTCCAGGTCGGCCTTCATCTTGGGGATGTTGGTGTCCAGACCGAAGCGGGCCAAGGCGTCGTGGCGGGTCTTTTCGTCACAATCCAGGTACTTGTCGCCGTGGATGTCGTAGAAGGCCTTGGCCAGCTGGCGGATGTCCTCGCCGTGGTAGCCGTCCTCAGGGAACTCCACCGCGTCCTCACCCCGGATCAGCTGGATATACCGGGCCTCGATGCTCTTGGCAAACTTCTCAATCTGGTTGCCGGCGTCGTTCACGTAGAACTCGCGCCACACGTCAGCGCCGGACTTGGCGAGCACGCTGGCCAGCGTGTCACCCAGTACGCCGCCGCGGGCGTTGCCCATGTGCATGGGACCGGTGGGGTTGGCGGAGACGAACTCCACCATGATCTTCTGGCCCTTCAGCGTGTCGGCGGCGCCGTAGTCGTCGCCGTCGCGCTCCACCGTGGCCACCGTGTCGGCAAACCACTTGTCGCCCAGTCGGAAGTTCAGAAAGCCGGGGCCGGCGATAGAAACGGATGTAAAGTAGCTGTCCTTCAGCTCCATGTGGTCCGTGAGGATCTGGGCCACCTGGCGGGGATTGCGGCGCATGGCCTTGGCGGCGGCCAGGCAGAAGGTGGTGGTGTAGTCGCCGTTGGCGGTGTCCTTGGGGATCTCCACCGAGGGCTTCACGGTGACGCCCTCCGGCAGCAGACCGGCGGCAGCGGCCTTTTCGTAGGCGGTGAGGGTCAGGCTCAGCACCTGGTCCTTGGCGTTCTGGATCATGTTCATAGCGTTCTCTCCTTATCATTCGGCGCCAGCGTCAGCGTCACGCGCAGCGTCTGCAGCGGACGGCCCTGGGCCAGCAGCGTATAGTGCAGCGTAATGGTGCCCGCGTCGTCGTTCAGGTCGGCGCGGACCTGGTGGGTCTCCACGGTCAGCAGCAGCGTGCTGCCGTCGGTGGTGATTTGTGTTTGGGTGGGACGTTTGGGGTCCAGCAGCAGCCGGCAAGCGGGGCTTTGCACCATGGCCCGGCCCATGCCGAGATGGATCTCAGACGGGACCTGTGTGCCGCCGTCCTCGAAGCTGTATCGCAGGTGGATGCCGCGGTCATCCCGCGTCAGCGTTCCGCCGCCCCAAAAGCGCAGGGTGTCATCCCCGCTGACGGTGGTGACCGCCACCGCAACATGCGCGGCCATCAGTACAGTTCGATGTCCACTTCCCGCACGGAGGGGATGTCCTGGCGCAGGAAGCGGCTGGCCAGGGTGCCGAAGTCCTCCGGCCGGTCGCTGGCGCAGTAAATGGCCTCGCCCTGTCGCACCTCGGCCAGCATGTCCCGGCGCTCCAGCGTGCGCCGCAGCTCCCAGGCGGCCTCGGCGCCGGTGTCGATCAGCTCCACCTCCGGGCCCATGATCTGGGCAATCACGTCGGTCAACAGGGGGTAGTGGGTGCAGCCCAGGATCAGCGCGTCGATGCCGGATTTCCGCAGCTCCTCCAGGTACTCCCGCGCCACCGTCTCCACCACGACGTCGCCGGGGCGGTCCCGCCCGTTTTCCACCAGGGGCACGAACAGGGGGCAGGCCTTGGAGATCACCTCCACCGTGGGGTCGATGGCCTGAATGGTTTGGGCATAGGCTCCGGCGCGGACGGAGGCGGCGGTGGCAATGAGGCCCACCCGGCGCTTTTTCGTCACGGCCACGGCCCGGCGGCAGGCGGGCTCCACCACGCCCAGGATGGGCAGGTCGTTCTCGGCGCGCAGCTCCGGCAGAGCGTTGGTGGACACGGTGCCGCAGGCCACCAGGATGGCCTTGATGTCGAAGGAGCGCAGGAAATGGACGTCCTGCCGGGCGTATTTCAAAAGGATCTCCTTGGATCGGCCCCCATAGGGGACACGGGACGTGTCTCCGAAGTATATAATGTTTTCAGAGGGGAGAATGGACCGGATCTGGCGCACGGCGGTGAGGCCGCCCAGGCCGGAGTCAAACACCCCGATGGCTCTGTTGTCCATGGTATTCCTCCTTGTTTTGGGATCGGAAGAAACCGATACCCAATTATTATACTATGGACCGGAGCGCCGTACAAGCAAAATTTGGACGAATTGGCGGCTTTTTTCGGTAGCAATTTGAGGAGAGGCATGGTATAATGTCCCCAGAATTGCGAACGGGCCGCGGGAGGTGGCAACATGGAGATCAAACTGACGCAAAAGCAGTTCCGGCG
>DGHJ01000092.1:2435-4140 GCA_002392625.1 Oscillospiraceae bacterium UBA3851
ATCAAGGACTACGACCAGGTGGAGAGCCTGATCTTCTCCCACTGCCTGAGCCGCGGCATGGCGCCGCTGGTGGAGCTGTACGAGGGGGAGATCATCCCCTCCAAGGCCTTTGCCGAGGGCGGCATCCACGAGGCCATCATGGCCTACGAGGACAGCGCCTTTTTCGAGATCCTGGCCCAGGAGCTGGCCCTGCGGGATATGGACGATCCCCCCATCACCCAGGAGAACTACGACGAGATCATGGAGCGGATGGACGAGTACATGGACGAGTTCGAGCGCCACGGAACGGACAATGTGACGGTGAACATAGAGGATTAGTACATTAAACAATCAGGCACAGCCTGTCATATCCGCAGAAAACGCCGCCCGGTGGGCGGCGTTTTCTGCGGATATGACTCTATTCAGATCATTGAACCTGTTCGTTCTTTTCCCGGATCTTCTCGTTCAGCCGTTTGGCCTCCCTGCGGTTATGCTGCATGAACAGGAACCAGATCAGGAATGCTACGCCGATTTGCACAGCCACGATGGCGATTTTCTGACCGACGGTCGTGGAATTGCCCATCCAGCCAACTACAAAAGCCACAACAGTATAAACGATCAGCCCGATACCCATGTGGATCACCACTCTGACGGCCATCGGCAGGCTCTCTTTACTGTACACAACGGAAGGCACGCCGAAGCCAAGGCCGACCGCAACACAGCCTGCAACCATCTTGGTATAGCAATAGTTTTCAAAGCTGTAGCTGCCTCCGTTTCGGATGTCAAAAATGATTCCCACCAGACAGAAAATAGCCATCGCCATTCCGATACTGATGACGGAGCGTTTTACTAAAGTTTTCATTTCATGATTCCTCCTATATTCCAAGATATTTTTTGAATGCCTGCAGGTACGTTCTTGATACGTATTCCTTGCACCCGTTCTTCATTTTCAGACAGAGCGTTCCGCTGAATCCGGGCTCAAGACTGTCCATGTGCGACAGATTGATCCAGGCGGACTTTGATATCTGCATGAACTGCGTGCCTAACTGCTGCCCGAGCTCGTACAGCCTTTTTCGGGAGCGGTATTTTTTCTTCTCTCCGTAAATGATCGTGTCCCCGCCCTCCACGCGAACCATGTAGATTTCCTTTGGCTGAAGGATGATGATATCCTCTTCGTTCTGCAGAGCGGTTATTGGCGCTTTATTCGTGCTGAAAGCGTCAAGGATCCGCTGGATCTCATCCGTCATCTTATCGGTGTAAATCACGGCATAGGGTTCTTTGTGTTCGGCGGATATGTCTACACTGATCTTCATGTGCCGACCTCCTTTTCTTTGGCTGGCTACAGCATACATCAAACAGATGGGTTTGTCTTGCATTTGGAGGCAAGTGGCGAAAAACGGCAGGTGAAATGCAGATTATCCAACAGAAAAAGGAGTGCCTCCTTACCGGAAGCACTCCTTCTTGCCAATTTTTCGGATTATAAAGGATGTCCTGCTTTGCGTTCCGTTCTGCGCATCTGCTCTTTACAGCCGCTCACTCAGATACCTCGCCACGTGGACGCCGCTGGCGCTGGCGTGGCTCAAAGAGTGGGTGACGCCGGAGCCGTCGCCGATGACGAAGAGACCCTCGTGGCAGGTCTGGAGATGCTCGTCCAGCTCCACCTCCATGTTGTAGAACTTCACCTCCACGCCGTAGAGCAGGGTGTCGTCGTTGGCGGTGCCGGGGG
>DGHJ01000003.1:0-1125 GCA_002392625.1 Oscillospiraceae bacterium UBA3851
GACCGGAAGGTAACGTCGCTTTTTTGGTACACATCCCTGACCGTGATGGCCGGCTTACCGTCTTTCAGATAGGACTCTATAATCGACATCTTTCAACCTCCGTATGATGGATCAACATATTTCAGGATCTCAGTGATTCCCACGTCTGCTTCTTTTGTCAAAGGGGTACGAAAAAGATGGATATGCGTTTCGGCAGATGGATTCGAATCCTTGGGATGCTTCAGCCTCCATTATAATTATTCATGAATTCGTGCTGTTGAAATGTCAATGATGCCGCCGCCATCGGCGGCTGATGATGTATCTCCGCTTGCGCTCCGAAATGATGTTGCGACACTTCGTTACGCAATGATGTGATGTTTGCCCTTCATGTGCCGCAGGCACACATCATCAGCGAAGCGACATCATTGCCGAAGGCAACATCATTTGCCCGACAGGGCAAACATCATTCAAAAAGCCGTGATTTGGTAGACAAATCACGGCTTTTTGCTGTGAAAGAGCTCACAAACGTACACTTTTCAAGGGAAGAACGCACAAACGTAACGTGTTATCGGTTCGACAAACCGGTATTTGTCAGCACGCCAATTGAAGATATTTTGACAATACGCCATCTTCTTCAAATTCTTCCATGACGACAAAACCATTCTTTTCCAATACTCTGATGGACGCCAGGTTGTCAGAAAAGGTAAAGGCGCCAATAGTTTTAACATGGTACAAAGCGCAAATATTCTGAATAAACATTTTTACGGCGGTAGTAGCTATACCTTTATTCCAGTATTCGAGTTCAAAAATACAGAAACTGAGCATGCAGTTTGGTTCTTCATCCATATCAATACAATAGCACCAAACGTCACCGACATATTTTCCATCGACGTACACCGTCTGACCGAAGCTTTCTGCATCCGGCAGCAATGTTTGTTCGTAATCTGCCAATGCTTCTTCAACGGTTTTTGCCTTTTGAGGTAAAACCTGCTTAATTTCCGGTCTGTCAGCCTTTTCAAAATAAGTCTTCACCGAATCAGCAGTTCTTTTTTCCAATGTGATAATCATAGTTCACCTCGTCAAATTTCGATTTGTTGAGTTCTTTTCACGGTTCGTTATAGCATAAAAATGTGAAATTATCAAGTG
>DGHJ01000003.1:1299-18718 GCA_002392625.1 Oscillospiraceae bacterium UBA3851
AAGGACGAATATAACTGCAACGCAATATAACTCGCCGCAGGCGAATATAACTGAAAGAAACCTGATTTGATAGACAAATCAGGTTTCTTTCATGGCGCAGTGGGAGGGATTTGAACCCTCGTGGCGCTTTTGACGCCAACACGATTTCCAGTCGTGCTCGTTATGACCACTTCGATACCACTGCAGATATGCACTTGTTGCCGCGTGGGTCAACACAGCATTGGTTATTATATCAAATATCCGGCGCTTGTCAAGAAAAAATCGCGGGAGAAATGAAAAAAATGAGAGCCGCCACGTTTCAGCCGGGCGGCTCTCCTGCCGGGCGGGGTCGATCACTTCATCATGTGGTTCACGTCGTCCACAGCCGAATCCAACGCGTTACCCATCCGCCGCATGACGTTGCCTGCGGCGGTTTTTCTGGCCTTCGGGTTGGACGGGATCGCCATCTCGACCACCATGCCGGCCACCAGGCCGACGCCCAATCCCCATGCGAATGAGGACAGTTTCATCTTCATCACCCCTTCTTCACACGCTGATAGTATGGCGCCTTTGACGAAAAAAACACGCGGAATTCATTGCCAAAAACCGTGGGATTGCGTATAATATACAATGAATGAATCTGTAAACGAAAGAAAAGGGGAGAGGAAGATGTCGATCTCTTTGCTGCAGGAGCAGATCCGCAAAAAGAAAACGCCTCTGGTGCTGGGCCTCGGCCCGGATGTAGAACGGATCGCGCCAAAGATCCGGAACAGCTTCACGGAGATGTACGGCGAGGGCGTCATGGCTACCGCCGAGGCGCTGCGCTATCACGGCTGCCAGGTGCTGGACGCCGCGGCGGACCGTCTGGCCGCCGTGGTGCTGGACGCCTCCGCCTATCTGCGCTGCGGCGCCATGGGCTTTGACGTGCTGGCCAATCTGGCCGGCGCTGCCAGGTCGCGAGGCCTGTACGTCATCGTGGACAGCCGCGGTGCCGCCGCCGCCCCCTGGCTGGCGGGGATCCCCCAGGCGGACGCGGTGACGGTGCTGCCCTGGCTGGGCGGCGACGCCTGCGGCGCTATCGGGGCGGACAAGGCGGTGTTCGCCGCGGTCACCACGGACAACCCCACCGCCGGAGAGATGCAGCGCCTCATCGCCGGGGACCGCAAGCTGTTCCTGGCCGCTGCGGAGCAGCTGGCCCGCCAGGGGGCGGGGCTGCTGCTGGAGAGCGGCTACGCCCTGGACGTCCGGGACGTGCGCCGCAAGCTGGACAAGAGCTTCCTGCTGCTGACCCACTGCACGCCCCAGGCCGCCGAGAGCGCCTTTAACGACTACGGCCACGGCGCGGCGCTGGTGAACGGCGCCATCCAGTACGCCGCGGATATGCCGGCCGCCCTGGAGGAGGCCGTCGGAGAGCTGAAAGCATGGGTGACGGTGGTATGACGACGATCTACCTTATCCGTCACGCCGAGGCGGAGGGCAACCTCTACCGCATCGCCCACGGCCACTACGACAGCCTGATTACCGAGCGGGGCTATAAGCAGATCGCCGCCCTGCGTGATCGGTTCGCCCGGATCCCCGTGGACGCCGTCTATGCCAGCGATCTGTTCCGCACCCGCACCACGGCCCGCGCCATTTACGAGCCCAAGGGCCTGCCCCTGCACGCCACACCGGCCTTCCGCGAGGTGGGCATCGGCGTGTGGGAGGGCCGCACCTGGCAGGAGCTTGCCATGACGGACGGGGAGGAGCTGGATCGCTTCAACCGCGACATGAGCCACTGGCACGTGGAGGGCAGCGAGACGGTGGAGGGCGTGCTGGCGCGCTATATCCCCGCCCTGCGGGCCATCGCAGAGGCGTACGACGGCAAGACCGTGGCGGTCTTCTCCCACGGCATGGCCCTGCGTCTGGTGCTGGGCACCCTCCAGGGCTTCACCATGGACGAGATCAACCGCTCCCGCCACGGCGACAACACCTCCGTCTCCCTGCTGGAATATGAGAACGGCGCGTTCCGGGTCATCTACCGGGAGGACAACAGCCATCTCACGGCGGCGGGCCTGTCCACCCTGGCCCGGCAGAGCTGGTGGAAGGATAAGAAGATGTCCGAGCGGGGCGAATACTACGCGCCCATGACCGCCGCCGACCGCCGGACGCTGTCGGAGCACGGCGCGGCCGTCCCGGAGGACGGAGAGGTCATCGCGGTCCACTTTGATGACACGACCATCGGCGGACTGCAGCTTCTGCCGGGCGGCGTCATCGGCTGGTACTGGCTGCGCCCGGACTACCGGGGCCGACGGCTGGGTGTGCCGCCCCTGGGACAGGCCGTTCAGCGCTTCCGCGCTGCGGGCGTGGAGGAGCTGCGCCTGTGCTGCGCCGACGATGATCTGCGATCGTTCTTTGAGAGTCTCGGTTTCGTCCCCGGCGAGGGGGACAAGATGGTGAAATACATCGGCTTCAGGGAAAGAGAAACGATATGACAAGGGGAACGGAATTCCTGCCGGTGAGCCGGGAGGAGATGCGCTCACGGGAGTGGTATTACTACGATTTCCTGGTGGTGACGGCGGACGCCTATATCGACCACCCCAGCTTCGGCTCCACCCTCATCGCCCGCGTGCTGGAGGCCGACGGCTTCCGGGTGGCGATCCTGGCCCAGCCGGACTGGCACGACGCGGAGGCATTTCGGGCCATGGGCCGGCCCCGGTACGGCGTGTTCATCGGCGGCGGCAACCTGGACTCCATGGTGGCCCACTACACGGTGGCTAAACGCCGCAGGGCGCAGGACCTTTACAGCCCCGGCGGCAGAATGGGTCTGCGCCCCGACCGGGCCACCATCGTCTACGCCAACCGGGCGCGGGAGGCTTTCCCGGACTGCCCCATCGTCATCGGCGGGCTGGAGGCGTCGCTGCGCCGCTTCGCCCACTACGACTACTGGGACGACAAGGTGCGCCGCAGCATCCTGTTTGACTCGGCGGCGGACCTGCTGGTCTACGGCATGGGAGAGCGCGCCACGCGGGAGATCGCCCGGCGGCTGAAAAAGAAGATCCCGCCCCATCAGATCACCGACGTGCCCGGCACCGCCTACGTGGCCGCGGACGACAGCGGCTGCGCCTTCAAGCGGGTGGAGTGTCCCTCCTTTGAGACGGTTTGTGCCGAAAAGGCGGCCTACGCCCAGGCGACGAAGATACAGTACGACGAGCACGACCCCGTCCGTGGCCGCGCCATCCTCCAGCCCTGCCAGGGGCGGCTGCTGGTGGTGAATCCTCCGGCCCGTCCCCTGAACCGGGAGGAGCTGGATCAGCTCTACGAGCTGCCCTATACCCGTCAAGTGCATCCCATTTACACCGACTGCGTCCCGGCCATTGAGGAGGTACGGTTCTCCATCACCCATAACCGGGGCTGCTTCGGCGGGTGCAACTTCTGCGCCCTGGCCTTCCACCAGGGGCGGATGGTCACCTCCCGGTCCATCGAGTCCTGCCTCCGAGAGGCGGAGCTGCTGACGGGCGAGCCGGGCTTCAAGGGCTATATCCACGACGTGGGCGGCCCCAGCGCCAATTTCCGCCACACCTCCTGCAAGAAGCAGAAGCGGTGCGGCATGTGCGCAAACCGTTCGTGTCTGGCGCCGGAGCCCTGTCCCAATCTGGACGCTGACCACAGCGAGTACACCGAGCTGCTGCAGAAAATGCGTGCCCTGCCCGGCATCAAGAAAGTGTTTGTTCGCAGCGGCGTCCGCTACGACTACATGCTGCAGGATAAGGACAAGGCGTTTTTCAAGGAGCTGGTGCGCTACCATATCTCCGGCCAGCTGAAGGTGGCGCCGGAGCACTGTGTGGCCTCCGTGCTGGACTATATGGGCAAGCCCCATTTTGACGTGTTCGAGCGCTTCTGGCGGCAGTACCAGAAGATCAACGACCGGGAGGACAGGGAGCAGTATCTGGTGCCCTATCTCATGTCCTCCCACCCCGGCTGCACCCTCTCCGACGCGGTGGAGCTGGCGTCGTTCCTTCACAGCACCGGCCACCAGCCGGAGCAGGTGCAGGATTTCTACCCCACGCCGGGCACCGTGTCCACCTGCATGTACTACACGGGTCTGGACCCCCGCACCATGGAGCCGGTGTACGTGGCCCGCGACCCCCACGAAAAGGCCCTCCAGCGCGCCCTGCTCCAGTGGCGTCGCCCGGAGATGCGCGGCCTGGTGGTGGAGGCGCTGGAGAAGGCCGGGCGCACGGACCTCATCGGCTACGGCCCGGATTGCCTGATCCGCCCCCAGAAAGGGGAGAAGTACTTCGGCAGGAAGGCGGAGGCCCCCAAAAAGCCGGCAAAGAAGCGGGACGGCCGCGGCCCCAAGCCGGAGGGTACGGGCCACCGGGGACGTCCGGGACAAAAGGGGAAGATGCCGCCGAAGAAGAAGGCGGAGCTTGCCCGCCAACGGACCGAAAAGAAATGAAAAACGGCGTGCCGCAAAATGCCCGCGCCTGTCATTGCGAGGCCCCAACGGGGCCGTGGCAATCCGCTTTCCCGTAAAGAGAGCGGTTTCCCACACCGTAAGTGAGCGCCCAAATCTTTGATTTGGCTGCGCGAACTTAAGCGTTAGATGTGACGCCGGTCACCGGTTCGGAATGACGGATGCAAAGCATTTTGCAGCACGCCGTTTTATGATCCGTTATCGCATCAGCAGCACCAGCTTGCCGATCCCCACCAGCACAAGGCCCAGGGCCAGATAGAACAGCAGCAGGACGCCGATCCCCCGCCAGAACTTCTTCGGCCCCAGCTCCGGCAGGTTGAGGAAGGGGTAGGGGTAGACGTAGTGGGTGTTGCCGATGGGGCGCCCGGTGCGGGCGCGGAGCATGGCGAAGATAAAGTAGGCCAGGGGGATCACCAGCCAGGCCACGGCGCTCCACACCGTCAGGCTCTCCTTGTCTGCCCACAGCAGCCATTGCAGCAGCACCAGCAGGGGCGTGACGTAGTGGACCAGGGCGTTGCCCACGGTCTCCTCGGCGGTGTCGGCCAGCGTGCCGCCCTTGCGGCGGAAGTCCCGCAGCAGCACGAAGTGGTAGATAAGATGGGTCACCCAGATGCAGGCCGCCACGGCCAGAGCAACGGTGCCGTTGGCCACAGTCCGGTGGGCCTTCTCGGCGCCCAGCGCGGCGGTGAGGAAGAGGGCCAGCTCATAGACCACCACCAGCAGATTGCTCTGGTTGGTGTAGAAGCAGAAGAAGCCGGGGCGGATGTGCCCGTCGCGGAACATGGAGGAGTGGATCACCAGACCGATGATGCCCACTGCCGCAATGACCAGGGCGGAAAAATCATAGGCGGTCATCGTCTCATCTCCTTCAAAAGGGCGATCTCGGCGGCGTAGCCGGGCAGCTCGTTGGGGGTCTCCAGCACGAAGGGGAGATCACGCAGAGCCGGGTGGTTGATGATGCGCCCGAAGGCCTCGCGGCCCAGAGTTCCCTCTCCGATGCGGGCGTGGCGGTCCTTGCGCTCGCCCACGCCGTTGAGACTGTCGTTCAGGTGGACGGCCTTCAGCCGTGTCAAGCCGATCACCTTGTCAAACTCTGCCAGCACGCCGTCCGTGTCAGCGGCAATGTCGTACCCCGCGTCGCTGACGTGGCAGGTGTCCAGACATACGCCCATCCTATGGGAGAGGGTGACCCGATCCAGGATCTCCCGCAGCTCCTCAAACCGTCCGCCGATCTCCGTGCCCTTGCCGGTCATGGTCTCCAGCAGCACGGTGGTGTGCTGATCTTCTGTGAGGATGGCGTTGAGCGTGTCCGCGATCAGGGCGATGCCCCGCTCCGTCCCCTGGCCGGTGTGGCTGCCGGGGTGAAAGTTGTAGCAATTGCCGGGCAGATATTCCATGCGGCGCAGATCGTCGGCCATGGTCTCCAGGGCGAATTCCCTTGTTCGTTCATCCTTGGAGCAGGGGTTGATGGTGTAGGGCGCGTGGGCCACCAGCGTGCCCAGGCCGTGGGCCTCCTTCAAAGCCAGAAAAGCCGCCGCGTCGTCGGGATCGATGGCCTTTGCCCGGCTGCCGCGGGGGTTCCGGGTGAAAAACTGAAAGGTGGTGGCGCCAAGCTTCAGCGCCGTCTCGCCCATGGCCAGAAAGCCGGCGGAGGACGAGAGATGACAGCCGATGCAGAACATAAGGTTAAACTCCTTTACAGCCTGTAGGTGGCGCAGTCGAAGGTCCTGTCGTTGACGGTGATGACGCCGTAGGTGGCGATGGTACCCCGGCCGCCCACGGTGCCGGGATTCATCACGTACATGGCGCCGTCGTAATCCACCAGCGCTCGGTGGGTGTGGCCGAACAGCAGCACGTCGGCCCCGCATTCCCGCGCGGCGTACACGGCCCGCTGAATATTGTACTTCACGCCGCGGGTATGGCCGTGCATCATCAATATCCGCTTTCCGCCCAGCTCGATGAGCTTCTCCGGCTCATCCAGTGCACCGTAGTCGCAGTTGCCGGGCACCGTGGTCATGGGGATGGCGGGGAACTGTTTTGCCAGCAGCTCCGCGTCCCGGACGCAGTCGCCCAGATGCAGTATGTAGTTGGGCTCACTCAATTCCACGCACCGGGCCATATTCTCCACACGGCCGTGGGAATCGGAGAGAACGAGAATTCTCATGGTTTTGAACTGCCTTTCAAAAAAATGTGAGTCAATTATAGCATATACGGTTGAAAAATCCAACGATTTCCCGTAAAATAGGAGAGAGAAAACAGGGGAGGTCGGACATGGGCGGCATTGTGGAGCTGGATCTGCACGGGAAGACGGTCTACCAGGCCGGCGTCGCCATCGACGCGGCATTGCGCCGGGCGGGGAAGGGGACCTACCGCATCCGCCTGATCCACGGGTTCCACGGCGGCACCGCCCTGCGGGACATGATCCGCGGGGAGTATGCCGGTCGCGTGCTCCGGCTGGAGACGGGCATTGGCCCCGGCGTCACCGACCTGGTGCTGCGGGAGTTCTGAGGCGGGCTGCCCGGCTGAAAAAGTTGTCAAAAAGTTATAAAAAACTTGTAAAAAACAGGATCAAATCACGCAGAAAATCGGAGGAGAAAATCGATGAAGAAATACGCGGAGATGACGCCGGAGGAGCGCCGGGCAGAGTACGCGGCCGTCAAGGCGGCCTACGACGGTCAGAAGGCCCTGGGCCTCAAGCTGAACATGGCCAGAGGCAAGCCCGGCAAGGCACAGCTGGACATGGTGATGGACCTGTCCCACGTGCTGAAGGAGCCGGCGGACTACATGGACGGTGATCTGGACTGCCGCAACTACGGCAACGTGGACGGCCTTCCCGCCGCCAAGCGGCTGTTTGCCGACATCCTTGGTTGCAAACCGGAGCAGTGCTTCGTGGGCGGCAACTCCAGCCTGCAGCTGATGTTCGACACCATCTCCAAGGCCTATATCAACGGCCTGCTGCACTCGGAGAAGCCATGGTGCAAGCTGGACACTGTCAAGTGGATCTGCCCGGTCCCCGGCTACGACCGCCACTTCAAGGTGACGGAGAACTTCGGTTTTGAGATGATCCCCGTGCCCATGACCGAGAACGGACCCGACATGGACACGGTGGAGCAGCTGATCCGCGACCCGGCGGTGAAGGGTATGTGGAACGTGCCCAAGTACTCCAACCCCGAGGGCATCGTCTACAGCGACGAGACCATCCGCCGTCTGGCATCCATGAAGCCCGCCGCTCCGGATTTCATGCTCATGTGGGACAACGCCTACTGCGTCCATGAGTTCGACTGCGACTTCCGTCCCTTTGAGGACATTCTGAGCCTCTGCGCACAGTACGGGAATGCCGACATGATCTATGAGTACGCCTCTACCTCCAAGATCACCTTCCCCGGCGCCGGCGTGGCCGTCATGGCCACCAGCGAGGCCAATCTGGCCTATCTCAACCCCATCATCAACGTTCAGATCATCAGCTACGACAAGGTCAATCAGATGCGCCACGTGAAGTTCCTGCAGGACCGGGAACACACCCTGGCCTTGATGCGCCGCCATACCGACATCCTGCGGCCCAAGTTCCACGCCGTGCTGGACGCCCTGGACCGGGAGATCCGGCCCCTGGAGATCGCGCAGTACAACCGGCCTGTGGGCGGCTACTTCGTCTCCCTCAACGCCATGCCCGGCACCGCCAGACGGACGCTGGAATTGTGTAAGGAAGCGGGCGTCACCATGACAGGGGCCGGCGCCACCTTCCCCTACGGTGTGGACCCCAACGACTCCAACATCCGCATCGCCCCGTCCCTGCCCCCGGTGGAGGAGCTGGAGCAGGCCATCGCCATTTTCTGCAACTGCCTGAAGCTCTCGGCCCTTGAAAAACTGGGGCTGTAAAGGATAACTACATAACAGATCGCCGCCCGGAAGCTTCGGCTTTCCGGGCGGCTCCTTTTTGCACTGTCGAGGCGTGTTTCCGTCACTTTGCCCCGTAAAAGGGATAAAAAATCGTGGAAATGACAAAAGTGACAAAAGAGGAAAAAAAGTGTTGCGCAGTTTAAAGCGAAATGCTATTATAAAATAACATAAAGTAGGTGGAGTAGTTCGCCCGTTTGCGGCTCCTGGACAGAGGATCAAAAACGGGAAACGGGTCTGCCGGGAGACATGCCTTAATATAATGTATACATAAGCGGACGGACAAGTTTCGGAGGAGGTACGAGGCATGAGCAGAAGACGGGGCATCAGGCTTCTGCTGGCAGCCATGCTGGCCATTGCTCTGCCTGTGCTGATGGGATGCGCCGGGAAGCCGGAGCTGCCTGCCGCCGAGACGCCGGAGAAGACGCCAGACACCACCCCCCAGACGCCGGAGGAGACGCCGGAGGAAACAAAGGAGCCGGAGCCGACGCGGACGGACCCCGCTGAGGAGGAACCTACCGTGCGGGTGGCTATCAGGCTCTCGTCGCCGTCGGTGACCCAGGCGGGCTACCGGCTGGGCAGCGTCACCAGGGATCCGGCGGCCAAGGCCTATCAGCAGCAGCTGCGCGCGGAGCAGGACGAGATGATCCGACGGATCGAGGAGACGTTGGGCCGCGCCATCCAGGTGAAGCAGCGGCTGACCCTGACCACCAACGTGATCTCCGCCAACGTGCGTGAGGCGGACATGGACGTGATCCGCGCCATGGAGGGCGTGGTGAGCGTGACGGAGGAGACGCGCTACGAGCTGACGGACGGCGCCGCGCCGCTTCCGACACGACCGGGCGGCTTCGCCGTAAAATAAGATCCATGCGAATGATATTGGTTAATAATGTGTGAAAACACTTTATTAAATTCAAACAGAGGAGGAAGAAGTATGCGAAAAACCTGGAGAAAGCTCCTCTCCGTGCTGTTGGCACTGTCGATGATCGTATCCCTTGTGGTTACGGGATACGCCACCGGCACCGGCAGCACCGCTGCGCCTGACAAGGCCAACGGTCAAACGAAGCTGGAGCTGGAAGAGATCGATCCGGTCACGCTGGCCGTGCCTCGGATCGGTCGGATCACAGAGGATATCGCGCCGGATGAGGAAGACCTTCCTTATAACGACGACGACATCGTCCGTGTGTCCATTTTCCTGACGCAGGAAGCTACGCTGAGCAAGTACAGCGCACGCAGCGTAGTGACCAACCCCGGCGCTTCGGCCTACCGTGAAGGGCTGAAGAGCCAGCAGAGGATCGTCACCAACCGGATCGAGCGCGCCATCGGCCGCCAGATCGAGGTGAAGTGGAATCTGACGCTGGCCATGAACGCCATCTCCGCCAACGTCCGCTTCGGCGATATCGCCACCATCCGGACGATCGAGGGCGTGAAGGGCGTTCAGCTTGAGCAGAGGTACGAGCCTCAGGTCGATGAGGTCAACACGGCAATCACCACCGATCAGATGGTGGGCGCTACCGCCCTGTGGGCCAACGGCTACACCGGCGCCGGCAGCAAGGTGGCTATCATCGATACCGGTACCGACCAGGATCACATCTCCTTTGACCCCGAAGCCCTGGAGTATGCCCTGGAGGAGGACGGCGGCGAGTACGACCTGCTGACCTGGGACAAGATCAGCGCCCTGGCCGGGCAGCTGAACGTCTCCGTCACCGAGCAGGTGTACAAGAACACCAAGATCCCCTACGCCTACAACTACGTGGACGGCGGCTACGTCACCGACCACATGAGCGATACCCAGGGCGAGCACGGCTCCCATGTTTCCGGTATCGCCGCGGCCAACCGCTACATCAAGGTTGACGGCGAGTTCGTTGAGTCCGCTGCTGCCGTGGGCGCCGTGGGTGTGGCCCCCGACGCTCAGATCATCACCATGAAGGTGTTCGGCCAGGGCGGCGGCGCCTACGATTCCGACTATATGGTCGCTATCGAAGACGCCATTATCCTGGGCTGCGACTCCGTGAACCTGTCCCTGGGTTCCGGCGCTCCCGGCTTCTCCCTGTCCAACGGCTATCAGGACGTGATGGACGGCCTGGTGGGCAGCGGCACCGTGGTGACCATGTCCGCCGGCAACAGCGGCTACTGGTTCGATACGCCCTATAATGCCAACATGTACCCCTATCTGTACATGGAGGACGTGGGGTATCACGCCGGCGGCAGCCCCGGCTCCTTCGTGAACAGCCTGGGCATCGCCTCCGCTGACAACATCGGCCAGTTTATGGCCCCGCTGTACTTCAACGGCGACCAGATGGTGGGCTTCAGTGAGACCAGCGGCTACGGCAACGAGCCCATCGCCACCATCGCCGGCACCTATGAGTACGTGCTGGTGGACGGCCCCGGCGTGGATGACAACGACCACGTGGGCGCCGAGGGCGACCAGTTCCTGGCTCTCGGCTCCGAGGTCCTGGCCGGCAAGGTGGCCATGTGCTACCGCGGCACCTCCTCCTTCTTCGCGAAGGCCAATGCCGCTATCGCCCAGGGCGCCGTTGCCGTGATCATCATCAATAATCAGGACGGCGCCATCAACATGAACCTGACGGGCTACGAGTACACCGCGCCCGCCGTGTCCATCCTGAAGGCCGACGGCGATCAGATCAAGGCCAACTCCGAGGCCGTGACCGACGAGAACGGCAACGTGCTGTACTACACCGGCAGCGTTGAGGTCACCTCTGAGGCCCAGGCCATCGTGAACAGCTCCCGCGAGGAGGCCGGCATGAGCAGCTTCAGCTCCTGGGGCGTTCCCGGTTCCCTGATCCTGAAGCCGGAGCTGACCACCCCCGGCGGCAGCATCTGGTCCGTCTGGGGCGCCAACGTGTCCTCCGACAGTGAGCAGGAAGCCCACGACCAGTACGAGCTGATGAGCGGCACCTCCATGGCTGCTCCTCACGCCGCCGGTATGGCCGCCCTGGTCGCTCAGTACATCCGTGAGAACGATCTTCTGAGCAAGACCGACCTGGATCAGCGCGCGCTGATCAACAGCCTGCTGATGTCCACCGCCACCCCGATGTTTGACGAGGACGGCGAGTTCGTGCCCGTCATGCAGCAGGGCGCCGGCCTGGGCGAGGCGAATCTGGCCACCATGGCCAAGTCCTACATCACCATGAATGAGGACGCCACCGCCTCCTACGCCGACGGCAAGGTGAAGGTGGAGCTGGGCCAGGATGCCGCCCGCGAGGGTGTGTATACCTTCAGCTACAACATCAACAACTACAGCGACGTGGAGATGGCCTATGAGCTGGATACCTACGTGTTCACCCAGGCCATGGCCGGCAACGGCGGCTACGGCATGCTGCAGTATACCGGCACCGCCGAGCTGAACGGCTATTTCGGCGACGGCGCCTACGAGGTCGAGTACGACTATCCCACCAGACTGCCCAACGAGCACGACGTCAATATGGACGGCGAGACCAACAAGGACGACGCTCAGGCCATCCTGGACAAGATGACCGGCGCGTACGACGAGAACGCCGACTTTGACGAGGCTGCCGCCGATATGAACGGCGACGGCAAGTACACGTCCTACGACGCGTATCTGCTGCTCAAGTGGATCGCTGAGACCGACGAGGGTCTGATCGTTCCCGCCGGTGAGAGCGTCACCGTCACCGTGACCATCACCCTGAGCGACGACGCCAAGGAGATCCTGGATTACTACTACTCCTGCGGCGCCTACATCGAGGGCTACACCTACGTGATCCCCACCACCGAGACCGAGGACGGCGAGATCCTGGGCGTGGAGCACTCCATCCCCATCCTGGGCTACTACGGCTCCTGGACGGACGCCTCCATGTTCGACGCGGTGTCCCCCGTTGAGCACGATTACGGCAGCCCCAAGCTGGCCTACACCATCAACGGCTATGACACCAACTACCTGACCGTCAACTACGGCAAGGGCAACGAGATCTTCATGGGCAACCCCTACACCATCGAGGACGAGTTCCCCGCTGACCGTCTGGCGCTGAATTCCACCACCAACCTGGTGAACATCCGCTACAACCTGATCCGCAACGCTGCCACCACCGGCGTCCTGGCTCTGGACGGCGAGGGCAACGTGCTGAAGAGCGGCATCACCGCCGGTCAGGCTATCGGCGCTTACTACTACGTCAACGGCGGCAGCTGGCAGAACACCAGCACCCGCACCGCCAACCTGGGCTACACCGTCGGTTCTCTGCACGTGGCTGAGGGCGACAGCTTCCTGCTGGGCTACTTCGCCGTGCCTGAGTACTACGGCATGATGCTCCACCCCGGTGAGAACGTCAACAGCGTGACCGCCGAGGAGATCGCACAGCTGCTGAGCGACGGCGAGCTGGGCGAGGGCGCCTACATCGGCTACACCTTCACCGTTGACGACACCGCCCCCGTCATCGACGAGGTCACCGTCAACGAGGACAAGACGGAGATGACCGTCACCGCTCACGACAACGCCTACATCGCCTACATCACGCTGATGGACATCAACGGCAACGTGGAGTACGTCGATGGCGTGGTGCCCGAACAGAGTGAGCCGGGCGAGACCGTCACCGTGACCTTCCCCATCGACGATTCCATGGGCAACGGCGTGGCCGTGGTCGCGGGCGACTATGCCGCCAACGAGACCGCCAAGTTCGGCCGCATCAACGACGGCCCCGTCACCTCCACCAAGGAGGTCTACGTTCTGACCGACACCATCGAGGCCGGTGAGGAGTACGTGATCGTCAACATCGGCGAGGCCGGCGAGGGCTACGCCATGGTCGGCAACACCTCCGCCAAGAACGGCGTCATGCCCGTCGAGGTCCAGGAGAGCGCCGACGGCAAGACCTATCTGGAGATGGAGGACGCCACCGCCAAGTGGACGCCCACCGCTGCCGACGACGACGTCTACACCTTCGTGAACGTGGGCACGAGCAGATACCTCGGCCCGCAGGGCTACGGCTCTGAAGGCGAGTACATGTGCACCTGGAGTAGCAACTACGGCGACACCTTCGGTTACGAGGACTACAAGTTCGAGTACACCGGCGGCGCCTATGTGTACTACGTGTACTACAACGAGACCAACAATCAGTTCGAGCTGACCCGCACTGAGACCAACACCTACCTGTACGTCAAGGGCGTCATCGAGGAGGAGATCGATCTGGAGCAGGCCTCCGAGATCACCGTTACGCCTGAGGAGAACGTGCTTGTCATGGGCACCACCGAGACCGTCCAGCTGACGGCTGAGGTGAAGCCGCTCCTGCTGGAGGACAAGACCGTCACCTGGGAGTCCTCTGATGAGTCCGTGGCCACCGTTGACGAGAACGGTCTGGTCACCGCCGTGGCCCCCGGCGAGGTGGAGATCACCGCTACCACCAACGCCGAGCCGCACCTGAGCGCCTCTGCGAAGGTGACCGTCATCGAGGTCGACGCCCCCGCTGTGGAGATCCGCGGCACCATCTTCGGCGCTGACAGCAAGGCCTACTGGGCCAAGTTCATGACCGACGCCCCCGCTGAGTGGACCCAGGAGCATGACGGCGGCTACTACTACGCCGGTACCCTGATCGGCGACAAGCTGTACGTCATCGACAGCGACAACGCTCTGGTCCGCGTGGACGCCGACGTCTACGAGCCCACCGTTCTGGTGGACGGCGTGGCCAGCCAGTGGATCTTCTCCGATGCGGCTGAAGTGCCCTACGAGCTGTCCGCAGGCTGGGGCTATGAGGGCTACATCCTTGGCGGCGTCTGCAACGGCGGCACCTACTTCGAGGTCCTGAATCCCGACACCGCCGGTCTGATCTACTTCGACCTGTCCGACACCTTCGGCGACGATCCTCTGGCCGCCATCACCGCAGCCGGCTGGTACAACGACACCACCTTCCTGTACTTCGCTATCACCGAGGGCGGCGAGGTGTACGCGCTGCTGCTGACCGCTCAGGGCCAGATCCAGTCCGCTGACATGGGCTCCACCGGCATCACGCTGCAGGGCGTTACCTCCCTGGAGAATCAGGCCTCTCTGCTGTACGATCCTGAGGCTGACTTCCTGTACCTGTCCTACTACGATGGCAACGGCGACACCGCCGATCTGTACGCCATCAATCCGTGGGATCCCATGTACACCGCCAAGCAGGGCGATTTCGGCGGCAACGTGTGGCCCGTCACCTCCCTGTATCAGTATGAGCCGCGGACCGATCTGTCCATGGAGGTCAATCCCACCGAGGTCACCGTCCGCGAGGGCGGCACCGCTCAGGTGGATGTCTTCATCAAGTTGGGCGAGACCAACGAGTTCACCACCTCCTCCAGCGATGAGACCATTGCTACCATGGATGAGAACGGCGTCATCACCGGCATCAAGGAAGGCGAGTGCGTCATCACCGTGACCACCGTCGACACCAACGCTGCCGGCGAGCACCTGACCGCCGACATCAACGTCACCGTTGAGCCGGGCGGCTTCGCGGGCTTCTACTTCGAGACCGAGGATGAGGTCGGCCAGTGGACCTTCGTGGACGCTGACGGCGACGGCTACAACTGGAACTGGAACATTGCCGCCGGCGCTAACCTGAACGTGTACGAGGGCGAGGGCGTCATCTACTCCGCGTCCTACGACAATGACAGCAAAAGCGCCCTGACTCCCGACAACTGGGCCATCTCCCCGGCAATCGACATGAGCGAGCTGGACGGCGAGGCTGTCCTGTCCGTGTACGCACGGGGCCAGGATGCCAGCTACGCTGCTGAGGTCTTCGCCCTGTACGCCGGCACCTCCGCCGATCCGGACAGCATGACCAAGATCTCCGAGGACTTCACCGCCACCGGTGAGTACGAGCAGTACACCGCCGATCTCAGCGAATTCGCCGGCGCCGACGAGGTCTACGTGGCTATCCGCCACTACAACTGCACCGACATGTTCTATCTGAACGTGGACCAGGTGGAGATCATCGTTCCCAGCCTGAAGCTGAAGGTCAGCCCGACCGACGTGACCGTGAGCGTGGGCGCAAGCGTTCCTCTCGACATCCAGGTCACCTTCGGCGAGACCAACGAGTTCACCGTGGCGTCCGCTGACGAGTCCATCGCCACCTTCGACAGCAAGACCAACTCCGTCGTCGGTGTCGCCGCGGGCGAGACCACGCTGACCGTCACCACCGTGGACCTCGACAGCGAGGGCAATCCCAAGACCGCCACCGTCAACGTGGCCGTGGTGGAGAAGGCCGGCTCCTTCGAGTTCGAGACCGAGGACGATATCGCCGCTTGGACCTTCGTGGATAAGGACGGCGACGGCTACAACTGGAAGTGGAACCAGGATATCGCCGATTGGTTCAACGGAACGCCTGACTTCGACAGCATGGCCTATGAGGGCACCGGCTGCATCTTGTCCGCCTCCTACATCAACACCGTCGGCGAGCTGAGTCCCGACAACTGGGCCATCTCCCCCGCCATCGACATGAGCGAGCTGAACGCCCCGGCTGTCACCTTCTATGCCCATGGCCTGGATGAGAGCTATGCCGCCGAGAATTTCGCCATCTATGCCGGCACCTCCGCTGATCCCGACAGCATGACCAAGGTCGCAGGCGATTTCACCGCCACCGGCGAGTGGGCCCAGTACTCCGCCGACCTGAGCGACTTCGCCGGCGCTGACAAGGTATACGTGGCCATCCGCCACTACAACATCACCGACATGTACATTCTGGTGGTGGATAACTTCGAGATCGTGGACGGCGCTCCCACCTCCTACACCGCTCCCGAACAGCACACCGGCGCCCAGCGCGCCTTCATCGGCGACGGCTTCGCCAACCTGAAGACCGGCACCGTGATCACCTACTCTGACGAGTCTATCCCCGCCGCCAGGTTCGGCAAGGTCGTGGGCGGCAGCCTGAACGCCTTCACCGGCGACGGCAGCTTCGTGCGCACCGCCAGCCTGCCCGCTTTGGAGAAGTCCGTGATCACCGTGGAGGACAACGAGGACAACAAGACCGTCACCATCACCGAGGAAGTGGATGCGACCAACGGCGCCTACGAGGTCACCTACGATCCTGAGAAGCTCACCTACGTCGACTACGAGGCTGAGCACGATATCATCTCTGTCAACGTGGACGAGGAGAACGGCGTCATCAGCATCGCCTTTGCCGATCTGGAGGCTGTAACGGCCGGCGAGACCCTGATCACGCTGAACTTCACCGTGGCCTGCGAGGACACCGAGATTACCGTGACCACCACCGAGCTCAATGAGGACGACGGCCTGGAGGAGACTGAGACCGTCGACATCGAGGGCATCGGCCACGAATGGGGCGAGCCCACCTGGGAGTGGGCCGATGATTACAGCACCGCTACCGCCACCTTCGTCTGCGAAAATAACGAGGAGCATGTGGAGGTCGTCGAGGCTGAGATCACCGAGGAGACCACCGATCCTACCTGCACCGAGGCTGGCGAGACCGTTTACACGGCCACTGTCACCGGTCCCGACGGCAAGGAGTACACCGACGAGCAGACTGAGACCATCGACGCTCTGGGCCACACCGAGGGTGAGGCTGTGAAGGAGAACGAGGTTGAGCCCACCTGCACCGAGGCCGGCAGCTACGACATGGTCGTGTACTGCGAGGTCTGCGGTGAGGAGCTGAGCCGCGAGACCGTCACCGTCGATCCTCTGGGCCACGAGTGGGGCGAGTGGGTTGTGACCACTGAGCCCACCTGCACTGAGGAAGGCGAGGAGACCCGCACCTGCGAGCGCTGCGGTGAGACCGAGACCCGCATTGTCGACGTCCTGGGTCACACCGAGGGCAAGGAGGTCAAGGAGAACGAGGTCGAGCCCACCTGCACCGAGGCCGGCAGCTATGATCTTGTGATCTACTGCACCGTCTGCGGTGAGGAGCTGAGCCGTGAGACCATCACCGTTGATCCTCTGGGTCACGATTGGGGTGAGCCTACCTTCACCTGGTCCGAGGATTACAAGTCCGTCGTCGCTACCTTCGTTTGCGGCCGTGACGAGACCCACGTGATGGAAATCACTGCCACCGTGACCACCGAGACCACTGATCCCACCTGCACCGAGGATGGCGAGGTTGTCTACACCGCCACCGTGGAGCTGGACGGCGAGACCTA
>DGHJ01000073.1:0-267 GCA_002392625.1 Oscillospiraceae bacterium UBA3851
CGAGACCAACGAGGACGGCACCGTGACCTACACCGCCACGGTCATCGGCCCCGACGGCAAGGAGTACACCACTACCTACACCACCGCCGTACCCACCGGCGACGCCATGAACCTGTCTCTGTACATCTGCCTGCTGACTCTCAGCGCTGCCGGCGCCATCGTGCTGCTGCGCGGCCTGAAGAAGAAGGAGAACTGAGACCGGCTCTCCGGCGGGAAGAGTTGATCTTCCAAACGGTTGAATAACCAAAAGCGGGGCGCTGCCTTTCG
>DGHJ01000073.1:322-3994 GCA_002392625.1 Oscillospiraceae bacterium UBA3851
GGCAGCGCCCCGCTTTTTCTGTAAAAAACAGTACCATTTTACAGGATAATAATATATAATGTTATCAATACCGATCCGTGTCAAACGGCCGAAGGGGGAATCCACATGATCCTGACCGAGAACAAGATCTTCATTCTGGAGACGAATCGCACCGCTTACGCCTTCAAAACCACGGAGGGCGGAGTGCTGCAGCACCTCTACTACGGGCGCCGCCTGCCCCGACCGGAGGATTACAACAGCGCGCCGGTGATCCTGAACCAGCCAGGCAACGCCCTGCTGGACGGGGACGGCGTGTGCAGGGAAGACCTGCTGCAGGAGGCGGGCACCGTGGGCTGGGGCGATCTGCGCGCGCCCCTGGTGGATGTGGAATTCCCAGATGGCGGCAGAAGCTGCGACTTTCGGTTTTCCCACTTCGAGCGGCCTGAAAACGCCGGTCCGGCGGGGATGCCCGCCGCCGTGGGCGGAGAGACGCTGAAGGTGGTGCTGAAGGAGCGCACCCACGATCTCTATCTGGAGCTCTACTACACGGTGTTTGAGGACACTGACGTGATCGGCCGCTGGAGCCGCCTGATCAACGACGGGGCGGAGACGGTGTGGGTCAACCGCCTTATGAGCCAGCAGCTGGATCTGCCGGCAGGGGCGTATGACCTGGTGTCCTTCCGGGGCGCGTGGGCGCGAGAGATGGACACGGTGCGCCAGACGCTGGCGGGCGAGCTGCGCTGGAGCAGCGAGGCCGGCGTCAGCTCCAACCGCTGCAACCCCTTTGCCATGGTGTGCCGCCGGGGAGCGGGGGAGGAGCACGGCGACGTGTGGGCCATGAACCTGCTCTATTCCGGCAGTCATCTGGGGACCGCCCAGGTGAACGCCTACGGCAGCGTCCGGCTGACCCAGGGCATGGGACCCCTGCGCTGGCAGCTTCTGCCCGGCGACAGCGTGGACGCGCCCCAGGCGGTGACGACCTATTCCGCGGAGGGCTTCGGCGGCGTCAGCCGGCAGATGCACCCCTTCGTCCGCCGCCATATCGTCCGCGGCTACTGGCAGGACCGGGAGCGCCCGGTGCTGGTAAACAGCTGGGAGGCATTTTACTTCAAGGTCAGCCACCGGAAGGTGATTTCGCTGGCCCGCAGCGCCAAGAGCATCGGCGCGGAGCTGCTGGTGTTGGACGACGGCTGGTTCAAGGGCCGCGTGGATGACAGCCACGCCCTGGGCGACTGGACGGCGGACCCCAAGAAGCTGCCCGACGGCCTGGCTGCCCTGGCCCGTGAGGTCAACGAGCAGGGCGTCAAGTTCGGCCTTTGGGTGGAGCCGGAGATGATCAGCGAGCAGTCGGAGCTGTTCGCTGCCCACCCCGATTGGGTTCTGGGCCACCGGGACCAGGCCATCGGCCGCAACCAGTACGTGCTGGACCTGACGCGCCCGGAGGTCTGCCGCTATATTGTCGACAGCATGAAGGCTGTCCTGGGCGGGGCAGCTATCTCGTATATCAAGTGGGACATGAACCGCATCTTGTCTGACGCGTTCTCCCCGGCCCTGCCGCCTGAGCGGCAGGGCGAGGCGGCCCACCGCTACGTGCTGGGCCTCTACGCCATCCTGGACGAGCTGACCAAGGCGTTTCCGGAGGTGCTGTTCGAGAGCTGCGCCAGCGGCGGCAACCGCTTCGATCTGGGCATGCTGTGCTATATGCCTCAGGTCTGGGCCAGCGACAACACCGACGCCGCCTGTCGCAGCCACATCCAGTGGGGCTACAGCTACGGCTATCCCCAATCCGTGCTGGGCTGCCACGTGTCCGACTCGCCCAACCACCAGACACTCCGCCGCACGCCGCTGCGCAGCCGCTTCAACGTGGCTGCCCTGGGTCTGCTGGGCTATGAGCTGGACCCCAGCGAGCTGAGCAGCGACAAGACAGAGGAGGTCCGGGAGCAGATCGAGTTCTACAAGGCTCACCGCCGCCTGCTCCAGTTCGGACAGCTCCACCGCTGCCCGACCGGGGAAGGGGAGTGCTTCACCATGGTCACCGCCCCCGACGGGGCAGAGGCCGCGGGAACCCACTTCGTTTGGGAGAACCAGCCCAATCCCAAGTCGGTGCCCCTGTATTGCCGCGGCTTGGATGGGGAGAAGACGTATCATCTCACCAGTCGGTCCACGCCGCCACGCGTCACGGATTTCGGCTCCCTGGCCAACTACATGTCGCCCATCCGCATCCGCAGCGGCTCCCTGGTGGAGAAGGCGGCGGACAAGTTCGTGAAGATGCCCCAGGATGAACTGGAGCTGACCGCCTCCGGCGCGGCCTTTTGCCACCGGGGCTTCTATCCGGTCCAGCCCTTCGGCGGGACGGGCTTCAACGGACCCACCCGGCTGATGCGGGACTTCGACAGCCGCCTGTACCTCTGGGCAGAGGAGACAGAGTAACGGACACAACGGGTGAAAAGGCCAAGGGCTTTACATGGAAAAATCGCGCAGGACGGAGCAGATCGCCCCGCCCTGCGCGTCTCGTTTTTTTCGCCCGCCGCAAGCGGCAAAAAAAGGAAGGACCCATAGGCGAAATCTACAAAAAAAACCTGCCGTCGGACAAGATTTTTGCTTGCCAATTTGACGGATTAAAGCTATAATGTGATAGATGAGCCGGGCTATTTCAACCCGCGCTTTGCGGCAAATACACATTATATTAAAAAAATAACGTGGCAACACATTATTTTATTCGCACACCCAAATCCAACCAGACCAGAGGAGGAAAGAAGCATGAGAAAACACCTTAGGCGACTCCTTTCCATGCTGCTGGTACTCACCATGGCCGCATCCTTCGTGGTAACAGGATGGGCCGTTGAGGGAACCGGCGGTTCCGCACCGAGAGGATCGGGAACGGAACTGGAAATGGAGGATCTCGATCCCAGCACGCTGCACGTACCCAAGCTGGGCGAGATCGCGGACGGGGAGGAGACGGCTGAACAGCCAATCGCCATCTCGCCCAACGAAAAAGTGCGTGTATCCATCTTCCTGAACAGCCCCGCCACACTGGACGCGGGCTACTCGATGGAGGGCGTGGGTACCAACAGCGCCGCGGTCAACTACCGTGAGAGTCTGCGCCGTCAGCAGGCCAACGTCACGGCAGCGATCGAGCAGAAGCTGGGCAGCAAACTGGACGTGAAATGGAACATGACCCTGGCGGTCAATGCCATCTCCGCCGAGATTCGCTACATGGATATCCCCACGATCCGCCTGGTCGACGGCGTCAAGAACGTGGTTCTGGAGAACCGCTATGAGGCGCCGGTGACTGAGCCGGACAACCCCAACACCGCCAACACCGGTGAGAACATGGTGGGCGCGTGGGATGCTTGGAAGGCCGGCTACACCGGCGCAGGCAGCCGCATCGCCATCATCGACACCGGTATCGATACGACGCACCAGTCCTTCGCTGCTGAGCCTTTCACCTATGCGGTGGGTCTGGCCGGCGCCACCTCCGAGCTGATGACGCAGGCCCAGGTCACTGCGCTGAGCAGCCAACTCAACAGCGGGAACGCAAACTATCTCACTGCCAAGATCCCCTACGCGTACAACTACGTTGATAAGAACACCACCATGTCGCACAACGACGCCGGCAGCAACCACGGCTCCCACGTGGCCGGCATCGCCGCCGCCAACCGTTTCATCGGCAGCGCCCACAATGACGCCGCC
>DGHJ01000073.1:4117-7131 GCA_002392625.1 Oscillospiraceae bacterium UBA3851
CGGCGGCGCCTACGACTCCGACTACATGGTCGCCATCGAGGACGCCATCGTTCTGGATTGCGACTCGGTCAACCTGTCCCTCGGCTCTGCCGTGCAGGGCTGGACCTTTGACGACACGTATCAGGACATCCTGAACAGCCTGGTCGACAAGGAACACAACGAGGGCATGGTGGTATCGATCTCCGCCGGCAACGCCTATGATTTTGCCAAGCTGACCAACGCGCAGAATCTGTACAAGGACGACGTGTATTACCACACCGGCGGCAGCCCCGGCTCCTTCGTCAACAGCCTGTGCGTGGCCGCGGCTCAGAACACCCTCACCGAGGGCGCGCCGCTGATGTTCAACGGCAGCCAGCAGGTGTTCTATACCGAGGACACCCAGAACTCCGACGGAGAGTCTTACTCCAACCCCGAAATGACCACCATCGCGGGCAGCTACAGCTACGTCTACATTGACGCCGTCGGCGAGGCTGCCGATTATTCCACGGTTAACAGCGCGGCGAGCCTCTCCGGCAAGATCGTCATCGTCAACCGCGGCTCCCTCTCCTTCGTGGAGAAGGGCGAGAACGCCAAGAGCTACAGCCCCAAGGCGCTGATCGTCGCCAACAACTCCGAAGGCGTTATCCACATGGATCTGACCGACTTCACGGGCACCTTCCCCATGGTCAGCATCACCCAGAAGGACGCTGAGACCATCAAGGCGAACAGCACCTCCGCCACCACCGGCGGCATCACCTATTACACCGGTTCCGTGCAGGTGACCACGGAGAAGGTCTCCACGGTCGCTCCGCGTGATGAGGCGGAGATCACGGACTTCAGCTCCTGGGGTGTTCCCGGCTCCCTGATCATGAAGCCGGAGATCACCGCCCCCGGCGGCGACATCTACTCCGTCTACGGCATCGACGGCAATGAGGTGACGGCTTCCGACCAGTACGGCCTGATGTCCGGCACCTCCATGGCGGCCCCCCACATCGCGGGCCTGTCCGCCGTGGTGGCCGAGTATCTGCGGGAGAACCCCATGGCCGACGCCAATGCAGATCTGGCCGCGAACTATTCCACCCGCGCCATCATCCAGAGCCTGCTGATGTCCACCGCCACCCCGATGATCGTGGACAACGCGTATCTGCCTATCCTGCAGCAGGGCGCCGGCCTGGCTGAGGTCAACAAGGCCGTTACCGCCTCCTCCGTCATCATGATGACCGACGAGGGCAACACCCTCACCGTCCGCACCGGCGCCATCGCCGACGGCAAGGTGAAGGCCGAGCTGGGTGACGATCCCGACAAGGCCGGTGAATACAGCTTCGGCTTCACCGTCTACAACCTGTCCGACGAGACCCAGACCTTTACGCTGGATACTGACCTGTTCACCCAGCGGATCAGCGGCGAGTTCCTGACCCGCAAGACGGATCTGCTGCCCAGCGGCGGTGTGACCTATACCTGGAACGGCGCGGCCCCCGTCAGCAACGAGAGCCACGACGTGGACATGGACGGCGACACCGATAACGACGACGCCCAGGCCATCCTGAACTGGCTCGCCTTCCTGGTGGATGAGGAAGAGCTGGATATGGAGGCCGCCGATATGGACGGCGACGGCGCGGTCACCTCCTACGACGCCTATCTGCTCATCGATTGGGCGCCTGAGGGCGGCACCTCCACCGAGGGCTACACCGTGGCCGCCCACGACAAGGCTGAGGTCGTGGTCACCATCAAGCTGACCGCTGACCAGAAGGCGTTCCTGGCCGACTATGCCACCGGCGCCTATCTGGAGGGCTTCACCTACGTCGAGAGCGAGGACGGCACCTCCCATACCATCCCCATCCTGGGCTTCTACGGCTCCTGGACCGATCCCACCATGTTCGACACTAAGTCCTACGTGGAGGGCCTGTACGGCTCCGAAGAGCTGAACTACTCCGGCGTGGAGACCACCAACTACCTGCGCATCAACGCCGGCGGCTCCAACGCCTACTTCACCGGCAACCCCTATAAGGTGGAGGATGAGTTCCCCGCCGACCGTCTGGCCATCAGCTCCAATACCACGCTGGTCAACATCGGCTACAATCTGATCCGCGCTGCCGCCACCACCGGCTTCGCCGTGACGAAGCTGGACGACGTGGGCAACGTGACCGACATCATCAACTCCTCCGTCACCGGCAACAACGTCAACGGCCAGTTCTATTCCTCCAGCTCCGGCTGGCAGAATACCGGCACCAGGCTGTACTCCATCGGCAAGAGCGTGTCCTCCTACAACCTCAGCGAGGGCGAGCGCTTCCGTGTCGGCTTCTACGCCATCCCTGAGTACAACGGCATGGTGGTCAACAACAGCTACAACGCTGCAGACTCCGGCACGCTGAACCTGAACGGCTTCAACACCCTGCTCACCAGCAACAAGCTGGGCAAGGGCGCCTTCGTGGGTTACGACTTCACGGTGGACAACACCGCCCCCGTGATCTCCAACGCCACGCTGAACGGCAACACCCTGTCCGTCACCGCCAGCGACAACCTGAACCTGGCCTACGTGGCGGTGCTGAGCCTGGACGGCGAGGTGAAGTATGCTGAGGCTACCCCCGGCACCAACACCTACTCTGTCAGCTTTGACGCCTCCGACGCCATTGCCAACGCGCCGGGCTACGTGGCCGTATTCGCGGGCGACTACGCCGGCAACGAGGCTGCCAAAGCCGTCAAGGTCAACGACAACTCCCACGTGGAGAAGACGGTCTACGTGCTGACCAACAGCCTGACAGCCGGCAATGACTATTTGGTGGTCAACACCAACGCCGTTGGCTCCGGCTATGGCCTGACCTACACGACCCCCACCAGCAGCACCTCCACAACGGCGACTGCGACGGTGTTCAATCCCACCATCAAGGCCGGTACCAGCGACACCGGTAACCAGCCCTACATCGACAGCGCCGACGTCCCGGCCAACGGCATCTGGACGGCGGCCTCCGGTGTGACCCTGTCCAACGTGAGCGGCTCCAGGACCTGGTATATTGGACGCAGCGGCAGTAATGCGC
>DGHJ01000085.1:0-5037 GCA_002392625.1 Oscillospiraceae bacterium UBA3851
TGATACGGGCTTTGGAATATGGGGCGCCGGACGGCGTCCCCCTCCCTCGACAAGGTATCACCCTTTTCTAGGGCTTGATACCTTGTTCAGTGTATCGCATGGCGGCCAGTTAGTCAACACTACCTCGCCCGTTATTCCGAAATTTTGCGAAAAAATTAACAATCCCCTTCCCTTGTTTTGCCCCAACGGTTTACAGCGCAAAAGGGGACGCGAAAAACTGTCGGTATTTCGGCTGAAATGCGTCCTGCGGCCGCAGCCGTCGCATGCGGCTTCTGCTCCATGCCACCGTGAGACCCGCCCCGGAGACCGGCAGATGCAAAAGGGCGTGTTGCAAAATGCACATTCCTGTCATTACGAGGCCCTAGCGGGGCCGTGGCAATCCGTTTTCCCCACAATAGGGAGCGGATTCCCACACCATAAGTGAGCGCCCAAATCTTTGATTTGGCTGCGCGAACTTAAGCGTTAGCTGTGACATCGGTCACTGGTTCGGAATGACGGCTACAATGCATTTTGCAACACGCCCTTTTGGCTGTTTTTGTGCCAAATCAGCCCCGGTGGTTGTCAAACCAGGCGGTGATCTCGTTCAATCTCTTGAGCCGGTGGGCGGGCTTGCCGCTGCGGCTCAATTCGTGGTTCTCGCCACGGAAGCAGACCATTTTGCTCTCCACCCCGTGGGCAATGAGAGCGGTGAACATCTGGTACCCCTGGTCCACGGGGCAGCGGTAGTCCTCGAAAGAGTGGATGAACAGCGTGGGCGTCTTCACCCGGTCGGCGTATTTCATGGGGCTGTGCCACCACAGCTTCTCCGGGTCGTCCCACGGGTCCACGGCGTTCTGGTCCTTGACGAACTCCACGCCGATGTCGGACACGCCGTAGAAGGAGAACCAGTTGGAGATGGACCGCTGGCTGGCGCAGGCCCGGAACCGGTCCGTGTGGCCGATGATCCAGTTGGTCATGAAGCCGCCGTAGGAGCCGCCGGTCTCGAAGAGGTTGCCCTCGTCCATGGCGGGATACGCCGCCAGCGCCGCGTCGCAGAAGGCCATGAGATCGTCAAAGTCCACGGTGCCGTACTTGCCCCGGATGTCCATGAACGCGCCCCGGCCGTCGGAGCCGGTGGGGTTGCAGAAGATGACAAAGTAGCCCTTCCCCGCCCAGTACTGCATCTCGTGGTAGAACACGGGGCCGTAGACCGTCTTAGGGCCGCCGTGGACGTCGAAGATCACGGGGTATTTCCTGGCCGGATCGTAGTCCACGGGCTTGAGGACGAAGCCGTGGACCTCGTAGCCGTCACGCTCCACGTTCAGCCTCTCCGGCAAGGCCACGTACCTGTCACGCAGGGCGGCCTCGTTGAAGCGGCTGAGCATTTTGCCGCGGCCGTCGTAAAGCTCCTGGGCCTTCATATCGTAGAGGCCCACCAGCAGCAGCTGATCGCCGCAGATATCGAAGCAATCCACGGACCCCTCGCGGTCGACGACGGGGGTGATGACGCCATCTTCCAGCTTGAAGAGCTTGGCGCTGTCGAACCGGGTGGAGATGAAGTAGCAGACGTCGCCCACCATCTTCAGGCTGCGGCCGCCGCCGTAGCGGACGTCGGAGCCCACAGAGGAGCCGACGGACTCCCCGTGGCGGGCGTAGAGCGTCAGCGCGCCGGAATCGGGGTCCAGCTTGTAAAAGTCGGTGTCGGTGTTGAGACCAAAGCGGTTGTCGGAGGCCAGCACCAGCAGGAAGCTGTCGCCCACCTCGAAGCCACCCAGGGTGAAATGCTCACTGTCGGCGGCCAGGCGGCGCGTCTCGCCGCTCTCCAGCTCCATGCGCCACAGCGCCGTGGTGCCGGTCATGGACAGCAGGGGCTGCACCGGCGTGGTCATGTAATAGGCCGTCGCACCGTCGGCGCTGAGCTTCACGTCAAAGACGTTGACGTTCTCCTCCGTCAGGCGGCGCAGCTTTTTGCGCCGCGCGTCGTAGCGGAACAGAGATATGTAGGCGCCCTTGGTATAGGTGGCGCCGTTCCACCACCAGGGCACCTGGGCGATCTCCTCATAGTCCTCGTTCTCCTTGCGGTGCTTTGCAAAGGCGGAGAGCAGCTTTTTGTCGCCGGTATACAGCTCCTCAAAGCCGGGGAAGGTTCGGCCCTCCACCAGCAGATCGCCGCCGGGCAGGGGCAGGACGCGGGACACGGGGATAGGGAAGGTATAGGCCAGCTCCGCCTCGCCGCCGCTGAGGGAAATGCGGTACCAGCGGCTGGCCAGCTTGTTCTCGTCGTCCTCCTCCCGCTTGCCGGGAAAGAGGATGGTGTCCTCGTCCAGATAGCGGAAGCTGCTCTCCTTGCCGAAGGAGGTCAGGCGGCGGTTTTTGCCGTCACGGCGGAGGTAAATAAAAGAGCGGTAGTCGTTCTTTTTGCGGTCCGCCTCGGTCACCACGAAGCAGGCGGTCTTCCCCTCCGGGGAGAAGGTCACGTCGGAGAGGTATTTCAGCCGGAAAACATCATCCACAGCGATGGGGCGCATGGGAACACATCCTTTCTGTTTTTCTCTGATGGCATTATACAATACGTTTCCGCAGGGCGCAAGGACGGAAAAGGGGCGGGCACAGAGGCCCGTCCCTACAGCAGAAAACGGAACGCAATGCGCCATGCCGGGGCGGATTTTTATAGAAAAAGGACCGCTGCGAAGGCAGCGGTCCTTTCACGACAGGTCGGTATTCGATTACTCGGCTTCCTGCAGAGCCTTGGCCTCGGCAATAGCCTTCTCCTGGGCCGCGGCGGGGCAATCCTCATAGCGGACGAAGTTGAAGGTGAACACACCGCGGGACTGGGTCATGGAGCGCAGGTCGATGGCGTAGGACATCATCTCGGCCATGGGCACCTCGGCCTCCAGCACGGTCTCGCCGTCGCCGGTGGGGTTCATGCCCATGACGCGGCCGCGGCGCTTGTTCAGGTCGCCCATGACGTCGCCCACGTAGTTATCGGGCACGGTGACCTTCAGCTCGCCGATGGGCTCCATCAGCACGGGCCTGGCCTCAGGCAGCGCGGCCTTGAAGGCCATGTTGGCAGCCACCTTGAAGGCGATTTCGGAGGAGTCCACGGGGTGGTAGGAGCCGTCGATCAGGGTGGCCTTCAGGAACACCACGGGATAGCCGGCCAGAACGCCGCTCAGGCAGCTCTCGCGCAGGCCCTTCTCCACGGCGGGGAAGTAGTTCTTGGGCACGGAGCCGCCGAACACGGCCTCCTCAAAGATCATGTCCTCCTGCTCGGTCTGGGGCTCGAAGACGATGACGACGTCGCCGAACTGGCCGCTGCCGCCGGTCTGCTTCTTGAAGCGGGCGTGCTTCTCCACCTTGCTGCGGATCTTCTCGCGATAGGGAACGCGGGGAGTGGACAGTTCGGTCTCCACGCCGAAGCGGGACTTCAGCTTGGCGCACAGCACGTCGATCTGAATGTCGCCGGCGCCGGAGATGACCACCTGATGGGTCTCGGCGTTGTTGGTGACGCGGAAGGTAGGATCCTCCTCGTTCAGCTTGTTCAGGCCGGTGCCCACCTTCTCGACCTCCTGCTTGGTCTTGGGGGCGATGGCGCGCTCATAGCAGGGCTGGGGATAATCCATGCCGGCCAGCTTGACGATGGCCTTGGGATCGCACAGGGTGTCGCCGGTGCGGACGCGGTCCATCTTGCCGATGGCGCCGATGTCGCCGCAGCAGATCTCCTTGGTCTCCTCGCCCTTCTTGCCCTTCATGAAGTACAGGCGGCCCAGCTTCTCGGTGTTGCCGGTGGTGGTGTTGTACAGGGACATGTCGCTGGTGACCTTGCCGCGGATCACCTTGATCATGGAGTACTTGCCGTACTGATCGGAAATGGTCTTGAACACGATGGCGGCGGTGGGGCCGTTGGGATCCAGGGCCACCTCCACGGCGTTGCCGTCGTCATCCTGGGCGGTCTCGGCGGGCATATCGGTGGCCACGGGCACCAGGTCCAGAATGGTCTGCATCAGCATCTCCACGCCCAGGCCGGTGACGGCGGAGCCGCACAGCACGGGGCAGATGCTGCCGTCGCGCACGCCGATCTTCAGGCCCTTGGCGATGTCCTCGGCGGACAGCTCCATGGTGTCGAAGAACTTCTCCATCAGCTCCTCATCGGCGCCGGCGGCGTTCTCCATCAGCTCAGCGCGCAGGCCCTCCACCTCGTCGGCCATGGCGGCGGGAATGGGGCACTCAGCGACCTTGCCGCCCTTGACCTCATAGGCCTTGTTGTGCAGCAGATCCACGATGGCGGTAACGGCCTTGTTGCCGTCCACCAGGGGAGCCACGATGGGGGTAATGGTCTGGCCGAACTTGTTCTTCAGGGCGTCCAGGCAGGTGTTGTAGTCGGAGTTGGCCTCCTCGGTGCGGTTGATGAAGATCATGCGGGGCTTGCTGCCCAGCATCTTCCAGCTGCGCTCGATACCCACGGACAGGCCGTCCTTGGCGGCGCCCACCAGCACGGCGCACTCGGCGGCGCGGATGGCGGACAGGGCCTCGCCGGAGAAGTCGAAGTTGCCGGGGGCGTCCATCACGTTGATCTTTACGCCCTTGTAATTCACGGGGGCAAAGGCCAGCGAGATGGAGATCTGGCGCTTGATCTCCTCAGCGTCGTAGTCGCAGGTGGTGTTGCCGTCGGCGGGGCGGCCCAGACGGTCGGTGCCCTTGGTCATAAACAGCATCTGCTCGGCAAGAGACGTCTTGCCGGAGCCGCCGTGACCCAGCAGCGCAATGTTGCGGATATCGTTGGCAGTCATAGTATCAGTTTCTCCCTTCATTTTCTGTCAGCGCACATCAGTGCGCAAATTGCTCAACATACGGATTATATACTATTTTTCCAAGCCTGACAACTACATTTTTTCACCCAACCGCAGTTTTTCGCCAGATATTTTTGCATTTTGGGAGAAAAACGGCTGCGGAGCTGAGGCTCCGCAGCCACAGGCTGTCAAAAAAGTCTGTAAAGCGTTGGTTCTCGGAAAGGAAGATAGTCTGAAAGAAACCCATCAGGGGTGTCTTTCAGCTATT
>DGHJ01000085.1:5111-9250 GCA_002392625.1 Oscillospiraceae bacterium UBA3851
AATCACCGTTTTCCGAACTTTTTTTGAAAGTTCGGAAAACGCCGCAGCTTGTCAAAAAAGCGGCTTTGCCGCTTTTTTGACAAGCTGCGGCTGCGGAGCTGAGGCTCCGCAGCCATTTTGCACAGGACCGAAGAATCAGTAGTGCCTGACCATGCCGCCCAGCAGCAGCGTGGGCAGCAGCCACAGGCCCTGGAAGATCAGCATCCGCGTCGGGTCCAGCAGCTCCGGTGCGCCGACGCCGGTGAAATAATAGGTCAGCAGCAGTCCGCACAAGCCGCCCAGATAGGCCAGCGCCGCCGCCCAGCGGGAGGCACGGACCATGCGGCGGCTGCCAACCGCCGTCTCGGCAAAGGGCATGAGGCCCTCCCGGTAGATGATGGCGCCGGACTGCTCCGCCGTCTCCCGGCTCAGGTCCGACAGGGCCAGACGGGTGGACACGTCGGGGTACAGGGCCTTGGCGTCCAGGTTGAACTTCCGCTTCACCAGGCCGGGCGTCACGTTGCTGCTGCGCACCGCCAGCACCGGCACGATCCGGTTGCGGCGCATGGCACGCAATGCCCACTCCACGTTGCGGGAGGGCTGGTATTTGATGGCGAAGATAGCGATGAGCGCGCCGTCCACCGCCAGGAAAACGCCGGTTTTCAGCTTCAGCTCCTGGGGCAGCGTCACGCGGCTCTTGCGCATGAAGTAGGCGCTGCCCATGGTGACGCTCTCGCCGTGGATGGTGCCGCCGACGCCGCCCTCCTCAAAGTAGTGCAGGTCCTCCACCGCCAGATGGAGGCCGCCCTCGGCCATGAGAAGCTGGTCAAACAGGGGCGTCAGCTGGCTGTGGCAGGCCTGGGCCACGCTGGCCGCGTAGGATACCACCTTGCCGATCTCCTCGCCGTAGACCTTCAGGCCGTTGAGGCCCACCGTTCCCGGCGGGAACAGGTCGTCGTCCGTAATCACCATGCGCCGGGAGCCGCAGACCGTTCTGGCCCCCTCGTAGCCGGCCACGGCGCTGCCGCTCTTAACCAGGCGCTGGTTCAAAAGCTTCATGGGCAGGGTGTCCGTCAGCGGCAGGGACACGGGAACGCCCGCCGCCAGCAGGGCCGACCAGACCCACAGGAAGTCGGCACTGTCCTTGCGGGACAGGGCAACCACCGCCGCCAGGACCGTGGCCGCCGCCAGATACAGGGGCGCCAGCACCGCCTGCCACTTGCGGGGGGTATCCTCCCGGTAGGCAGTGTTGTAGAAGCCCTTGATCGTCCCCTTCTGCTTGCAGGTGCCGGCGGCCGTCACCGACGCGCTGTAGGGCGGCGTGCCGCCGATGTCCGCCAGGTGGAAGGCTGACCACCGGGCGTCGGCGCGCAGCAGCAGCCCCAGCTGGCACAGCCAGATCATCACGGCGGCAGGGGCCGCAAAGGGCGCGTACGCCCCGCCCTGCCGCACTGCGCCGTACGCGCAGTCCGCCAGCGTCACCAGCGCGGCGGAGCAGGCCGCCAGCTCGCAGCCGGAGCGTCCGTTTTTCAGCCGCTCTGCCATCTCCCGCCACACGGGCAGGGCCAGCGCCGCCGTGAGCAGCAGCAAGCCGCCTGCCACCGCATCATGCAGCCAGGGCCCCACGGCCCAGAGGCCCGCCAGCACACCGGCCCCGTCCAGCGCGGTCATCACCGCCAGCAACAGGGTCGGCACGGCGGACAGGATCAAGTGGCGGTGCAGCTTTTTGCAAAGGCGCTTCTCGTCCCGCGCCGCCTGCTCCATCTCCGGCTCCGGCTCCTCACGGACCGCCTCCGCCTCATTTTCCTCCCAGCGGGAGGCCTTTTTGCTCTCTTTACGCCTGGCCAGCAGGGCGCTCAGCCTGTCGCCCCAGTCCGCCAACGCGTCCTGCACACGCTCCAGCAGCGGCACGGACGTATCCAGAATGGCGTCGTCCTCGTCCAGCACAGACTCCACCGTCTGGGACATGACCTGCTCCAGGGGCACCTTGTGCATGCCCTCCGGCTCCTCTGGAAACACGTCCGAGGGCAGTTCTCTGGCCGTCTCCGATTTGCCGCCCTCCACCACGTGCAGAACGGGCTTCTCTTTCCGCCCCGGCCGGACCGGCGTGCCATCTATCTTTTTCTCCGGCCCCATGACCCTGGCCATGTTGGCCGCCACCGTGGAGCGCAGGCGGCCGGTGTCCAGCAGGGCCGGATCCTCCACCGCCTTTTCCGTCTTCTCCTCCTGCTCGGCAGGGGCAGGCACAGGCGCCGGCTCCTCCTCCGGAGGCTCCGCCGGCTTGGGAGTGGGCTTCGCCGTATCCCGGCCGTACTCGGCCAGAATGGAGTCCAGCGAATACTCCTCCCCCTCCCGCGGCTTCACGCCCTGGAGGAGGCGCCCCGTCTCTGTCAGGAGCTGATACAGCTCGTCATCTGTGTATTTGCTCATATACCGTCTCGCTTCGTCTCAGTCTTGCCGCTGACGCACGGCCTCATACAGCAGGATCGCGGCGGCAGCCGATGCGTTCAGGGAGGAGATCCGCCCGCGCATGGGGATGCTCACCAGAAAGTCGCAGTTCTCCGCCACCAGACGGCTCATGCCGTCACCCTCGGAGCCGATGACGATGGCCGCCGGGCCCTTCAGGTCGGCGTCGTACAGGGTGGTGGTACCCCCCGCCGCCGTGCCGAAGACCCAAACGCCCTGCTTTTTCAGCTCCTTCAGCGTGGCGGACAGGTTGGCCACACGGGCCACCGGCACGTAGCTGACAGCCCCGGCGCTGGTCTTGGCCACGATGGCCGTCAGCCCGGCGCTGCGCCGCTTGGGGATGATGACGCCGTGGGCGCCGGCGCACTCCGCCGTGCGCAATATGGCGCCCAGGTTGTGGGGATCGGAGATCTCGTCGCACACCACCAGCAGGGGCGGCTCGCCCTTCTCCGCAGCGGCAGCCAGAATGGACTCCACGCTGACGTATTCCCGCACGGCGGCCAGGGCGATGACGCCCTGATGGGAGTGGGTGCGGGACATGGCGTCCAGCTTGCGGCGGTCGGCCTCCACCACCACGATGCCCGCCTCACGGGCGCGGGAGGCGATGTGGCCCAGGGTCTTGTCCGTCTCGCCCTTGGCCAGATAAATCTTGTCAATGGGCGTATCGGTGCGCAGCGCCTCGATGACGGCGTTGCGACCCTCGATGATGCCGTCCGCCTCCGCCTGGGGCGCGGGGCGCTTATTGTCATTTTCTCTCATGGATATCCTGTTCCTCTCAGCGGGAAATATATCAATACAGAAAACAGTATACCATATTATTTCGGCAAGATAAAGCATCCTTCATAGAAATTTTACAGAAAATTCGCCGGAGCGCGGCTTGTGCCTTTTCTTTTTCTATGGTATACTCACAAATCATCGAACACTGTCCGCGCCCTCGGCGCGATCAGAGAGGAGACCGTCAATGGATCCCAATAACAACCAGAACAACAACAAGAACGACAAGTCCAACCGCAACCTGCGGGGCATCGTCATGATCATCCTGTGGGCCGTTTTGCTGACGGTGGGCTTCAATTATTTCAACGCCTACAGGAACAACGCCTCCAACCGCTCCACCAGCCACGAGATCAAGTACAGCGACTTCATCCAGATCGTGGAGAGCGACCAGGCCGAGAGCGTGCTCTTTAAGGACGGGACCATCTATCTGACCCCGGTGGAGGGCTACGTTTTTACCGACGAAAAGGGCAAGGAGTACACCAACACTGAGGAAACCGGCCTGACCCTCTACACGGTGGAGCTGAACTACCCCGATCTGCTGCCTCTGCTGGAGGCTCACAACGTGGCGTACACCGCTCCCTATGAGGCCCAACTGAGCCCCATCCTGGTCTTTATGCTCAACTATATCCTGCCCACGGTCCTGATGGTGGGCGGCTTCCTGCTGCTGATGCGCTTCATCACCCGCAGCGGCGGCGGCATCGGCGGCATCGGCAACGTGGGCAAGGCCAACGCCAAGGTCTATATGGAACGCTCTACCGGCGTCACCTTCAAGGACGTGGCGGGCCAGGACGAGGCCAAGGAGAGCCTGGAGGAGATCATCGACTTCCTCCACAATCCCGGCAAGTACACCGCCATCGGCGCCAAGCTGCCCAAGGGCGCGCTGCTGGTGGGATCCCCCGGCACCGGCAAGACGCTGCTGG
>DGHJ01000085.1:9396-15944 GCA_002392625.1 Oscillospiraceae bacterium UBA3851
GTGGGCGTGGGCGCCAGCCGTGTCCGCGACCTCTTCAAGGAGGCCGCCAAGGTGGCACCCTGCATTATCTTCATCGACGAGATCGATACCATCGGCAAGAGCCGCGACGGCGTCCGCTTCGGCGGCAACGACGAGCGGGAGCAGACCCTGAACCAGCTGCTGGCAGAGCTGGACGGCTTCGACCCCAGCAAGGGCGTCATCGTGCTGGGCGCCACCAACCGCCCGGAGGTGCTGGACAAGGCGCTGCTGCGTCCCGGCCGGTTCGATCGACGCATCACCGTGGACCGGCCCAACCTGGCCGGACGACTGGCCACGCTGCAGGTCCACACCCGGAACATCCATCTGGCCGAGGACGTGGATCTGGAGAAGATCGCCCTGGCCACTGCCGGCACCGTGGGCGCGGACCTGGCCAACCTGGTCAATGAGGCGGCATTGCGGGCCGTGCGCCACGGCCGTCACGCCGTGAATCAGAACGACCTGCTGGCAGCCTTTGAGGTGGTCATCGCCGGCAGTGAAAAGAAGGGCACCATCATCACCGACGAGGAGAAGCGGATCATCGCCTATCACGAGGTGGGTCACGCCCTGGTGGCCGCCAAGCAGCGCAACGCCCAGCCCGTATCCAAGATCACCATCGTGCCCCACACCCAGGGTACCCTGGGCTACACCCTCCACCTGCCGGAGGAGGAGAAGTTCCTTATGTCCAGGGACGACATCCTGGCTGAGATCCGCACCCTGCTGGCCGGGCGCTCCAGCGAGGAGATCGTGTGCAACACCATGACCTCTGGCGCCGCCAACGACATTGAGCGGGCCACGGAGCTGGCCCGGAACCTGGTGGCCCGCTTCGGCATGAGCGAGGAGTTCGACATGATGGCCCTGGGCACCGTGCAGAGCCAGTATCTGGACGGCAGCTATTCCATGAGCTGCGCCCAGGAGACCTACGCCGCCGCAGACCGGGCTACCATCGCCATCATCCGCCAGTGCCACGAGGAGGCACGCCAGATCCTGCGGGACAACCGGGAGCTGCTGGACAAGATCGCGGCGTACCTCCTGAAGAAGGAGACCATTACCGGTCAGGAGATGATGGCTATTATCGAGGGCCGGGACCCGGAGACCGTGGACAACTACGGCGCCTCCAGGGAGGACGACGAGCGCAAGCTGTTCCGTCCCTCCGTGCCCGACGTGATCGAGGCCCCGGCCAAGCACATCCACGTGGTGTCCGAACCGATCCCCATGCCGGGCGAGGCGGAGGAGGCGGAGGAGGCACAGCCCGCCGAAGAGGCGCCAGCTGACGAGCCGCCCGCCGATCCCCAGTAAGTGAGCCTTGTGAAAACGCCGTCCGATACCGGGCGGCGTTTTCTTGCGGAAAAGGGAACGGATCGCCGCGGGCCCTTCTCCCCTTTCCAACTTTTCCTTGTGCAATCCGTTTTCCCGTGGTACAATACCAGCGCATGTGGGAAAACAGGCAGGTGCAGCAAATGGGTTCCTTTTATCAGAAAGTCTATGCGGTCGCCCGGCAGATCCCCCGCGGCCGGGTAGCAACCTACGGTCAGCTGGCCCTGCTGGCCGGATCCCCCCGTGCCTCCCGTGTGGCAGGCTCCGCCATGGCGGCCTGCCGGGACAGCTCCATCCCCTGTCACCGGGTGGTGGACCGTTTGGGCGGGACAAAGCCCGCCTTTGACACATATGCCCCCGGCACCCAGCGTACGCTGCTGGAGGCGGAGGGCGTGGGCTTTCTCCCCGACGGCCGGGTGGATCTGGATCGCTTCCTTTGGCGGCCGTGACGACATCTGAATACGCGGGTATGGCGGAATTGGCAGACGCGCTGGATTTAGGTTCCAGTGGGCAACCGTGTGGGTTCGAGTCCCACTACCCGTACCAAAAGACCGCGACCTCATGATCCATGAGGTCGCGGTCTTTTACTATATTTCTTTTGATTTTATGTGTTATTCCGCAATGAAGTCCGGAGTGATGCCGTAGTGGTCAGCCAGGTCCTTGACGGCCTTGACCAGAGCGGCATTGTGGTCAGCGTCAGAGCCCATGGTATAAGTCATGCAGAAGTTGCCGATCATGGCGTCCATGGCCATGGCCTCAGCGCCCTCGGCGGCGGGAGTCAGGGTATGATCCTTGCGCAGGCCCTCCAGCATGGCTGCGCCGGTCTCGTTGGCGGGATCAAAGTACATGATGATGTCGGTGATGCTGCCGCCGGTGGTATCCACATACATGGTGCCGGCGGTGGCGCCGATGGCGCCCAGATCGCCGGAGCTCATGTCGAAGAGCCAGTCGTTCTTCGTGAACACGCCGGCCTCGCGCAGGTACTGCTTCAGATTGGCGACCTGCCACTCGTCGAACTTTTCGGGATACTGGGTCCAGTCGATGCTGGTCTCTTCACCCTCGGCGGGCTTATTCTCCTTGCCGCCGCAGGCAGCCAGGCTCAGGGACAGGATGCACGCCAGCATCAGCATCAGAATGCGGGTCAGAGTCTTTTTCATTTTCATATCCTCCATTTTTATATATCGATCAGGCGGGACTTCCGCCGGGTCTTCGGTTTTTGGAACGTGTGGGCTCAGCCGTACATGGCCTCGGAGATCATCTCCTCCAGCTCGTCGCGGCCGCGGCCGCCGCTGAAGGATTTTTTGATCTCGCCGTCCAGCATCAGCAGCACCGTGGGGGTGCCCTGGATGTCGAACCGCTCGGTAAAGGCGGGGCTCTTTTCGATGTCGCACTTGGCCAGGTTGATCTCCGGATTGTCATAGATGATCTCGGAGAGCACCATGTCCAGCATCTTGCAGGGTCCGCAGTGGTCGGTCATAAAATCTGCAATCCAGAAGCCCTCCCGGGTCACCTCGTCGAATTCCTCGGCGGTCACGAATCTTGTCATCTTGCATTTCTCCTTTCCAGTTCGGTGCGGATCTTGTCAAACATCTTGTCCTGCAGCTCCGAGAGCACCTCGTAGTGGTCCAGCGGGTCCGTTTTCCCCTCGCAGGGCAGGCCCAGAATGTTCAGGAAGGTCAGACACTGCTGGATCTTCATCTGATACCAGTCGTGCCGCATGGCGATAAAGTCCGCCAGGGAGTGGACGTTCCAGTCCTCCTCCCACTCCTTGGGTACCCCTTGCCGCAGGTCGATGCCGTCCTTCTCCAGAAAGATACGGGTAAAGGCCTCGGCCTCCAGCTCGCCCAGGATGCGGATGTCCTCCTCGTCGTACTCGGTCATGGGATAGTCCTCCAGGATCTTTTCCATGACCTCGTAGTTGACGGTGGCCAGCACCTCCGTGGTCTTCTCCTCCCGGACGTAGGCCTCGTACGCCGCCACGGTGCGGATGGGCTGATTATCCATATCCTTGGCCTGCAGAGCCTCCACCATCTCGTCGGTGGGCTCCGGGGTCTGCTTGCGCTTCAGCTCCAGGATCGCGGCGGTGACCGGCTTTTCCTGCACGGTCAGGCTGACGCTGTCGCCAACCCGGCGGCCCACCAGGGCGTTCTCCAGATCCCGGTTATAGAGGCCCCGGCCCAGGGTGACGGTTACGCGCTCCTTGTTGAACTTGGGCAGTTCGCTGACCGTCTTCAGCGCGGCGGTGTCGCCCACCTGCGCGGCCTCGCCCTCCGGCAGCGGCGCCAGGACCATCTGCTCCCGGACGATGGCCTTCCGGGCCAGCTCCTTCAACTCGGCTTCCGTGGGCATGGCGCGGATGGCGTCGTCCCGCTGCAGGTATGCGTCCAGATATTTGTCAAAGTCGATGCGCCCTTCATAAGGGAATTTTGTGTTCATATGATCTCCTCCTTATGCCTGGGCGCCGCCCCGGCGGCCCATGACCTTGCTGAGATAGTTGCCCGCTGCCTGCAGCACCTGCTGGGGTGCGCCGGTATTCTCGATTTTACCGTCCCGCAGGATGATGACGTGATCGGCGTTGCGGATGGCGGACAGGGAGTGGGCAATGATGACGGTGGTGCGGCCGCGCATCAGCTCGGAGAGCGCCTCCATGACCATGCGCTCGCTGTGGGAGTCCAGATTGCTGGTGGCTTCGTCCAGCAGCAGGTAGTCGGGGTTATTCATGATGGCTCTGGCGATGGCAATGCACTGGCGCTGACCGCCGGAGAAGTTGGTGCCGCCGGGGGCCACGATCGTCTCAAAGCCGTCGGGCAGCTGGGACACGAAGTCGTAAACCCTGGCCTGCTTGGCCACCTTGATGAGCTCCTCCTGGGAGACGGGCCGCTCACAGCCATAGCAGATATTCTCCCGGACGGTGCCCTCCATGAGGGGGCTGCCCTGGGCCACCAGGCAAAAGGCCTTGCGCCAGGCGTGGAGATCATACTCCTCGGCGTTGGCGCTTCCGAAGCGCATGGCGCCGCTGCCGGGCTCATACAGCCGGTCGATCAGCTTGAACAGGGTGCTCTTGCCGGAGCCGTTGGAGCCCACGATGGCGGTGATCTTATTCTTGGGAATGGTGCAGCTGACGTTTTGCAGCACGGGCTTGTCGCCGTAGGAGAAGTCGACCTCCTGGAAGGTGATGTCCTGATCGGGGTCGTCCATGCTCCGTCCGGCGGTTCGGTCCTCGTCGGGCAGCCTCAGCGCGCCGATGACGCGGGCCAGGGCGCCGTTGGCCTGGCGGATGGTGCCCACGCTGTCGATGATGTTAGTGGCGTCGGTGCCCACGGTGCCGGCGATGGAATAGAACGCGATGACCGCACCCACGGAGATAACGCCCTCGCTGACCAGCTTGGCCCCCATAACAAAGGGGATCAGGATGCAGAGAATGTTATAGATGGACTGCAGCGCCAGATAAAAGATCTGCATGAGGCCGTTCTTGATCTGCATGTGGTACTGCTCCTGGAAGTTTTCCCGGCCGTTCTCGATCTCCTCGGCCTGGGCGTTGGCGGTCTTGATGAGGGGCAGGCTCTTGGTGCGCTCCACCAGATAGGTGGTAGTGCGGGAGAGCATGGCCTGGGACTTCTGGGCGATGAGGAACTTCAGCCGGGCGTAGAGCCAGCCCACCAGGGCGCTGACGGGGACCAGCAGCAGCATGGCGTTGGAAATGGTGACGTTCAGCCGGTACATCCGCGCAATGTAGATGCCCATGCCCACCAGAATGGATATCATGCTGACGATGGTGGTCAGCAGCTTGCTGGCAAAGTCGCAGTCGGTGGTGACGCGGCTGACCAGGGATTCGCCGCCGTCGCTGTCGTAGCAGCTCTGGCGGGTGTACATGATCTTGCGCCACAGCTTGGTGCGCAGACCCAGGTTGATCTTTTCGGAAGCCAGGGAGTTGAAGATGACACCGGCCGCCGCAGCCAGGCCGATGGCCAGGTAGCTCCCGGCAAAGCGCACCAGGTCGCCGGTGGGCACGTTGCCTCTGGCGTCTACCATATCGCCGGTGAAAAAGCTGATATGCAGCCCGGCAAAGGTGCTGCCCATGGTGGCCGCGAACATCAGCACCAGGAACAGCCAGGGCAGCCTGACGCCCTTCAGGGCCCACATATAATCCCGAACGGAGGACCGTTCCGCACGATAGGACTTGTTTTTCATTGTACGAACACCTCCTGATAGGACTGCTCCTCCACAAGAGCGCGGTAAGTGGGGCAGGCTTCCATCAGCTGGGCGTGGGTACCCACGCCCTCCACCCTGCCTTGCCGCAGCACCACGATCTGGTCTGCGTGGGAGATGAAATTCAGCTCATGGGTCACGGTGACGATGGTCTTGCCGGCAAAGCCGTTGAAGAAGGTGTCGCTGATAGCGGCGGCTGTCTCTGCGTCCAGGGCGCTGGTGGGCTCATCCAGCAGCAGCACGTCGGCATTCTTCAGCAATTCCCGGGCGATGACCATGCGCTGGCGCTGTCCGCCGGACATGGCGTTGCCCCAGATGGCCAGCTCGGCGTCGAAGCCCTCCGGCTTCCGGGCGATGAAGTCGTAGATCCCGGCCAGCCTTGTCACCTGCTCCAGCTCGGCGTCGTCCACATCCCGGCGGATGCCGTAGGTCAGCGCCTGGCGGACGGTTCCGCTGAACAGCTCCGCATCCTGGTTCACGTAGGACAGGTGGTCGCGCCAGGCAGAGCGGTTCAGCTCTTCGAGGGGCATGTCACCCACGGTGATGCTGCCCGATTGCGGCGCATATAGCTCCTCCAGCAGCCGCAGCACCGTGGTCTTGCCGGAGCCGGAGGGGCCGATGATAGCCGTGGTCTTGCCGGACGGAATGGTAAAGCTGACGTCAGCAAGGATCGGCGCATCCTCCCGATAGGCGAAGTTGACGCGGTCCAGTTTGATGTCCCCTGTGGGGACCGTCTCCGGTGCGTTTTCGTTCATATTCTCCTGAGGCGCCTCCATCAGCGTACCCAGGCGGGCGGCGCGGCCCTGCACATTTTTCAGGTTGGACCACACGCTGGTCAGTTGCCGCAGCACGGTGTTGATCGTGGGCACGAACAGGAAGAAGGCCAGCCATGCGGTCAGGTCGATCTCCCCCCGGCGCAGCAGCGTGCAGCCCCAGATAACGGCGATGACGATACCCACCGCCTCGGTGAGCATGGTATACATCACCAGGACACCGTTCACATAGGA
>DGHJ01000087.1 GCA_002392625.1 Oscillospiraceae bacterium UBA3851
GCCGCTTTTTTGACAAGCTGAGGGCGGGCCCAGAGGCCCGCCCGCAAACAAACCGCCGCCCTGCCGGGGTCCTCCGGCAGGGCGGCGCTGTTGCCGTCGTCTTATTCCTCCCAGCCCTGCATCCTGTCCAGAATGGCGTAGAGCTGCACGTATCGCTCGTCCGTCTCACCCACGTTCTTCCCCAGCTCAAAGATACGGCCGGGATCGCTCACCGCTTCCCACTGCGGCAGCTCGCCGCCGTTGGGATCGCCGGTGGCGATGAAGTTGCGGAAATAGCTGTGCATGGTCTCCCCCAGTGCCCGGTCGCTGTCGTCGTACAGCTTCGACCCCGCCGGGATGTTGCCGTAGAAATACACCTCTTCCCCGCCGTGGTTGGCGCCCAGGCGCTTGTTGTCCTTGGTGAACCAGTACTCGTAGACGGGGATCTCATTGGCCAGCGCCTGCCGCGTCCAGCAGTAGTGGCCGTGGTTGAAGAAGATGCAGGAGTAGATGTCGATCCAGTTGGCCTTGGCCTCCGCGTCGGTGGCCGCGGGATAGAGTGACAGCACCTCGTCGGCGTATTCGCCGAAGTAGCCCCGCACCTTCTGCTCGTAATTCTTCAGGTTGGCATGGTCAAAGATGATGAATAGGGCGCTCTCCGTGGCGTTGTAGCCGTGGAAAATGGCCTCCTCGTTGTGGACGCCCTTGCGATAGGACTCATAGGGCGACTCGGTGAGCACGTAGCCGTCCACCGTGATGTGGTGGTTCTGGTTGGTGGCGGCCACCAGCTTGTCGGCGGGAACGGCCCGCAGATCCGCCACGGACGACGCGCCGAACTGCTCCTTCGTCTTTGCGCCGGTGGCATATGCCTCCTCCAGCGTGCGGTAGGAGTGGGCGGGCTGTGGCGCGGTGGTGGTGCTGCTCTCGCCGATGGCCCGGCGGAACAGGCCTCCGGCCAGGGGTGAGGTGCACAATGCGGTGACGCAGGCGCTGCCGGCCGACTCACCCGCCACGGTCACGTTGTCCGGATCGCCGCCGAAGGCTGCGATGTTGTCGCGCACCCATTCCAGGGCCTTGATCTGGTCCAGCAATCCGTAGTTGCCGGTGGTACCGTTGGGGGACTCCGCCGCCAGCTCCGGGTCGGCGTAGAAGCCGAACACGCCCAGCCGGTAGCCCATATTCACCACGATGACGCCGTCACGGGCCAGGCCCATGCCGCTGTAATCGTCGTACCAGGGCTGACCGGTCATCAGCGAGCCGCCGTGGATATACACCAGCACCGGCGCGTTTTTGACCTCCCCCGCCGGCTTCCAGATATTGAGGTACAGGGAGTCCTCGCTCATCATGTCCCGGAAGTTGTCCTTGGTGGTGATCCGGTAGTCGTGGTAGCCGATGATGGAGGCCAGGGAACCGTAGATGGCGCCGTTGCTGGGCTGCATGCTCATGGGGGCGAAGTGATCCGCCGCCAGCACGCCCTCCCAGGGATCGGGATCCTGGGGCTCCCGCCAGCGCAGCTCGCCCACCGGCGGCTTGGCGTAAGGCACGCCGGCATAGACCTCCACGGCCCCGTCCGCCGACACCAACCCGGTGAGCTGCCCCTGCTCCACGGTGACGATCTCCGTCACGGCGGGGGACTTCCCCTCCACCGCCGGGTGCAGCCGCTGCGGCCCCTGGGTGAATACCACCACCGCCGCCAGCACGGCCACGAGGCCGATCCAGCCCGCGGCCCGCAGCAGCCAGGGCCTGTCCAGCAGCACGTTTTTGCGCAGCAGGAAGAAGCCCGCCAGCACAATGAGCGCCAGTGCCCAGCCCCACAGGCTGTTCTTGTTGAACTCCAGCAGCGTCAGAAACACGACGCCGATCAGGATGATGCCAATCATGATGTTAACCTCCCCGTCCTGTCACAGTTCTTTCTCCCATCACAGCTTCCCGTCCTCGTTCACTTCCCGCTCCCCTCACCGCAGGATCTCGTCGATGGTGGACACGGTGCTGAACGATCCCTTGTTCTTGGCGATGATCTCCTTGACCATGGGCAGCTCGAAGTAGTTTACATAACAAATCAGCGTCTTGTTCTCCCCGGCGATGGCGCCGTAGGAGTTCATCATGGTGCAGGTCTTGTTCATTTCCGATTTCAAGGCCCTGATGATGTCGTCCGGCTTCTTGGTGATGATGGTCACCTGCTTGATGGCCTCGAAGTGGTCTGTAAATCGGTTGATGATGGTGGTGGCCACCACGTAAACCAACAGGCTCATCAGCGCGGCGTTGCGGTTGATAAGGATGAATGCCGCCAGATACACGCAGGCGTTGAAGGCCACCAGGATGGCCGTCATGCTGAAGTTCCGGCCCGTCCGGTCGGAGATCTTTTTGATGACGATGTTGGCAAAGATCTCCGAGCCGTCGATGCAGCCGCCGTAGCGGAGGATCAGGGCCAGGCCAGCGCCCAGGATGGCGCCGCCGAAGGCCACCGCCAGGAAGTGCTCCGTGTTCAGCTCAAAGGGCACCTTCTCGAAGATCTCCAGGCCCACCGTATAGACGGCGCTGCCCACCAGGGCCTTGATGCCGAACTTCCGGCCCAGGATCAGGAATCCGGCCACCAAAAACGGGATAAACACCACCGCCACGCACAGCGACAGGTTGAACCCCGTCACCTTGCTGAGAATGATGGCGATGCCCGCCGTGCCGTAGTCGATGGCGTCGTTGGGCAGCAGTACGCACACCACGGAGAAGCTGGCCATCAGCGCGCCCAACACGATCATGAAATACGCCAGTACCTCTCCCAGTTTTTTGCTTGTCTTTCTCATAATGGACTCCTTATTTCTTATGGTACGTAACCGATCCTGCCTCGTCTCACAGGACCATCAGCAGCGTCCCTGCTCCGATCAGGATGCATCCGATCAACGACTTGGCGGTAAAGTCTTCATGCAGAAAAACAAATGCCAGCACCAGCGTAATGACCACGGACAGCTTGTCGATCGGGACGACCTTTGATGCCTCTCCCACCTGCAAGGCCCTGTAATAGCACAGCCATGAGGCGCCGGTGGCAAGACCGGACAGGATCAGAAAGATCCAGCTTCTCTGGCTGATGTCTCTTATCCCGATCTGCTGATGGGTGATAAACACCATTCCCCACGCCATGACGACCACCACCATCGTGCGGATTGCCGTTGCAAGGTTTGAGGCGACCCCCTCGATCCCTATCTTCGCCAGAATCGAAGTGAGCGCGGCAAAAACCGCCGAACCAAGTGCCAACCAAAACCACATATCCATATCTCCCTGTACACCGGCTTTCTGCGCCGGCGCCTATTTCACAGTCTCGATCCTCTTCGCATAGACCCTGGACGGCTGTCCGTCCATGTCGTTCAGCACGGTCTTGTATTCCCAGCCGTATTTCTCGTAGAGGCCCACGTGGTTGGTGGAGAGATAGACCTCCCTCACGCCCTCCTCTCTGGCAAGGCGCTCCACCTCGTCAAAAAGCCGTCCGGCCCAGCGGCGTCCCCGGTGGGCGGGGAACGTGTACACAAACCCCACCCAGGGCGTCAGCTCCGTGGGCTGGATGTCGTCCTTTTCAGCGTAGGTGCAGAAGGAGATCAGCTCGTCCCCGTCCGTCAGCAGCAGCACCCTGGAGTGCTCTCCCACGGCGTCGAAAAACGTGCCCTTGCGCAAAAGGTCCCGGAGAAACGCGCCGGCGCGCCAATCGCTTCTGCCCAGCTCGTCCAGCCAATGCTGCCGGTCGTCGCTGTCAAAAAAGTTGATGACCTGCATGGTTGTTCTCCCCTCGGATGACGGTTTCAGTATGTGCCGATGCACTTTATCCCAGTTTCTGTCCTCGCACCAGTATGCCGTCCGCTCCCCTACGTCGAACACCATAGAGACCACCGTGGGGCATGCCTCCTGGGCCACAGCCCGCAGCACCTTGAAGCAGTCCTCCACGTCAAAATCGTCCGGCGCATCCCGGAGCATGGCCTCCGCCGTTTGGTACCGGTCCCATCCCATCCACGGGTGTGTCTCCGCGTCCTGCTTGAAGGGCGAGAAGTTGGTCAGGATCTTGTACGCCGGTCTCTCGTAACATAGCGTCCCCTGTCCCGGAATTATGTAAACTACATTGCCGTCTGCATCGGACAGCGCTGACATAAACGTCACGCCCGGAAGGCTGTAAACCGTTGAGGTTTCGGCGATGGTCCGTACCTCCTGCAGCGTCTTCCTCTGCAGCAGAAGATCGATGTCCAGCGCCATCACGTTCTCGCCTTCCCCGGCGGGGTCGCTCCGCTTGTCATACGGCCAGCAGGTGGGCATGCCCACAAAGTCGCCGCGCCCGTTGGCGCCGAACAGGGGCAGCCAGCCCTCTTTCGCGTCGTTGATCTCGATATAAACGCCGTCGTCCGCAGCCCGAACCCTGTGCTCCATGTCCAGCAGGTCCAGATTCCACCCGACGATGGTCTTTTTCCTGTTCACCACGATGCTCGTACACATGCCGATTCCCTCGATACGTCACTGCTTCCGCAGGATATCCAGCGTGTGGTGTGACGCGCCGATGAGGTCCTGCCGCTCGCAGATGGTAAAGTGGTAATCCATCCATTTGGCAAAGGTCGCGTCGTCCATGGCGTCGATACGATCCCGCATATAATTCGTGGCCCCGTCCGTGGCCACCAGCTTGCGCCGCTCCACGGGGAACGCCGCGTCCAATGCAGCGATCTCCTCCGTCCTTACCATTTCAAAGAGATCCTTCGGCTGGCTGATGCAGTGCCAGTCCGGCGTCAGCATATGGAGCTCCATCACCTCATGCAGGTGGTTCAGCCCGAAAACGTACTGGATCACCGTGGGCTCGTTCATGCAGTAGGCCACCAGGATGTAACCGCCCGGTTTCGTCACCCGCACCGCCTCAGTCAGGGCCCGGTGCTTGTCCTCCTTTGTGTACAGGTGGTACATGGGCCCCAGCACCATCGTCAGGTCGAAGGCGCCGTCCGGCAGAGCGGACAGGTCCAGCGCGTTGCCCTGCATGGCCGTAATCGTCTCGGTGCCGTCCAGCTTGGCCCGGAGCAGCTCCAGATTGTGCTCAATCAGCTCCACCGCCGTCACGCGGAACCCCTCTTTTGCCAGCGTCACGCTGTATCGGCCCGTTCCCGCGCCCACCTCCAGAACGGCCGGATCGGCGATCCCCGCCAGGCACTCCCGGATGTACTTCATGGTGGTCAGGTACTCCACCTGCCCGTGCCGGGACAGGAGACGCCCCTCCTCATCGTAGGCGTTGTAATAGTTTTCCAAATAATTCATGGCCTTTTTCTCCGTTTCAGCTCTCTTGATCGTCTCTTCCACCTGTGACGCTATCCCGTTTTATGACGTACATCTGCAGCGTCTCATCAAACACCTCGCTGTATGCTTCGCGGAGCAGAACGCCTCCGCAGTTCCTGATAACGCCCGCAGAAGCAATATTTTCCTTGTCGCAGGATACCAAAACTTCCTTGATCCCGATGGTATCGCAGACTTTCAGGGCGGCGGAGAGCATACCCGTGGCATAGTGCCTGCGTCTTTCCGTCGGCCTGATGGAATAGCCGATATGGCCGCCCTCGTTCCGGAGAAAATCATTCAGCGCCAAGCGGATATTGACCATTCCCACGATCCTGTCATCCTCTTCCCGAACATAGAAATACGTCAGGCCAGGGACCCTTGATTCGGGTATGTTGGCAATATCCATATCGCCAATGATTTTCTCAAGCCAGTCTTCATACGTATGCTCTTTCAAATATCGATCCAGGCTTCCCGTTCCGTTGATCTCGGATCCGTATTCATAGAATTCCCTGATGTAGTCTATCGCTTTTTCTTTATATGCGATATGGGGGAAAACCATCTTCATCGCCATAATAGTCCCTCCTGTACTGCCATGGAATCATCTCTCTTGTGTTGTTCTGTTCCATCCGCCCGGATCTGCTGAAACGATGTGCGCCGCCTCAATCCCACTCGTCGTGCTGTTCGCCGTACTCCCGCATGACGTCCGCAGCGCTGCGGTTCATAAAGTACTCCCCGTACTTCTCCCACGCGGTCAGCGGGCGCTCCAGCAGCACCACCGTCTCCACATGCCTTGGGACAACAGCGTGAATAAAACGGTGTCTATTTACGCTGATCGCTCGTCCTCCTTTGTAGAGCAGTTCCCGCTCTCTGAAACGGTCGAGTGGGCAGCTTTGATAATAGATCGAAACGGAATAATCTCGCACAACCGGAATGTATCAGTCGGAATTCATAAACCGATCAAAACCCGTCTGCACTTTTTCAAAAGTGTAATTGATAATGTTTTCAAAGCAATCGCTCTTTAGCAGATATCGTACAAAGTGAGTTCCGAGGTAATAGCCTACATCCGGGTGACCTTCAAAACGGACCCAGTCGCCGAAATAGCGTTGACTTTCCTGCGTCATTTCACCGAGATCACAGTAAAAAGAGCGCTTTATCAATTCTAAATTCCGGTCGCACCACTCTTTCCAACCGTTTTTATTTTGATGAAAAAAGCCGGCGTCTCCGATGATTTCCTGTTCGAAGACCATTGCTATGCCTTCAGTAAACAATTGCCAAAGAAACTCCTCTGCCATAGAATTGCTATTGTGGTACAAAGAGCCGTATTGACCCTGAAATACGTGGCCGAGTTCATGAACAATCAATCCTGTCATATCGTTCTTATTACACCAATCAAGTTCCATAATTTTCTCGATTCCGAGAAGGACCGTTATTTTTTCTTGAATCTTAGTGACCCAACCTGCCCCGTTGCATAAACCGAGGTATAAAACGATATCGGCATCAACGGATTTGCCGAATACCTCAACGATTTTCTCGTCAAGGTGTTCCGAAACCGCATAAAACGCGCGAACTGCTTCTTCGCGCTTTTCCTTTCCGGTAAGTACTGCATTTAACACCGGTAAATAATCTTCGCTCCACGAATAACCCGCATTGATACAGTCCCTCATGTCGGTCAGACACAGTTCCTTCGCGCCGGGAATCCATTTATCAATATAGTTATTCCAGTTGTCAAGATTGAATTGTTCTGCGTCATATACAGACGGAAAGTCGATAGATGTATCTATGATTCTCACTTTGTTTCCTTTCACGCAAATCCCGATTAGTAATATATAAG
>DGHJ01000050.1:0-1621 GCA_002392625.1 Oscillospiraceae bacterium UBA3851
GACTTGACAAATATTAGCAAGATTTCTTGGGATGATTATACCATCCATATACGACGTGGTCAATTATATCAAACCAGACAACTGATTCTATTGTGTTACTTCCAAATAGCCCGAAGAAGGCACTTCCTTATGAAGTGCCTCCTTCTTGGCGGGTCTTTTCTTATGCAATGTTGAAAAACCGCTTTCCGTTCTCCCAGGTGATCCGCTCCACCTCGTCCGGAGCGAGACCCTTGATCTGGGCGATCCGCTCGGCCACCAGGCGGACGTAGGTGCTGTCGTTCCGTTTGCCCCGGAACGGCACCGGGGTCAGGTAGGGGGCGTCCGTCTCGATCATCAGCCGGTCCATGGGGACCTCCGCGATGACCTCCGGGGCCTTGCGGGCGTTTTTGAAGGTAACGGCTCCGTTGAAGGACAGCATCCACCCCAGCTTCAGCAGCTCGCGGGCCATCTCCACGCTGCCGGAGAAGCAGTGGAACACCCCCGTCACCGCCGGGAATTCCCTCACGACGGACAGCGTGTCGGCGTGGGCCTCCCGGTCGTGGACGATGACCGGCAGGTGCAGCTCCTCCGCCAGGGCCATGTGGGCCCGGAGCACCTGCTGCTGCAGCCCACGGGGCGGGTTCTCCGGCCAGTAGTAGTCCAGGCCGATCTCCCCGATGGCCACCACCTTGTCTGTTTTGGCCAGGGCGTGGATGGCGTCCATGTGTTCCGGTTCGAAGTCGCCGCAGTTCTCCGGGTGGATGCCCACGGCAGCGTAGACGTGTGGGAACTGAGCCGCCAGCGATACCGCCGTGCGGGAGGACTCCACCGTGCAGCCGGGGTTGACGATCAGCCCCACGTTGTGCTCCGGCATGGCCGAGAGCAGCTCCCGGCGGTCCGCGTCAAAGGCCTCGTCGTCGTAGTGGGCGTGGGTGTCAAAGAGCATCAGTCCGCCTCCGTCAGCTTGCGCAGCGCCGTGGTTTCCACGTACAGCTCCTTCAGCTCCCGCGCCTGGGCCATATGGGGCTGGCGCAGGTGAGTCTGCTGGGCCTCGGCGGAGGTCCACCGCTCCAGCAGCAATATCTCGTCCTCGTTCTCGATGGAGAGATAGTAGTCGTATTGCAGGCAGCCCGCCTCGGCCCGAACGGCCTCCGGGATGCCCCTGGCGGCCAGCGCGCGCAGGAACGTTTCCCGCTGCCCCGGCTTGGCGGTATAGGTCACCAAAAATGTCAGTTCTGTCATGTGATCACCCCAATTTCGCGCCGGCGGGGATGGCGTCGTCCACCAGCAGCAGGTGCAGCTTCTCCTCGCCCTTCTCCTTGTGGACGGCGGAGAGCAGCATGCCGCAGGAGGGGATGCCCATCATCTTCCGGGGCGGCAGGTTGACGATGGCCACCGCCGTCTTGCCCACGAGCTGCTCCGGCTCGTAGAACTTGTGGATGCCGGAGAGGATGACCCGGTCCGTGCCGGTGCCGTCGTCCAGGGTGAATTTCAGCAGCTTGTCGCTCTTCTTCACCGCCTCGCAGGCCTTGATCTTCACGGCCCGCATATCGGACTTGCAGAAGGTGTCAAAGTCCACGTTCTCCCCGGCAAGCGGCTCCACCTCCACAGCGGGCAGGGCGGCCTTCTTCTGGGCCTCCTG
>DGHJ01000050.1:1686-2811 GCA_002392625.1 Oscillospiraceae bacterium UBA3851
GCGGCCAGCTCTTGGAGCTCCTTCTCCGCGTCGATGCGGGGGAACAGGGCCTCGCCCTTGGAAACGGTGACGTCAGCCCGGAGAGCACCCCACACGTTGGCCTTCTCCCAGGCGCGGCAGCGGTCGCAGGCGCCGATGGCGGCAAAGATCTTTTCGCAGCTCTCGGGCATGAAGGGCTGGAGCAGCGTGGTGCAGATGCGCACCGTCTCCAGCAGGTTGTACATCACCGTGGCCAGGCGGGTCTTCTTCGCCTCGTCCTTGGCCAGCACCCAGGGGGCGTTCTCGTCGATATACTTGTTGGCCCGGTCCAGCACCTTGAAGATCTCCGCCAGGGCGTTCTGGAACTGGAGCTTCTCCATCTCCGCCTCGTACCGGTCCCGCAGGGTAGCGGCCATGGTCTTCAGCTCGCAGTCATCGTCGCTGTCCTCACGGTCAGTGGGCAGCGTGCCGCCGAAATACTTCTCCACCATGGCGGTGGTGCGGCTGACCAGATTGCCCAGGCAGTTGGCCAGGTCCACGTTGATGGTGTTGATCAGCAGCTCATTGGAGAAGTTGCCGTCGGACCCGAAGGGGAAGGTGCGCAGCAGGAAGAAGCGCAGGGTGTCCACGCCGTAGCGCTCCGCCAGCAGGTAGGGATCCACCACGTTGCCCAGACTCTTGCTCATCTTGCCGCCGTTGAACACCAGCCAGCCGTGGCCGTAGACGTGCTTGGGCAGGGGCTCGCCCACGCTCATCAGCATGGCGGGCCAGATGATGGAGTGGAACCGCACGATCTCCTTGCCCACGATGTGGACGTCGGCGGGCCAGTAGCGGCGCAGGTCGTCGTGGGCGTCGTTCTCATAGCCCAGGGCGGTCATGTAGTTGAACAGGGCATCCACCCACACGTAGACCACGTGGCCGGGGTCGAAGTCCACCGGCACGCCCCAGGTGAAGCTGGTGCGGCTGACGCACAGATCCTCCAGGCCCGGCTTGATGAAGTTGTTCACCATCTCGTTGACGCGGGACCGGGGCTGCAGGAAATCGGTGTCCTCCAGCAGGTGGCGGACCCGGTCGGCGTACTTGCTCAGACGGAAGAAGTAGGCCTCCTCCTCGGCGTCCTGGACGGGGCGGCCGCAGTCGGGGCAC
>DGHJ01000050.1:2920-4871 GCA_002392625.1 Oscillospiraceae bacterium UBA3851
CTCGCAGGGGGTGCAGTACTTGCCCCGGTAGGCGCCCTTGTAGATGTCGCCGTTGTCGTACATCTTCTTGAAGATGCGCTGCACGGCCTTCTCGTGATACTTGTCCGTGGTGCGGATGAAGCGGTCGTTGGAGATGTTCATCAGCTTCCACAGGTCCTTGACGCCCTTTTCGCCCTCCACGATGTTGTCCACGAACTGCTGGGGGGTGACGCCGGCCTCCTTGGCCTTGGTCTCGATCTTCTGGCCGTGCTCGTCGGTGCCGGTGAGGAACATGACGTCGCAGCCGGTGAGCCGCTTGTAGCGGGCCATGGCGTCGGTGGCCACGGTGCAGTAGGTGTGGCCGATGTGCAGCTTGTCGGAGGGGTAGTAGATCGGCGTGGTGATATAGAATTTCTCGCGCTCCATATAGTTCTCCTTTTCCTGCCGCCCCGGATGGAAGGGCGGCACAGTTTGATTTTTTCACATTCAGGGGCAAATATGCAACAAAAAACGCCCTTGGGGATCCAACGATCCGTCAAGGGCGACAAAAGCCGCGTTACCACCTTGCTTCGCCCCCTCCTCACGGAAAAGGGCCTCACGGGGTGCCATCACACCCCCGCGCTGTAACGGGCGCGCCCGTTCCGGCCTCACGCACGCGCTCGACCGGACGGCTCCGGGGCCATGTTCGCCGGCTTCCTCCGCGTCCGCTCTCACCCAATACGGACTCTCTGCGGCGGCACCCACCGGTTACTCTTCCCATCATTGCCTTTGGTGAGAGTGAATGTATCACATCTTTCCTATTTTGTCAACTTCTGCCTTGGTTTTTTGCGGTTTTCTCCCGGCGGCAAAGAACGCGGATTGCCACGGCCGCCATTGGCGGCCTCGCAATGACAGATGCGGAGCGTTCGCCGCCATTCCGAGACCACTCCACAGACTGGTCGTGGGAATCCGTTCTTCCGGTCTTGGCTTTTCCCCGGAGATGTGATATACTATATGCACTGTGCATCTATGAAAGGAGGGCTGTCCATGAAGCTGGCGTCATGGAACGTCAACGGCCTGCGGTCCTGTCTCACCAAGGGCTTTTTAGAGTACGTCCGCAGCGAGGACCCGGACGTGATCTGCCTGCAGGAGACGAAGCTGCAGCCGGAGCAGGCGGTGTTTGATCTGCCGGGCTACCACCGCTATTTCAACTCCGCTGACAAGAAGGGCTATTCCGGCACGGCCATCCTCACCAAGACGGAGCCGCTGTCGGTGACCTACGACTTCGGCGAGGACATCCACCGCCACGAGGGGCGGATCATCACGGCGGAGTACCCGGATTTCTATCTGGTCTGCTGCTACACCCCCAACGCGCAGGACGGTCTGAAGCGCCTGGACTACCGGATGCGGTGGGAGGACGATCTGCGCGCCTATCTTCAGTCGCTGGACGCGGTAAAGCCGGTGGTTTACTGCGGCGATCTCAACGTGGCCCACGAGGAGATCGACCTGAAAAACCCCAAGTCCAACCGGGGAAACGCCGGCTTCTCCGACGAGGAGCGGGGCAAGATGACGGAGCTGCTCGCCGCCGGATTTACCGACACCTTCCGGTATCTCTATCCCGACGTCACCGGCGTCTACTCCTGGTGGAGCTATCGCTTCCACGCGCGGGAGAACAACGCGGGCTGGCGCATCGACTACTTCATCGTCTCCGACCGGCTCCGGCAGCGTGTGGCGGAGTCGGCCATCCGCACCGACGTCACCGGCAGCGACCACTGCCCGGTGGTGCTGGAATTGCGGGAATCGTAAACTCCCCCTTGCAAAAATGCGGCGGGGTATTTATACTGGTCTTACCGAATTTTTTAGGAAGAAAGGGTACATATTATGAAGATCCTGGTTATCAACTGCGGTTCCTCCTCCCTGAAGTATCAGCTGCTGGACATGGATGGCGAGAAGCTCCTGGCCAAGGGCCTGTGCGAGCGCATCGGCATCGACG
>DGHJ01000046.1:0-5349 GCA_002392625.1 Oscillospiraceae bacterium UBA3851
GCTGCCCGTAGTAAAAGCCGGTGGAGTAGTGGCGGTGGCTGACGTGCTCCACCTCGTCCCGCCAGACCGGATCCACCGGCCGTCCGGCGGCCACGTCATCGATCACATGGCGGTAGGCGCCGGTGACAATGGCGGCGTAGTAGGCGGATTTGGCCCGGCCCTCCAGCTTCAAACAGTCCACACCGGCGTCCATGAGATCGTCGATGTGGTCGATCATGCACATATCGCGGGAATTCATGATATAGGTGCCCTTCCCGTCCTCAAAAACGGGGAAATACTCGCCGGGGCGCTTCTCCTCCATCAGGGCATACTGATAGCGGCAAGGCTGGGCACACGCGCCTCGGTTGCTGTCACGACCTGTCATATAGTTGGACAGCAGGCAGCGCCCGGAATAGGACACGCACATGGCGCCGTGGGCAAAGGTCTCGATCTCCAGCTCGCGGGACACACGGCGGCGGATCTCCCGGATCTCCTCCAGGCTGAGCTCGCGGGCCAGCACCACGCGGCTGGCGCCCAGATCGTACCACGCCTGGGCGCAGGCGTAGTTGGCGATGGACTGCTGGGTGGAGACGTGGCGCTGGCAGCGGGGCGCGTACTTCCCCGCCAGGGTGAAGGCCCCCAGGTCCGCCAGGATCAGTGCATCCACACCGGCGTCGTTCAGCCGCTCCAGATGGGCAGGCAGCTGATCCACCTCGCCGCTGCGGGGCATGGTGTTGACGGTGACATGGACCCGGACGCCGTGGTCGTGGGCGAAGCGGACGGCGCGGGGCAGCTCCTCATCGGTGAAATTCCCGGCAAAGGAGCGCATGCCAAATGCGGTGCCCGCCAGGTACACCGCATCGGCGCCGTAAAGCACGGCCATGTTCAGTTTTTCCCAATCGCCCGCGGGGGCGAGCAGTTCAGGTTTCTTTCGTTCCATCAGCTCTTCTTGTACTGATCGCTGTTGACGAAGTTGAAGTGATCGTTGATATTGGTAAAGAAGTGGCTGTGGCCGTCCACACCGGCGGCGAAGTAGTAATAGTCCGTCTCGTTGGGATAGACGGCAGCCGTGATGCTGGCCAGGCCGGGGTTGCAGATGGCGCCGGCCGGGAACCCGGCGAAGGTATAGGTGTTGTAGGGGCTCTCGTAGTCGATGCTGAACTCGGAACGGTCCTTGCCGTCCAGCGCCAGGGCGTAGTCGACAGTACTGTCGATCTGCAGCATGCCGTAGGTCTCGCGGTCCGTGGTGCGCAGGCGGTTATAGAGCACCGAGGAGATGTTGGCCCGTTCCTCCACGAAGTCGTTGCTCTCCTTCTCAATGATGGAGGCCAGGATCACGATCTGCTCCAGGGTGTAGCCGGAGTTCTCAATGTCGGCGCGCAGCTGGTCGCCCAGACGACGCTCGAAGTTGTTCATCATAGTCTCGTACACCTGCTCCGGGTCGCTGTCCTTGTAGAACTCATAGGTGTCCGGGAACAGATAGCCCTCCAGACGGTTCACCTGGCCCAGCTTCTCGCTGTCCAGATACGCGCGGCCCTCGAAGGGATAGTTGGCGGCGGCGTCCTCCAGCTTTGAACGGGTGGACACGCCGTTCTCCACCAGAATGTCAATGATCTCCTGGACCGTCTTGCCCTCCGGGATCATGACCGTCACGCTCTCATACGTCTTGTAATGGTGCATGGCGTGGATCAGGGCACGGTAGTCCATGTCTGAGTTCATATTCTCGTACTCGCCGGGCTGGATGAATGTGTCCGCGTGGAGGAATTTGCCCGTCAGGCAGAAAAACCACTTGTAGTTGATCAGCCCCGCGTCCTTCAGCTTCTGGGCCACGTCACCTACGGAGTCGTCTTCCTCCACCACGATGGTGGTGTTCACCGGCGCCTTGTTCAGCGAGCACAGGTCGTTGGCCAGCAGCCAGCCCACACCGGCCAGCAGCGCCGAGACCAAAATCACGCACAGGAGATACAGCAGGAAGTTGAACTTCCTTTTCTTCCGCTTTTTCTGTGGCTTGGCGGCGTTCTGCTGCGCGGCACTCTGCTGGGCGCGGCGCACCTGATTGGCGTCCCAGCTCTGGGTGTCAGATCTTTTATCGTTTGCCATGGTCGTCTTCCTTTCTCCCGAACCGGCAGGTTCAAAAGGGGCGGGAGGGTCGTCTCCCCGCGTTATGGATAAACGGGCCTTGCCCGCTGTATATCTTCCGTATTGATTTATTCTATCACATGTTTCTCTATTTGTCCATGCAGAAATCCGGAGCGTGACTTTCCATGGGCAAAAAGCAGAAAAATGCCCTGCACGCGCATGGGCATTTTTCTCACGATTCGCAGCAGCGGCTGACAGCGGCCAGAAGCTCCGCCTTCCCCGTCCCCTTCTCCGCCGAGAACGGGATCAGCGCCGTGTCAACCTCCAGCGCCAGCGTTTCACGGATCCGGGCCAGATTCGGCTCGATCTCGCTCTTTTTCAGCTTGTCCAGCTTGTTGGCGGCAACGATCAGCGGACAGCCGGTGTTCCTGAACCAGTCGCACATGGTCACGTCGTCCGCCGTGGGCTTGTGGCGGGCGTCCACGATCAGCACCCCCAGTGTGATGAGGCCCTCCTCAGCGAAATAGCTCTCCATCAGCTTACCCCATCGGTCACGCTCCGCCTGGGAGACCTTGGCGTAGCCGTAGCCGGGCAGGTCGGTGAAGTAGATTTTTCCATCAATAAGGAAGTAGTTGATCTGGCTGGTCTTGCCGGGCGTGGCGCCCACGCGGGCGAAGTTCTTTCTGCCAAGAAGCCGGTTAATAACGGAGGATTTACCCACGTTGGAGCGGCCGGCGAACGTGATCTGGGGCCGTCCGTCCCGGATAAAGCCGTCCTTCCCCACGGCGGAGCGGATAAACTCCGCGCGGTTAAAGTTGATCGCCATAGGGCACCTCCTGACGGCGCTCCGCCGCGGCGGAGAGGGTCGCCAGATGATCCACGGCGGTCTGGCAGTCCTCGCTGACCAGGGCGGCGGCAAAGACAGCGTCCACCGTATCCACCGTAACAAAACGCAGGGCCTTGCGGACGGTCTGGTCGATCTCCTCCAGGTCCTTCTCGTTCTCACGGGGAATAATCACCGTGGTGATGCCGTTGCGCAGGGCGGCCATGGTCTTTTCCTTCAGACCGCCGATGGGCAGCACCCTGCCCCGCAGCGTCACCTCGCCGGTCATGGCCACGGAGCCGCGGACCTTTCGCCCGGTGAGGGCGGACAGCACAGCCGTGGTAATGGCGATACCGGCGGACGGCCCGTCCTTGGGCACAGCGCCCTCCGGGAAGTGGATGTGGATGTCCTTGGTCTGGTAGAAGTTGGATTCGATGCCCAGCTCCTCCGTGCGGCTGCGCAGGCAGCTGATGGCTGCCTTGGCGGACTCCTGCATGACGAGACCCAGGTTGCCGGTCAGCTCCAGCTTGCCCGTGCCGGGCACCGCGTTGACCTCCACCTCCAGGATCTCGCCGCCTACCTCGGTCCAGGCCAGACCGTTGACCACGCCGATCTCATCTTTTCCGGTGCGGGCATTCTCCTGATAGCGGGGCACTCCCAGGTATTCTTTCAGGTCCCTGTCTGTAATGGTATTCTTCTTTACATCCGTTGATACCAGGCGCATTGCCGTCTTGCGGCACAGCTTGCCCAGCTCCCGCTCCAGCACCCGGACGCCTGACTCGCGGGTATAGTCGGCGATAATGGCCCGGATGGCCCCGTCGGTGATCTGGAGCTGGCTTTTCTTCAACCCGTGCTCCTTCATCTGCTTGGGCAGAAGATGGCGCTTAGCGATCTCCAGCTTTTCCTCGTCGGTATAGCTGCTCAGTTCGATGACCTCCATGCGGTCCAGCAGAGGCCGGGGAATGGTGGAGAGGGTGTTTGCCGTGGTAATGAACATCACCTGGCGCAGATCCACCGGCAGCTCCAGGAAGTGATCCCGGAAGCTGTGGTTCTGCTCGCTGTCCAGCACCTCCAGCAGGGCCGCGGCGGGATCGCCCCGCATGTCGCTGCCCAGCTTGTCGATCTCGTCCAGCACCAACAGGGGGTTCATGCTGCCGGCGCGTGTCAGCGCCTCGATGATCCGGCCCGGCATGGCCCCAATATAGGTCTTGCGGTGACCGCGGATATCCGCCTCATCCCGCACGCCGCCCAGGCTCAGCCGGGCCAGCTTGCGGTTCATGGCCTTGGCCACGGAGATGGCGATGGAGGTCTTGCCCACGCCCGGAGGTCCCACCAGGCAGAGGATCTTGCCCTTGGCGTCGGGGTTGATCTGCCGGACGGCAATAAACTCCAGCACCTGTTCCTTGACCTTATCCAGGCCGTAATGATCCCTGTCCAGCACCTTGCGGGCACGCTCCACGTCGGTGCGGTCCTTCGTCAATTTGCCCCAGGGCAGGTCCAGACACACGTCCAGATAGTTGCGGATCACCGAGGCCTCGGCGCTGCCATAGGGCTGCTTGGCCAGACGGTCCAGCTCCTTGCGGAGCTTTTTATCGGCCTCGGCGCTGAGCTTGGTCCTGTCGATCCGCTGGGCATATTCGGTGATCTCCTCATCCTCGTCCTCGCCCAGCTCCTGGCGCAGGACCTTCACCTGCTCCCGGAGAATGGATTCCTTCTGCATGTTGGCCACCCGCTCACGGACGCGCTGCTCCAGCCGCAGCTCCATGGAGATCACGTTGACCTCGCGGGCCAGGATCTCGTTGACCAGGGCCAGACGGCGAACGGGGTGCAGCTCCTCCAGCACCCTTTGCCGGTCCGTATGGCGCAGCGTCACGTTCTGAGCGATGTAATCGGCCAGATAGCCGGAGTCTCTGGCGTCGAGAATGGTGGAGGACAGCTCCTCACTGAGATTGGGGACCAGCTCACGGTACGTGGCAAAAATGGAATAGGTCTGCCGCAGCAGCGCTTCCACTCTGTCGTTCTGGCGACCGGGGAAATCCTCCTCCAGCAGCTCCACGTTGGCCTGCAGGAAGGGCTTGCTTTGCCACAGGCGGTGGATCCTGGCGCGCTGCTCGCCCTCCACCACCACGCGCACGGAGCTGTCGGACGTTTTGATGATGTGGAGGATATGGCAGACGGTGCCAACAGAAAACAGATCCTCTTCTGTCGGCTGCATGACGCCGATCTCTTTCTGAGTGACGAGGAATACGCGGCGGTCCACGTCCATGGCATGATCCAGGGCATAGATGGAGATCTCACGCTCCACGTCGAAGCTGGCGGTCAGTTGGGGGAAAACGGTCAGGCCCCGCAGCGCCACGACCGGAAAATTCATCGTTATCGATTCCATGGGGTTCTCCTTTCCAGAGGGGTGAAAAAAGAGGAAGCGGCGTCAACAGGCGCCGCTTCCTCAGCTTGTCAAAAAAGCGGCA
>DGHJ01000046.1:5473-5730 GCA_002392625.1 Oscillospiraceae bacterium UBA3851
GCGGCGTCAACAGGCGCCGCTTCCTGTCGTTGTGTGTCAGGAGGCGGATGCGCTCTCCTTGCCGCCCTTGCCGGTTTTGATCTTGGCCCGGCGGGTGGGCTTGTCGGGGTTCCGCTCCAGCACGGGCTGAGCGGTTTTCTTTACACAGTCCGCCGTGATCGTCACCTTTTCGATGGCAGGATCCGACGGGATCTCATACATAATGGGGGTCAAAATCCCCTCCATCACAGCCCGCAGGCCGCGGGCGCCGATGTTGC
>DGHJ01000074.1 GCA_002392625.1 Oscillospiraceae bacterium UBA3851
AACTTGGCGGCGTGCTCGGCCTCCTCATAGGCGGCCTTCTCCCAGTACAGGGCGATCTCCGGATACCCCTCGCGGGCGGCCACGCGGCCCATGGCCAGATACATACCGACCTCGGAGCACTCGCCGTTGAAGTTGGAGCGCAGACCTTCGATGATCTCCTGCTGCACCTCGGCAGGCACGTCGGCGCCGAAGCTCTTGCCCACGCCCAGCACGTGCTCGGCGGCCCAGCTCATGCCCTCGTCCTGGAGCACGAACTTCTCAGCGGGGACCTTGCAGATGGGGCAGCGCTCAGGGGGGGTGTCACCCTCGTGGACATAACCGCATACGGAACAGACCCATTTCTTCATAATTCTTTCCTCCCATTTCATACATTTTCCGGCAGGGCGCTGCGCCCCGCCTGACTGTCAAGTGGTATTATATCACAGTCCCGTCCCATTTGAAAGCACATTTTTTCAGGCTGCGTCCCGATTTGTCTTCCGGAGGCCACCGGAATTGTAAACTTTTTTCCCGCCCTTGCCACGGAGCGGCGCCGGGACTATAATAGACGCCGAAAAAACATTCAAACAGGAGGAAGCGATATGATCATCTCTCTGCTGCTGGGCGCCCTCATCGGCTGGATCGCCGGCAAGCTCATGGGCACTAAGGGCGGTATCATCCGCAGCATCATTCTCGGTCTCGTCGGCTCCGCCGTGGGCAACTTCATCGCCAGCTCCGTGGGCATCGGCGCGCAGAACTCCGTCGGCTCCATCCTCATCGGCGTAGGCGGCGCGTGCCTGGTGGTCCTGGTGGGCCGCTGGCTCTTCGGAAAGTGAGGCCGCCGCTGTGAAAAAGCCTGTCATTGACCCCTCCGCCTTTATCGCCCCCAGCGCCACCGTGCTGGGCGACGTGACCGTAGGCGCCGACTGCGGCGTGTACTTCGGCGCGGTGCTCCGCGCCGAGCGCGCCGCCATCGTCATCGGCTGCGGCTCCAACGTGCAGGACAACTGCGTGCTCCACGTGGACGAGGGGTACCCCCTCACCGTGGGCCGGGGCTGCACCGTGGGCCACGGCGCCATCCTCCACGGCTGCACCGTGGGGGACAACACCCTCATCGGCATGGGCGCCGTCGTCCTCAACGGGGCGGTCATCGGCCGGGACTGCATCATCGGCGCCGGGGCGCTGGTGCCCCAGAACGCCGTGATCCCCGACGGGTCCCTTGCCCTGGGCTGCCCCGCCAGGGTGCGCCGCGCCGTCACGGCCGAGGACATCGCCGCCAACGCAGACTCCGCCGCCTTCTACGTGGAGGAAGGCCGGGAATACAAAAAAGAATTGGGTCTGTAAATCAAAAAAAATCTCCGGCCGGGCCGGAGATTTTTTTGATGCTTTTCTTATTTGGCCCGGTCCGCCTGGATCAGCAGCTTCAGAGCCTCCACAGCGGTTTTGACGGCGGAGGCGGTGTTCTCGCTCATGCCCTGATCCAGCCCGGCGGCCTCCCGCTCCTGGTTCCAGATCACGTGGAAGCAGGAGCCGCACCGGCACCTCAACGCGTTGGCCACCACGAACATGGCGGCACTCTCCATCTCACTGGCCTTGACGCCCAGCCGCTTCCAGGCCTCCCACTTGTCCAGCAGCTCCCGGCTGACGGGCATGCGGGTAGGGTTGTGCTGCCCGTAAAAGGAGTCCTTGCACTGGACGACGCCCACCTTGTAGCGCATGTCCAGATTTTTGGCGGCCTGGACCAGCGCCGTGGTCACCTCAAAGTCCGGCACCGCCGGATACTCGATGGGGGCGTATTCCCGGCTGGTGTGCTCAAAGCGGACGGCGCCGGTAGCGATGACGATGTCGCCGCTCTGGACATCCAGGTCGATGCCGCCGCAGGTGCCCACGCGGATAAAGGTGTCCGCGCCGATGGCGTGGAGCTCCTCCATGGCGATGGCGGCAGAGGGTCCGCCGATGCCGGAGGAACAGACGGTGACCTTCTCCCCCAGCAGCTTGCCGGTATAGATACGGAACTCCCTGTTTTGTCCCACAAAAACCGGGTCGTCAAAATAAGCGGCAATGGCCTCGCAGCGCCCCGGATCGCCGGGCATGATGCAGTAGCGTCCCACGTCACCCCGGACGCAGTGGATGTGAAATTGTTTTTCCAGCTTTTGCATAGCGGCTCCCCCTTCTTGATGAAGACAGAAATTGTCAGGATCAGGTTCTCTTGTCTGAGTTATTCTTTATTATATCGGCATTTATGGGAAAATGCAACCAAAAGCCGCGCTGGCGCTCTTTTCCCGTCTGCCCAAATCTTTCAGCGGTTAAATGTGCTTGATTCCGACAATGCTATGGATGGTGCGGTGCAACGCCGCGCCATCTGTTTTTCAACAAACGTGAACAGGAGGGAAACTGCAATGGGCAAGAAAATGACCGCATTTGCGCTGGCGGCGCTGCTGGTGCTGGGGCTCAGCGGCTGCGGCAGCGGCAACAACGCCACCACCGACAGATCCTACGGTTCCAGAGGCACCTACGGCAACGGGACCAACGGTTCCTACAGCAACGGGACCAATGGCTCCTACGGCAACGGGACCAACGGCTCCTACGGCAACGGGACCAACGGCTCTTACGGCAACGGGACCAACGGCTCTTACGGCAACGGAACCTATAACAATGGGACCAACCGGGGCACCACCTGGAACGGCACCGACAACGACGGCCTGATGGATGATATCGGCGACGGCATCGGCGGCGCCATGGAGGACGCCGGCGACGCCATCCGGAACGCCGGCAACGCGCTGACCGGCAACCGGACCCGTTATGAGCAGATGCTGGAGAACGGCCGCGTCCACGATACCGACGGCTACCTGCTGGACGGCGAAAACAGCCACGACTGATTGTCAAAAAACGGAAAAGCGGTGGACGGATCTCCACCGCTTTTTCTATGCCCCCAGCAGACGCGCCGCAGCGTTGAGAAGCGTACACAGCGCCATGCCCATCACCGTGGGCAGCGCCATGCCCACAGCCGTCCACTTCCAGCTGCCGCTCTCCCGCCGCAGCGTCAAACACGTGGTGCCGCAGGGGAAGTGCAGCAGGCACATCAGCATGGCGCACAGGGCCGTCAGCCCCGTCCAGCCGTGGGCCGTCAGGATCTCCCCCAGCTGCCCCAGCCCCTGGTAGTCCGTCAGACTGCCGGTCTGGAGATAGCCCATCAGCAGCACCGGCAAAACGATCTCGTTGGCGGGGAAGCCCAGCACGAAGGCCAGCAGGATCATGCCGTCCAGCCCCATGAGGCGGCCCAGGGGGTCCAGCGCGCCGCTGAGGACCGTCAAAAGCGTGCCGTCCCCGGTGCGGACGTTGGCCAGCACCCAGATCAAAAGCCCCGCGGGGGCCGCCACCGTCACCGCCCGGCCCAGCACGAACAGCGTCCGGTCCAGCACCGAGCGCACCAGCACCTGGCCCAGCCGGGGCATGCGGTAGGGCGGCAGCTCCAGGGAGAAGGAGGAGGCCTCCCCCCGCAGCACCGTGGCGCTGAGCAGCCGGGAGGACAGCCACGTCATGGCCACGGAGAAGAGGATCATCAGCAAAAACACGGCAGTGGCTGAGGCCGCCCGCTCCCAGCCGGCCCCTCCCCCCGCGAAAAACAGGGTGATGAGGGCGATCAGCGTGGGGAACCGCCCGTTGCAGGGCACGAAAGCGTTTGTCAGCATAGCCACCAGCCGCTCCCGCGGGCTGTCGATGATGCGGCAGCCGGTGACGCCGCAGGCGTTGCAGCCGAAGCCCATGCACATGGTAAGGCTCTGGCGTCCGTGGGCGCCGGCGCTGCGGAAGAAGCGGTCCAGATCAAAGGCGATGCGGGGCAGCAGGCCCGCGTCCTCCAGCAGCGTAAACAGAGGGAAAAAGATGGCCATGGGCGGCAGCATCACCGCCACCACCCACGCCACCGTCCGGTACATCCCATCCACCAGCGCGCCCTTCACCCACCAGGGCGCACCGCGCAGCAGGTGCCGCAGCGGCTCCTGCAGGCCCATGAGCCAACGGCTCAGCAGCGTCGAGGGGGCATTGGCGCCCCAGATGGTCAGGTAAAACACCAGCGCCAGCAACAGCAGCATGGCGGGGATGCCCGTCTTGCGGGAGGTCAGCAGCCGGTCCAGCCGCCGGTCCCGACGGTCGGAGCGCCCATCCTCCCGCCGGATGCAGGCGGCGGCGATGGCCTCGGCGCGCTCCATCTGGGCGGCGATGATCCGGTCCCGCAGGGCCACGTCGCCGCTCTGTGCCAGGCGGTGCAGTGCGGCGGAGCGCTCCAGCGGGGCCAGGGCCGCCACCGCCCGCTCCACCTCTCCGCCGTAGGATACGTGCCAGCGGTCCCGCCGCGGCGGCGCCTTGGCCGTGTCCCGCAGCGTATCACACAGCGCCGCAGTGCCCTCCCCGCTGCGGGCGGCGGTGGCCACCACCGGGGCGTCCAGCGCCAGGCTCAGCCGCTTGCAGTCCACGGCGATCTTCCGCTTGCGCGCCTCGTCCATCAGGTTGACGCACAGCACCATCCGGTCCGTCAGCTGCCGCACCTGCACCGCCAGGCACAGGCTGCGGCGCAGGCTGGTGGCGTCCGCCACCACCAGCGTCACGTCAGCCCCGCCGCCGGCAATGAAGTCCCCCGCCACCTGCTCCTCCGGCGAGTCCGCCTGCAGGGAATAGGTGCCCGGCAGGTCCACCAGCTGCAGCCGGAACCCCTCGCCCCGGTAGGTGCCGCGGGCCAGTTCCACCGTTTTGCCGGGCCAGTTGCCCGTGTGCTGCCTCAGACCCGTCAGGCGATTGAACAGCGTGGATTTCCCCACGTTGGGATTCCCCGCCAGTGCCACCGTGTACGCCTCCATGGCGCCGCCCCCTTTCGCTGCCCCATTCTATGCCCGGCGGCCCTCCTCCGTTCTGCCCCGGCGGGAAACGGCATATGCTCTTTTGAGGTGTTGACTATGACGATCCACGTGGTATCCGCCGGCGAGACGGTAAACGCCATCGCCCGGCTTTACGGCGTTTCCCCGCAGCTGCTGGCCATGCAGAATCAGCTGCCGCCCTCCGGCGAGCTGGCGGTGGGGCAGGCGCTGGTGGTGCTCTTCCCCACCCAGACCCACACCGTGCTGCCGGGGGACTCCCTGTTCTCCATCGCCCGCCGGTACGGCGTCCCGGTGAATACGCTGCTGCGCAACAACTATTTCCTCCACGGCCTCTCCAACCTCCCGGTGGGAGAGGAGCTGGTGATCTCCCTGCCCGATGAGAGCCGGGGCACGCTGGCCGTGAATGGCTACGCCTACCCCTTCATCTCTCAGGCGGTGCTGTCCCAGCAGCTGCCTTATCTGACCAGCCTGACCCCCTTCACCTATGGCATCACGCCCGCCGGCGGCCTGGTGCCCCTGGGTGACGACATGCTGCTGGCGGCGGCGCGGCGCTACGGCGTCACGCCCTGGATGCACCTGTCCACCCTGACGGAGGCGGGCAATTTCAGCAGCGATCTGGCCGGGCAGCTGCTGGGGGACCCGGAACGGCAGGCCATGCTGATCCAGGCCGTGGAGGGCACCATGCTGGCCAAGGGCTACCGGGGGCTGGACGTGGACTTTGAGTATCTCCCCGGCCCTCTGGCCCTGCCCTACGCCGCCTTCATTGCCGCCCTGCGGCGGCGCCTGGCGCCCCACGGCTGGCCGGTGACGGTAGCGGTGGCTCCCAAGCAAAGCGGCGACCAGCCGGGGCTTTTGTACGAGGGCCACGACTACGCCGCCCTGGGCGCCGCAGCGGACTACGTGCTGCTGATGACCTACGAGTGGGGCTATACCTACGGCCCACCCATGGCGGTGGCCCCCCTGCCCCAGGTGCGGCAGGTGCTCTCCTACGCCCTGTCGGTGATTCCGGCGGAAAAGCTGTTCCTGGGCGTGCCCACCTACGGCTATGACTGGCCCCTGCCCTTCGTCCAGGGCACCACCCAGGCCGCCTCCCTCTCGCCCCAGACGGCGCTGGCCCTGGCCCGCCGCTGCGGTGCGGAGATCCGGTACGATGAAACGGCCCAGGCCCCCTGGTTCCGCTACCGGGAGGGCGGCGTGGAGCACGAGGTGTGGTTTGAGGACGCCCGCAGCGCCCAGGCAAAGCTGGATCTGGCGGCGGACAACGGCTTGCGGGGCGCAGGCCTTTGGAACCTGATGCGCCTGTTCCCCCAGCTCTACCTGCTGCTGAACGGGGGATATACCATGGGATAGGGCCGGATTTCCCCTTGCTTTCCCAATTTTCCCATATTATAATAACAGCAGAAGCGTTCAGAAAGTTTTCTGCTTGTTCATATTTTCTCCGCTCCGATGTGCTATGATAAGAATACCAGAAGCCAGAGAGCAAAAAGAATAATGGTAAGGCAGGTAATGTCTCATGATGATCGAGAAGAGCGGCACCATCCGGCTGCGGGAGATCCCCGTCCCTGAGAGCGCCACGCCGGAGCAGGCGGAGCTGGCTCAGGGCATGGTGCGGGTGAACCACCTGTACCGCAGCGCGCTGAAGGTGGCTGTGACCCAGATGGAGATCCTGGACGAGGAATTCGCCAGCCTGTACGACCACTCCCCCATTCACCACATCGAGTACCGCATCAAAACCCTGGACAGCATCGTCGACAAGCTCAAACGCAACGGCTTTGAGGTGACCATCGACAATATATACGCCCATATCAACGACGTGGCCGGTATCCGCGTCATCTGCAACTATCTGGACGACATCTACTATCTCCGCAGCCTGCTGACCCGCACCGAGTCCTTCAAGGTGATCCGGGAGGTGGACTACATTGCCCATCCCAAGGAGTCCGGCTACCGCAGCCTCCACCTGATCATCGACGTGCCCATCGTCATCTCCGAGGGGACGCTTCATCTGCCGGTGGAGATCCAGCTGCGCACCATCGCCATGGACATGTGGGCCAGCCTGGAGCACGAGCTGCGCTACAAGTCCGACCGGGACTTCGACGAGGAGGAGACCGCCCGGCTGCGCCTGTGCTCCGACGCCATCTCCGAGATCGACCGGGAGATGCAGAACATCTACCAGGGCAAGGACGCCGAGTACGAGGCGCCGGTGGAGGCCAAACCCTGAAAACTGAACATTTCAGGCATAAAATGCGCAAAAAATGGCGCGGATTCGACGAATCCGCGCCATTTTACTGTGAATATCTTCAGCCAACCGTGCCGAAGGCAGTGACCCCCAGCAGGCTCAGCACGCCCATGATGACGCCCGCCAGCAGCACCCCGCCCATGCAGGCCAGGGCGCTCTTCTTGAGGCCCATGTCCAGGATGCTGGCGGCCAGGGTACCGGTCCAGGCGCCGGTGCCGGGGATGGGGATACCCACGAACAGCAGCAGCGCCAGCGTCAGTCCGCGCCCGCTTTTTGCCTGGAGCTTCTCGCCGGCACGGCGTCCCTTTTCCAGGAAAAAGTTGAATATTTTGCCGATAACCGGCTTGTTCGCCCCCCATTCCAGCACTTTTCGTGCAAACAGATAGATAATGGGAACGGGCAGCATATTGCCCACGATGGCGATGAGGAAGGTCTGCCACAGGGGCAGGCCGTACATCACCCCGTAGGGAATGGCGCC
>DGHJ01000102.1:0-4106 GCA_002392625.1 Oscillospiraceae bacterium UBA3851
TGCCGCCGATATAGAACACGTCGCACAGCTGTGCCAGCTCCTTGAGCGTCAGATCTGCACCGTCAGCGGTGAGTCCGTAGCCAAGACGTGCGCCATCGATGAACAGCGGCAGGCCGTAGGCGATGCAGGTATCGTACAGCGCGGTCAACTCAGCCTTGCTGTACAGCGTGCCGCACTCGGTGGGATAGGAGATATACACCATGCCGGGGTAGACGATGTGCTCCATGCTCTCGTCATTACGGTGCCATTCCACGTAGTCCGCCACCTGCCGAGCGGTGATCTTGCCGTTCGTGGCGGGCAGTGCCAGCACCTTGTGGCCCGTGGACTCAATGGCTCCGGACTCGTGGCAGTTCACGTGGCCGCTGACGGCCGCCAGCACGCCCTGATAGGGGCGCAGGATGGAGGCAATGACCGTGGTGTTGGTCTGGGTACCGCCCACCAGGAAGTGGACGTCGGCGTCCGGCACGCCGCAGGCGGCGCGGATCTTGGCCCTGGCGGTCTCGCAGTAGGGGTCGCAGCCGTAGCCCACGGTCTGCTCCATATTGGTGCGCACCAGGCGCTCCAGCAGGTTGGGGTGGGCCCCCTCCAGATAGTCACTGTTGAAATAGATCATGATTCTCGCCCCTTTTTCCCTTTTTATCATATTTTACACCGACGCGGAGGGAAAGTAAAGCGGGAAAACGAACGCCCTTGCAAACGGGCACGGAATCTGTTACAATGCAAATTAGGAGGGGATGCGTATGAAAAAAGCGGTATACGTGATCCTGATCATCGTTCTGCTGGGCGTCTTCGGTTATTCCGCCTATCTGCTGGGCGACTATTTTCTGGCCAAGCGCCAAAATGACAAGTGTGTCGCCCAGGCAGCCCAGCACGTCCACGTGCGGGAAAAGGCGAATATCAGCCAGACCGCCGATCCGGATGATCCGGAGGAGGAACCGGAACCGGAGCCGGAGGGGATCGACGTGGATTTCGAGGCCTTGTGGCAGATCAACAGCGACATCGTTGCCTGGATCTACTGCCCCGACACACCCATCAATTATCCTGTGGTGCAGTCCGACGACAACGACTATTACCTGCGCCGCCTGCTGGACGGGTCATGGAACATCGGCGGCACGCTGTTTCTGGATTATCGCTGCACCGGCGATTTCACCGGTCGGCACAATCTGATCTACGGACACCATATGAAGAGCGGTGCCATGTTCGGGTCTCTGGTGCGCTATCGGAATCAGAGCTACTACAGCGAACACCCCGTCATGTATCTGGCCACGCCCGACAGGCTGTACCGCGTGGAGCTGTTTGCCGGCTGCACCATCGACGCTATGGACAACATCTACGACGTGAATCCCACAGATGAGCAGATCCAGGGGATGACACGGCGCTCCACGTTTGCACCTGACCACGAAATCTCCCTGGACGGCCCTATTCTGACACTGTCCACCTGCGCCTATGATTTTGAAAACGCGCGCTATGTGGTCATGGGCAGATTGGTGCCTGTGGAGTGATTTGAGCAGCAAAAACGCCCCTCCGGCCGGAGGGGCGTTTTTTGTGTCAATTATTCTTCATCCAGCTTGCGGTCCAGCTCGTCCAAATCCTGGGCCATGGCGTCAAAGCCGTCCGTGTTCAGTTGGCCCAGCGACTCCTGCGCCTCCCGCAGCCGGGAGAGGACGCCCTCGTACAGGTCGGCAACCTGGGCGCGGCGCTGGCTGAACCAGGTGCGCTGCTGGGCCACCGTGTCGTGAAGCTTGGCAATGGCGGCAGCGCGGAACTCCTGGGTGCGGCGGTGGGCGGAGATCTCGATCTCCGCGATGTGGTCCTTCATAGACCGGTACTCATCGGCCTGGACGCGCAGCTCTCCGTTTTCCTTTTCCAGCGTCTCCGCCCGGAGGACCAACTCATCCACGCGCTGGCGCAGGGCCTCGTATTTCTCGGCGGTTTCCTGGGCGTTGGCCGCAGTCAGCCGAAGGGATTCCAGCTCCTGCCGCATGGCGTCGTTTTCACGCTGCAACGCCTCGTTGGCGTCTGTCAGCTCCTGGGTGCGCTCGCGGTTCTCCCGTGCGGTTTTCTCAATGTAGGAGATGACGTCCTCCTTGTCGAAGCCGCCGAACAGGCAGGTCTTGAAAGTGTTGCTCATGTTGAAACCCTCCCGCAGAAAATGTCATATCTTAAATAAACATAGCACATCCGGCCGAATTTGACAAGGGCGAAGAAAAATTTCACAATTTGTAAAATTCCTCTTGCTTTTTCAAAAAAAGTGTGTTAATCTAATCAAGCTGTTGAGAGACATGCGCCGTTAGCTCAGCTGGATAGAGCGTCTGGCTACGGACCAGAAGGCCGGGGGTTCGAATCCCTCACGGCGTGCCAAAATCACCCGATACCGCAATGCGGTATCGGGTGATTTTGTTATTTGCGGCGTTTCCCTCACACGCTGAACAGAATATCCGCATAGGTGGGGTAGGGCCAGTATTCGGCGGAGGTGTTGCTCTCCAGGGAGCTGATGAGTTCTCCGGCGCGGCGGATCAGAGGCACGACGCTGTCCCGGAAGTATCGGGCCGAGTCGATGCCGCCGTCGATGGGAGGGGCGCCGTCCAGCGCGGCACGGAGGCTGTGACAGACGTCGAAAAGGGCGTCGGAGGCGCGGTCCAGCTCCTCTGACAGGATCCGCTGTGCGCGGGAGGCGCCGGCAGACAGGTCGCGGCTGTAGCGGAACACGGCGGGAAGGATGCACCGCATGGACATATCCAGCAGGGTGTTGGCCTCGATGGCGGAGACCTTGCAGTAGTTCTCCAGATGGATCTCGTACCGGGCGTGCATCTCCTTGGCGCTGAAGATACCGTGGCGGGTGAAGAGATCCACGTTTTTGTCGCTGATATAGGCGGGCATACAGTCCACAGTGTCCTTCAGGTTGCTCAGACCCCGGCGACGGGCCTCGGCCACCCACTCCGCACCGTAGCCGTTGCCGTTGAAGATGATCCGCTGATGCGTCCGGAAGGTTTCGCGGATCAGCTCCTGCAGGTCGGCACGGAAGTCGTCCGCCTTCTCCAGCCGGTCGGCAAAGCGGCTCAGCTCCTCGGCCATCATGGTGTTGAGCACCACGTTGGGACTGGCGATGGACTGGGAGGAGCCCAGCATGCGAAACTCGAATTTGTTGCCCGTGAAGGCCAGGGGGGAGGTGCGGTTGCGGTCGGTAGTGTCCTGGGGGATCTCCGGCATGGTGTCCACACCGATCTCCAGGCGCTGCACGGTCATATCCACGTACTCCTCGCCGCTGATAATGGCCCGGATGACGGCAGACAGCTCGTCGCCCAGGAAGATGGACACGATGGCGGGCGGCGCCTCGTTGCCGCCCAGACGGTGGTCGTTGCCGGGATAGCTGACGCAGCAGCGCAGCATGTCCTGATACTCGTCCACGCCCTTGATGAAGGCCGCCAGGAACAGGAGGAATTGAGCGTTTTGACTTGGTGTGCGGCCCGGCTTGAACAGGTTGTCGCCACGGTCGGTGGACAGGGACCAGTTGTTGTGCTTGCCGCTGCCGTTGACGCCGGCAAAGGGCTTTTCGTGGAGCAGACAGACCAGATTGTGGCGGTCAGCCACCCGTTTCAGCAGCTCCATGGTCAGCTGATTGTAGTCGCAGGCGGAGTTGGCCTCCGAGTAGATGGGGGCCAACTCATGCTGGGCGGGGGCCACCTCGTTGTGCTCCGTTTTGGCGGGCACGCCCAGCTTCCACAGCTCCTCGTCCAGCTCCCGCATGAACGCGGCCACACGGGGCTTGATGGCGCCGTAGTAGTGGTCGTCCAGCTCCTGCCCCTTGGGCGGCCTGGCACCGAACAGGGTCCGGCCGCAGAGCTTCAGATCCTCCCGCCGCTCGTACATGCGGCGGTCAATCAGGAAATACTCCTGTTCCGCACCAACCTGGGGCGTTACGTGCTGCACCTGCTCGTCGCCGAACAGGCGCAGGATGCGCACACACTGGTGGTCCAGCTGACGGATGGAGCGCAGCAGAGGCGTTTTCTTGTCCAGCGTTTCCCCACCGTAGGAGCAAAAGATGGTGGGGATATACAGGGTCTTATCCTTGACGAAGGCAAAGGAGGTGGGGTCCCAGGCGGTGT
>DGHJ01000102.1:4148-6041 GCA_002392625.1 Oscillospiraceae bacterium UBA3851
AGGCGGTGTAGCCGCGGGCCTCAAAAGTGGCGCGCAAGCCGCCGGAGGGGAAGCTGGATGCGTCCGCCTCGCCCCGCGTCAGGGCCTTGCCTCCCAGCTCCATCATCACCTTGTTGCGGCCGGCAGAGGAGATGAAGCTCTCGTGCTTCTCGGCCGTGAAGCCCGTCATGGGCTGGAACCAGTGGGTGAAATGGGTGGCGCCCTTTTCCACGGCCCAGGTCCGCATGGCCTGGGCGATCTCGTCAGCGTTGGCGCGATCCAGCGCGGTGCCCTGGCTGACGCAGTTCTTCCACGCGGCGTAGCAGACAGGGGAGAGACGCTGCTGCATAAGCTCCTCGCTGAACACCATGCTGCCAAATAATTCCGGAACGTCAATAAACCGCTCGGTCATCGGGAACACCTCTTTCACAAGTTGTTACAGTTACGTCAGAGAGCGGAGCAGGGCGGGGGTGACGTACGCCTCGATCACGGCGGCCAGGAGCAGCAGCGGCGTCACGTGGAAAAACAGCAGCTGGGCGCACAGGACCAGAGCCTTTCCCACGACGCCCTTTTCCTTTTCCCGGATCCGCCGGGTCACCGTGGCGCATAGATAGAAGCCCGCGCTCAAAGCCAGCACCACAGCCGTCAGCTCAAAGACACCGTGGGGCAGCACACCGGCCAGATACACGAAGACGGAAAGACCGCTGTTGACGCAATGGGCGCCCACGAAGCCAAGCCCCATGGCGTTGACGCCCAGCAGCAGGGCCGGCAGATAGATAAAGGGAATAAAGCCGTACAGTATGGTGTACAGCATGGCCAGAAAGTTGTGCAGGAAAATGGTCACGGCGCTGAAGCTGCCGTCGTCGTTCCGGATCCCCGCCTCCTGCACCGTCTCCGACATGAGCCTGTAGACGTCCGCGGCCAGAGTCGGAGCCATCAGCCCCACCAGATAGCTGCCGACGACCAGCACCGCAAAGGCCACGGCGGTGATGCGCAGCCAGCGGCGAAAGACGCCGTCCCCATAGATCGCGGGCAGAAGCCGCGCCGGGCCGGATGAGCGTTCCATCACGCTTCCAGCTTGGCAAGGCCCGCCGCCAGGCGGCGCAGGGTCTCGTCGCGGCCCAGGATCTGGCAGATCTCCACGGCGCCGCCGGGGGTCACCAGCTTGCCGGCGGCAGCGATGCGCACCGGCCACATGAGGGTGGCGTTCTTCACGCCCAGGGACTCTGCCAGCCCAATGAGGGCGTCGTGAATGGCGTCGTTGGTCCAATCGGGCAGCTGCTCCAGCACGGGGATGGCGGCGCGGAGCATATCCCGGCAGATCTCTGGGTTGGTCTTGGATTTCTTGTTAGTGAAGAAGTCGATGCCGTATTCCGGAATTGTATCGAAGAAGTCCAGCTTCTCCGGGATGTCGGTGAGCTTTTCGCACCGGGCCTGTAGCAGCGCAGCGATGGCGGCGGTGTCGAACTGCTCACCCCTGACGGCCTGGCGGATATAGGGCAGAGCCACCTTGTGGAAATCCGCCGGGGACAGGGCGCGGAGATACACGGCGTTGAAGTGATCCAGCTTGGCCCGGTCAAAGATGGCAGGGGACTTGGAGATGCCGGTGATGTCGAAGGCATTCACCAGCTCCGGCAGGGAGAAGATCTCCTGCTCGGCCAGCTCACCCTTGGGGCTCCAGCCCAGCAGGGCCACGTAGTTGAGGATGGCCTCGGTAAGATAGCCCTCGGCCTTGAGATCCTCGTAGCTGGGGTCGCCGTGGCGCTTGGACATCTTGTTCTGGGCGTCCCGCATGACAGGAGAGCAATGGACGTAGGTGGGCACCTCCCAGCCAAAGGCCTGGTACAGCAGATTATACTTGGGCGCGGAGGCCAGATATTCGCTGCCGCGCACCACGTGGGTGATGCCCATGAG
>DGHJ01000102.1:6117-8686 GCA_002392625.1 Oscillospiraceae bacterium UBA3851
CGAAGTTGTAGGTGGGCAGGCCGTCTCGTTTCAGCAGCACCTGGTCGTCCAGGGTGGCGTTGTCCACGGTGATGTCGCCGAAAATGGCGTCGCGGAAGGTGGTGGTGCCCTCCGGGATCCGCTGGCGGATCACATAGGGCATGCCGGCGTCCAGCCTGGAGCGGACCTCCTCGGCGGTCAGACCCCGGCAGGGATCGGGGGCGCGGCCAAACTCGCCGCTGTCCTCCTCGGACTCGGTCTTCTCGCAGAAGCAGTAGTAGGCGTGACCCAGCTCTACCAGGCGGTGGGCGTATTTGCCGTAGGTGTCCCGCCGCTGGGACTGGATATAGGGCGCCACGGGTCCGCCCACGTCGGGACCCTCGTCGTGATTCAGGCCGCACTCGGCCATGGTGCGGTAGATCACGTCCACCGCGCCATCCACCAGGCGGCCCTGGTCCGTGTCCTCGATGCGGAGGATGAAGGTGCCGTCCTGAGAGCGGGCGATGAGCCAGGTATAAAGGGCCGTGCGCAGGTTGCCCACGTGCATATAGCCGGTGGGGGAGGGGGCGAAACGGGTGCGCACCTTGCCGTGGGGGATCTTGGCCTCCATTTCGGCGAAATAGGTAGGATCGACGGTCATGGGAATACCTCCTGTTGTCAGTGTAAAAATTTCCCGTATATTATATGGAATCTCCGGGAAAAAGTCAATCAGCGGCCAACCATTTCTTGCAATCGCGGCGGCGACGTGGTAAAATAAATTGATTTTTTATATATTCCCGCAAAGGAGCGTGAAACCTATGGACGAAAAGAAAAAACGGATCTTCAGCGGCATCCAGCCCTCCGGCGAGCTGACTCTCGGCTCTTATATGGGCGCCATCCGCAACTGGGTGGCACTGCAGAACGAGTACGACTGCCTTTTCTGCATCGTGGACGAGCACGCCATCACCGTCCGGCAGGACCCGGCGCTGCTGCGCAAACGGTCCATTGCCCAGCTGGCCCAGTATATCGCCTGCGGTCTGGACCCGGAGAAGAACATCATGTTTATCCAGAGCCACGTGCCTCAGCACGCGGAGCTGGCGTGGATCCTGGGCTGCTACACCCAGTTCGGCGAGTTGAGCCGTATGACCCAGTTCAAGGCCAAATCGGCGCAGCACGCCGATAACATCACGGCGGGCCTCTTTACCTACCCGGTGCTGATGGCGGCAGATATTCTGCTCTACCAGGCGGATCTGGTGCCGGTGGGTGAGGATCAGAAGCAGCACGTGGAGCTGACCCGCGACATTGCCCAGCGCTTCAACGGCGTATACAGCGATACCTTCACACTGCCGGAGCCGTTTATCCCCAAGCTGGGCGCCCGGCTCATGTCTCTGGACGATCCCACCACCAAGATGAGCAAGTCCATGCCGGACGGCTGCGTCAATCTGATGGACAAGCCGGAGATCATCATGAAGAAGTTCAAGCGGGCCGTCACCGACTGCGAGACGGCTGTGCGGTTCGACAAGGTGAACAAGCCCGGCATCTCCAATCTGCTGACCATCTACTGCGCCGCCACTGGCAAGACGATCGAGGAGGCGGAGGCGGAATTTGCCGGCCAGGGCTACGGCGTCTTCAAGCCCGCCGTGGGCGAGGCCGTGGTGGAGCTGCTGCGTCCCATTCGGGAGGAGGCCGAGCGCATCGTCACCGACAAGGCGTATCTGGAGAGCGTCTACAAGACCGGCGCCCAGCGGGCCGCGTACCTTGCCAACAAGACCCTTTCCAAGGTCCAGCGCAAGATCGGCTTCGTGGCGCGGTAGGAGAAAAAATTTCATACTGTAAAAACCGGCGTGACCAATGTGCGGTCACGCCGGTTTCGTTTCTTTTGGATGGTCCCTGCCAAGGGCATGGCAGCGTATTTCTTTCCGGATCAGTTACTTGATGGAGAAGAACGCGTCCATGCCGGGATATTGGGCGGCGTCGGAGAGCTCTTCCTCGATGCGGAGAAGCTGGTTGTACTTAGCCACACGGTCGGTGCGGGAGGGTGCGCCGGTCTTGATCTGGCCGGCATTGACGGCGACGGACAGATCAGCCAGGGTGGTGTCCTCGGTCTCGCCGGAGCGGTGAGACACGATGGCGGTGTAGCCGGCGCGGTTGGCGGTCTGGATGGCGTCGAGGGTCTCGGTCAGGGTGCCGATCTGATTGACCTTGATGAGCACGGCGTTGGCGGCGCCCAGTTCAATGCCCTGCTTGACGCGCTTGGCGTTGGTAACAAACAGGTCGTCGCCGACAAGCTGCACGCGGTTGCCGAGGCGCTTGGTCAGTCTGACCCAGCCCTCCCAGTCGTCCTCGCCGAGGCCGTCTTCGATGGAGATGATGGGATACTTGTTGACGAAGTCTTCCCACATGTCGATCATCTCGTCGCTGGTCATGACGGTGCCGCGCTTGGGCAGGTGGTACTTGCCGTCCTCCTTGTTGAACCAGTCGGAAACGGCGGCGTCCATGGCGATCTTGAAGTCCTCGCCCGGCTTGAAGCCGGCTTCCTCGATAGCCTTGACGATGACCTTCAGCGCGTCCTCGTCAGCGCCCAGATCGGGAGCGTAGCCGCCCTCGTCGC
>DGHJ01000102.1:8753-9283 GCA_002392625.1 Oscillospiraceae bacterium UBA3851
ACGCCGGCGGCGGGAGTGCCGTTGGCCTTCAGGGTCTTCTTCAGCTGGTGGAAGACCTCGGCGCACATGCGCAGGGCCTCCTTGAAGCTCTTGGCGCCCACGGGCATAATCATGAATTCCTGGATATCCACGCTGTTGGAGGCGTGTGCGCCGCCGTTGAGGATGTTCATCATCGGGACGGGCAGGGTCTTGGCGTTCACGCCGCCGATGTAGTTGTACAGGCTCATGCCGGTGGCTTCGGCCGCGGCCTTTGCGCAGGCGAGGGACGCACCGAGAATGGCGTTGGCGCCGAGGCGGGTCTTGTTGGGGGTGCCGTCAATATCAATGAGCATCTTATCAATGGAGGTCTGATCAAGGGCGTTCAGCCCGATCATGGCCTCGGCGATCTCACCGTTGACGTTCTCAACAGCCTTCGACACGCCCTTGCCGCCATACCGGCTGTTGTCGCCGTCGCGGAGCTCGCAGGCCTCGTGGATGCCGGTGGAAGCGCCGGAGGGAACGGCAGCGCGGCCCACGGTGCCGTCGTCGAG
>DGHJ01000102.1:9379-20645 GCA_002392625.1 Oscillospiraceae bacterium UBA3851
AGGATCTCGCGCGCCATGACGTCAACGATTTCAAGGTATTGTTTCATTTGAATGTCCTCCTGTATTATTGTCGGGGTATACGATCAGATTATAACCCATCACAAAGCAAAAATAAAGGGCGGCGTGTGAAAAAATTGCCGTTTTTTATGGGCCGCATTGTTTTTCCCGGAATGATCCAACAAGACGGCATGACCGCGGACCGGATCTGGGAGGAGGTCGTGTGCGACAGCCTGGGCGACATGGGCGTGTTCGCCGAGGATCTGTCCGCCGTGGCGCCGGAGCTGGCGGAGGTGCTGGACGCCGTGAAGGACGAGACGCGGCGCCAGGGCACCCGGCGGGCGCTGGAGGGCCGCGGGCAAAAAAATACCGCTGCCGGAGAGGGCAGCGGGAAGATGAGCCTTGTGGCGTTTCCAGACGGAAGACGGTTTGTTGATGTGAATACCGACCAAGAGCTGTTTGACGGGTTGTCGCTGAGCGATCAGATGATGATGGCACGAAAAATCATCAAGGAACGATTTGCGGGAAAGGTTGTCGGTATTGACAACAAGGCCTTTGTGAATGGAGCAACGGCAGAAGAGTATAACCACCTAAAACGTGGAGGGGATCAACGGGCACACGAAGCCAAAATGCGGGCGTCCACGGAACTTGATAACTTGCTGGATGCCGGAACAAACTTCCGAACCGCACCGGATGGAAGAGACGGTCATGTCCACAAACGAGCAGTTGGCGACTTCCGATACTTTGATACTGTTTTCAAAGTGGCAGGAGAGTATTACTCCGGGGTGATCAATATCATGCCGGTCAGCAAAGGCCTTTTGCTTAAAGCAGTTACAAAAATAGAAAACATCACACAGGACATCACTGACTCATACGGGGAAAACCCGAAGTTCAGATTCCTGCGTGATGCTTCTATGGACAGTATACCCGATTCCACGCAAAGAAGCAACCCCCAAGATGCGGACGGCCACAAATCCCGCGTGACTGAGAGGGAGAATGCCATGCCGGCGGCTTGGCGACAGAACGCGGAGCGGATCGAGCAGGAGGGCGAGGATGGCAAGTGGCAGTACCCTGGGATCACCCAGCGGACGGATGCGCTGGAGCGGGCCGTGAAAGGCGCAAACACGGAGAAAAAGGTGGAGGCAGCCTACCGGAGCCTGCGGCAGCATGACGCTACTATTACGGCTGAAATCGAGGCTGTGCAGCGGGGCGACGAGCCGGATGGCTCTATATTTGTTTTTGAAAAAACAACGCAGAGCCTACATCTCTACCCGCGGCCACACCACAAAAAGAGGGTGCGCATATCACACGGGCCATCAGCTCTGCGTCTAATAATAGTATAACCGACGTTGCAACGAAAAGCAACCCCCAAAAAGCCAGTGGCCACAAGTTCCGCGTAGGGGACAGCATGGAGACGCTGCAGCAGGAGAACGAGGCGCTGCGGGGGCAGGTCAAGGCGTTCCGGAAGGCTTTGCGGGCCACAGAGCGGAAGCTGGCGGACGCATGGGAGAGCCGGGACAACTGGAAGAACAAGGCCACCTTCTCGCCGGAGCGGGTGGGCCGGGAGCTCATCCGCGCCTACGACGGCTCCGTGAGCGAGAGCGAGATCCACGACGATGTGAAGAGGCTGACCGACTACGCGGCAAGGAAGGACGGCGCTGCGGTGGACGTGGCCGTTTGTGTTTATCCCGGTTCTATGCGCTGAGCCCGCACTCATATACTGGGAGCAAACGATGGGACAAGGGGTGCGTGGGCATGGCGAATATACAGCGCAGCAGACAGTACGGCAGGCACTTGAGCGGATCGAGCCGGAGACGGCAGGCCGAGGGCCGCCGCGTGGAGACGGTCAGGGCCACAGGCAAATCGAACGCCGGCGCCCGGACGCAGGAGCGATCTCTGGCGCGGGGTGAAAAACGGAGGATGCGGCAGATGGCAGTCAGCGCTGTGATCCTGGTGCTGGTGGTGACGGTGAAGCTGGCCTTTCCGGACGTGATGGAGAAATATCGCCAGCAGGCGCTGAAGCTGTTGGGGGAGAATACCGATTTCGTGGCCGCCTTCTCCGCGGTGGGGCGGGCGGTCTCGTCCGAGGGAAACGTGGGCGACGCGCTGAACGACGCGTACGTGGCGGTATTCGGCCCGCAGCCTGTGACGCAGAAGGACCCCGCCGACAACCCGGAGAAGCAGGAGGACGGCGATACGACGGAGACGGAGGATCCTATCCAGAAGACGGAGGAGGGCCGGGTGATCTATACGCCGGACAATACGCCGGAAAACGTCTGCCTGACCCAGCAGCTCCTGGGCTTTTCCTACGCGCCGCCGGTGGACGGGACCCTCACCAGCGGCTTTGGGTATCGTGAGCATCCCATCCTGGAGGGGGAGCGGTTCCACTACGGCGTGGACCTGGGCGCGGACAGCGGCGCGGTGATCCGGGCCTTTGCCGCCGGCACCGTGACGGTGGTGGCGGAGGCCTCGGAGCTGGGAAAATACGTGATCGTCAGCCACCCCGGCGGGTTTTCCACACTGTATGCCCACTGCAGCGCCATCACCGCATCCTCCGGGCAGCAGGTGGCCATGGGCGATCCCATTGCCGAGGTGGGGGATACCGGGATGACCACGGGACCCCACCTCCACTTTGAGCTGATGCGCGGCAGCACGTATCTGGACCCTGTGTACTATGCGCTGGGGTAAGGGTCCGGAGGTCGTCGTATCACCGCTGGCGCCTGTGGTGATGGCGGCGTTCGTGATGCTGTCGTCTCCTGTGCTGCTGGCGGCGCTGCTGGCCGCTGCCGTGCTCCACGAGTGGGGACACTGGGCGACGCTGCGTCATTTCGGCGGCCGCGTCACGCGGCTGTTCATTTCGCCCTTTGGGGCGGAAATGACCGTTGCGGATACCGCCTGCCTCTCCTACGGCGCGGAGCTGCTGGTGACCCTGGCCGGTCCGGCGGTGAACCTGCTGCTGGCGGTGGCGCTGGCCTTTGTCGGCAGATACTGGGAGATGGCCTATCTGTTCGCCGGAGCGCAGCTGGTGCTGGGCCTTTTCAACCTGATCCCCGCGGGGCCTCTGGACGGGGGCCGGGCGCTGTGGCTGGTGACGGCGTGGCTGACCGAGCCGTTCACCGCCGACAGAGTGACGGCATCTGTCGGCCTGGCCGCGGCGGCGGCGCTGCTGCTTGGCGGCCTGGCGCTGATGGGGCAGAGCGGAGGCAGTCCCTTCCTGCTGATGGGCGCGGTGGGACTGCTGGTGTCGGCTGTGCGTGAAAAAGGTCTTGTCAAATTCCCCCGTGCAAGGTAAAATACTGTGTCAAGCTATTTACCGACAGGAGAATCTGACGTGGATAAGAGACTGGAACGCATTTTGCCCCGTGTACAGAAACCGGCGCGCTACGTGGGCGGTGAATATAACGCGGTGATGAAGGACAAGACGGATGTGGATACCCGCATTGCCTTCTGCTTCCCGGACACCTACGAGATCGGCATGTCCAACCTGGGCATGCGCATCCTCTACGGCGTCATGAACGAGATCCCCGGTGTGTGGTGTGAGCGCGTGTTCGCCCCCTGGGGCGATATGGAGCAGGAAATGCGCCGGGCGGGAATGCCGCTTTTCGCTCTGGAGTCCGGGGACCCCATCACGGATTTTGACATCGTGGCCTTTTCAGTGGGCTACGAGATGGCCTTTCCCGCCATCCTCAACATGCTGGATCTGGCGGGCATCCCCATCCACAGCGCGGAGCGCGCCGCACTGACGCCGCTGGTCATCGCCGGAGGCACGGCCATGTACAATGCCGAGCCCATCGCCGACTTCATCGACATCGTGTCCCTGGGCGAGGGAGAGGAGGTTACCGTAGAGCTGGTTGGGCTATACCGCCAGGCTCGCCGGGAGGGCTGGACCAAGGCGGAGCTGCTGCGCCGCGCCGCCCAACTGCCCGGCCTCTACGTGCCCAGCCTGTATGATGTGACTTACAACGAGGACGGCACCGTAGCCGCCATTACGCCTCTGGAGGGCGCCCCGGCCGTCGTCACAAAGCGCATTGTGACGGATATGGACAAGTCCTATTTTCCTGTGAAAACCATCGTGCCCTCCACGGAGATCGTCCAGGACCGTGTGATGCTGGAGCTGTTTCGTGGCTGCATCCGGGGCTGCCGCTTCTGCCAGGCGGGATACGTCTACCGCCCGGTGCGAAATCGCAGCCGGGAGCTGTGTGCCCAGTATGGCGTGGCGTCATGCAACGACTCCGGCTATCAAGAGGTGACGCTGTCCTCCCTCAGCACCAGCGACTATCCGCCTCTGACGGAGCTGTGCGACGAGCTGGAGGAGTTCTGCACCCAGCGCCACGTGAATTTGTCTTTGCCGTCCCTGCGGGCGGACAACTTTTCCATGAATCTGATGCAGCGCCTGGCCCGTGGCCGCAAGACCGGGCTGACCTTTGCCCCGGAGGCGGGGACCCAGCGGCTGCGGGACGTGATCAACAAGAACGTGACGCTGGAGGAGCTGCTGCGCTCCTGCCACACGGCCTTTGCCGGGGGCTACAACGCGGTGAAGCTCTACTTCATGCTGGGCCTGCCCACAGAGACCGACGAGGACGTGCTGGGCATCGCCGATATCGCCGCACGCGTCATGCACGAGTGGCGCGAGGCCGCCCCCAACAAGAACCGCGGCGTCCGCATCACTGTGTCCACCTCCTGGTTCGTGCCCAAGCCCCACACGGCTTTTCAGTGGGAGCCGCAGATCACACGGGAGGAGTACGAGCGCCGCGTCAAGCTGCTGCGTGAGGCCATTAACACAAAGACCGTGACCTACAACTGGCACGACAGCGCCACCAGCGTCATTGAGGCGGTGCTGGCGCGGGGCGACCGGAAGCTGTGCAAAGTGTTGGAAACCGTATGGCGTAAAGGGGCAACACTTGACGCCTGGGAGGAGTATTTTTCCTTTGACCGCTGGCAGGAGGCCTTTGCCGAATGCGGCGTGGATCCGGCCTTTTACGCCAACCGCCGCCGGGAAAAGGATGAGCTGATGCCCTGGAGCATGATCTCCAGCGGCGTGACGGAGGCCTATCTGTGGCGGGAGAACGAGCGTGCCCGGCAGGGAATCACCACGCCCGATTGCCGCACCCAGTGCAACGGCTGCGGGGCCAACCGTCTGGTAGGGGGTAAGTGCGATGTCTAAGCTGCGACTGCTGTTTGTGAAGGAGGCCCAGGCCTCCTACATCTCCCATCTGGATCTGATCCGCACCTTCCAGCGGGCCTTTCCCCGCACGGAGCTGGATATCAAGCATACCCAGGGCTACCATCCCCATCCCATCATGTCCATCGTCCTGCCCCTGCCGGTGGGCCAGTCCAGCGACTGTGAGCTGCTGGACTTCGAGGTGGTGCAGGATACCGACGGCGCCGGGATCGCCGAGAGGCTGAACACCGGCATGCCCATGGGACTCCGGGTGCTGGATTGCTATCCGGCCACCCGTCCCATTCGGGAGTTGGCATATCTCCGGGCGGAGATGGAGCTGGAATATGACGGCGGCGTGCCGGCCGGAGCGTTGGACGATCTGCATCTGCTGTTGGCCCGGCCGGAGCTGGTGATCCAGAAGCGCACCAAGCGCAAGGACCTGGCCGACGTGGACATTGCCCCCATGCTCCGCAGCGTGACGCTGACAGAGGGGGAGGGCATTGTCTGTGCTGACGTGACGGTACAGGCCCAGAACCCCGGCCTCAACCCCCAGCTGCTGGGCAAGGCCATCGAAACGTATCTGCCGGAGCTGGCGCCGGATTTCATCCGGGTGCGCCGAAAGGCGATCCTGGACGCCGAAGGCCGGGATTTTCGCTGAAAAAATGAAAATAATGCTTGCATTTCCCCAAAAGTTATGGTAATCTATTCGGGCATGAAAAAGGGCGGTCCTCTGTCGCCGGCGCGAAAGTGTGCCATTGAGATGGCGGCATGAACACCTATAAATCAGGAGGAAAGTTCCATGGATCTCATCAAGGCATTGAATGAAAAGCAGCTGCAGGCCGAAGTGCCTCAGGTGGAAGTCGGTGACACCGTGCGTGTCCACGTGAAGGTCAAGGAAGGCTCCCGTGAGCGTATCCAGGTCTTTGAGGGCATCGTGATCGCCAAGAAGCACGGCGGCATCGAGGAGACCATCACCGTCCGCCGCATTTCTTACGGCGTCGGCGTGGAGAAGGTTTTCCCCATCCACTCTCCGTCCATCGCCACCATCGAGACGGTGCGTCACGGCTTTGTCCGCCGTGCCAAGCTGTATTACCTGCGTGACCGCGTCGGTAAGGCCGCCAAGGTGCGCGAGAAGCTGTAAGCTATCGAGCCGATCCGAAAACAGCCCACATTTGTGGGCTGTTTTTACTTTTCAAGCGGGAAAAAATATGGTACAATCAATCAGTTAAATAATTAAGTAGGTGAATGCTGTGCAGATAGAAGGCCTGAGCTGGTTTCCCGGCCACATGACAAAAACGAAGCGGATGATCGCCCAGGAGATCGGCCACATGGACGCCGTGTGCGAGATCCTGGACGCCCGCATCCCCCTGTCCTCCCGGAATCCGGACGTGGACGAGATGACGGCGGGGAAGCCCCGGCTGGTGGTCCTCAACCGGGTTGACCAGGCGGACCCCCGCCAGACGAAGCACTGGGCGGCCTGGTTCCGGGAAAAGGGCTATGCGGTGCTGGAGGCCAATGCCAAGGGCGGCGGCGGCACCAATCAGTTCGCCGCCGCCGTGCGGGAGCTGCTGCGTGACAAGATTGCCGCCTGGGAGGCCAAGGGCCAGGTGGGACGGACCATCCGCGTCATGGTGCTGGGCATCCCCAACGTGGGGAAATCCACCTTTATCAATAAGGTAGCCCGGCGCAAGACGGCAAAGGCAGAGGACCGCCCCGGCGTCACCCGCAGCAAGCAATGGGTGCCCGTGGACCAGAGTCTGGAGCTGCTGGACACCCCCGGCATCCTATGGCCTAAGTTCGACGACACACAGGTAGGCCTGCGCCTGGCCTTCACCGGCGCCATCAAGGACGACGTGATGGATATCGAGGAGCTGGCCAGCTATCTCATGGAGTATCTGGGTCAGCACTATGCCGACGTGCTTCTGGAGCGCTATAAGGTGAATATCGAGGAGGGCGACAGCGGCTACGACCTGCTGACCAAGGCTGGGCGCAAGCGGGGCTTCCTCATGCGGGGAGCCGAGGTGGACACCGAGCGAATGGCCCGGATTTTACTCGATGAATTCAGAGGTGGCAAGCTGGGACGCTTTACACTGGAGACGGTGGAGGATGTGGAGAAATGAGCGATATATACCACCCCTGGGCAGAGGAGGATCGTCTCTTTGACGCCGGGATAAAGATCGTCTGCGGCGTGGACGAGGCCGGCGCCGGACCGCTGATGGGTCCGGTATACGCCGCTGCGGTGATCCTGCCGCCTCATGCGGTGATCGAGGGGCTGAACGACTCCAAGGCGCTGTCGGAGAAGCGGCGGGAGACCCTGTATGACGTGATCGTGGAGCGTGCGCTGGCCTGGTCTGTGGCCCGCGTGGAGGCCGCGGAGATCGACGCGACGGACATTCTCAGCGCCCGCATGAAGGCCATGCAGCTGGCCATGGACGGTCTCGACCTTCGACCGGATCACGCCCTCATCGACGGCAACCGGGACAAGGGGAAGTCTTTTGCCATCACCACGCCCCATACCTGTGTGGTGGGAGGGGACGGAAAGAGCGAGAGCATTGCCGCTGCGTCCGTTTTGGCCAAGGTCAGCCGTGACCGCTATGTGACGGAAGTGCTGGACAAGCGCTACCCACAGTATCAATTTGCCAGACACAAGGGATACGGAACAAAGCTCCACTACGCCATGCTGGATCGGTATGGCCCCTGCCCGGAGCACCGGATGACCTTTCTCAAGAAGTGGGAGGCGAAGCCATGAGCCGCCAGAGCGGCACCTGGGGCGAGGCGGAGGTGGCAGCCTGGCTGCGGCACCACGGCTATGAGCTTCTGGCCCACAGCTACCACTGCCGCTTCGGGGAGATCGACTTGATCGCCCGGAAAAAGGGCGTCGTCTCCTTCGTAGAGGTGAAGCTCCGCAGCAGCGTGCAATTCGGCCTGCCCCGCGAGGCGGTCAATGCCCGCAAGCAGGAGAAGCTGCGCAAGACGGCCCTGTGCTATCTCAGCGAGCACGAGCTGGACTGCCCCATGCGGTTCGACGTGGCGGAGGTCTACACGGTTGAGGGCGGAAAGCCGCGCATAGAATATCTGGAAAACGCTTTTTGAGGTGAGGTATGATCTCTTATTTTGACGCCCATTGTGACACGGTCAGCTGCTGCCTGCATATCGGCTGGCCTATGCGAAGCAATCCGGGGCAGCTGGATCTGGAGCGCGGGAAGGCCTTTTCCCGGCGCGCCCAGTTCTTCGCCCTGTATCACGACGCCGCCAAAGCGCCCGGTGACGGCATGTGGGCCCAGTGCCTGCGGCTTTACGACTGTTTTGCGCGTGAAACAGAGAAAAACAGCGACCTGATCTCCCGCTGCTGCACGGCGGAGCAGGTAAACGCGGCCGTATCTGCCGGGAAGGAGGCGGCGCTGCTCTCCATCGAGGGAGCGGATCTGCTGGAATGCGATCCGGACCGTGTGGAGGCTGTGGCTGCATGGGGTGTAAAGCTTCTTAACCTTACATGGAACCGCCACAATCTGCTCTCCGGCTCCCACCTGGAACAGCCGGATCGCGGATTGAGCGAACGAGGACGGGACTTTGTGCGGGAGTTGGAGCGCTGCGGGATCTATGCCGACGTGTCTCATCTGTCCGACGCGGGGTTCTGGGATCTGGTGAAGATAGCGCAGCGGCCCATCGTGGCGTCTCATTCCAACAGCCGCGCCCTTTGCTCCCATACGCGCAACCTGACGGACGACATGTTCCGGGCCATCCGGGACAGCGGCGGCGTGGTAGGGCTGAACTTCTGTCCGGCCTTTGTGGACGCGGAGCATCCTTCTATCGACATGCTGGTGCGCCACGCGGAGCATTTTCTGGCGCTGGGCGGGGAGAAGGCCCTGTGCATCGGCGGTGATCTGGACGGCTGTGAGCCGGCAGCCGTGGGAATCTGCGGCGAGCAGGACGTGCCGCTGCTGTACGAGGCGATGGCAGAGCGGGGTTTTGGAAAGGACCTTTTGGACGACATCTTCTGGAATAACCTGATGCGGATACTGTAATGCGGGAGGAACCATGGCACTGTACACCATCGGCGATCTGCACCTGTCCCTGGGCAGCGACAAGACCATGGAGGTCTTCGGCGAGGCCTGGCGGGATTACGTGGAGCGGATTCGCGACGCCTTTTCAAAACTGAATGACGACGACGTGACAGTGCTTTGCGGTGATCTCAGCTGGGGCATGAGCCTGGAGGAGTCGCTGGAGGACCTGCGGTTCATCGACGCCCTGCCGGGGCGTAAGATCCTCATGAAGGGCAACCACGACTACTGGTGGAACACCGCCGCCAAGATGAAGCGTTTCTTCGCCGAAAACGGGCTGGACACGCTGGACATCCTCCACAACAACTGCCAGTGGTACGGCGACGTGGCGCTTTGCGGCACCCGCGGCTGGTTCTACGAGCTGGAGGGCCAAACCGATCACGATGAGAAGGTCCTGGCCCGCGAGGTGGGCCGGCTGGAGACGTCGCTGAAGGCAGCGGGCACAGCGGAAAAGATCTGCTTCCTCCACTATCCGCCCCTGTATCAGGGCTACCGCTGCCCGGAGCTGCTGCGGCTGCTGCGTGAATACGGGGTCAGACAGTGCTATTACGGCCATCTCCACGGCGTCACACAGCGCCGGGCCATCGAGGGGGAGCAGTACGGCACCGCGTTTTCCCTGGTGGCGGCGGATTACCTGCGGTTCGTCCCCAAAAAAATTTGCGATTGAAGTAAAAAACAGTGGAAATTGTCAACCGTTTCTGTTATTATATAAAACTGCACTGATTGAAAAGAAAAACGCACTGATCCCGATCAGTGCTGAACGGAGGAAAAGAAACATGAGTGTAAAATCCTGTGAGAAAATCGAAAACAGCAAGGTCGTGCTGACCGTTGAGGTGGGCGCAGAGGAGTTTGAAGCCGCCGTCAACAAGGCGTATGTCAAGATGCGCGGCAAGATCAACGTGCCCGGCTTCCGCCCCGGCAAGACGCCCCGCAAGATTATTGAGCAGCATTACGGCAAGGAGGTCTTCTATGAGGAGGCCGTGAACATCGTTCTGCCCGACGCCTATGAGGCTGCCGTGAAGGAGCAGGAGCTGACCACCGTTGGTTACCCCCAGGTGGAGCTGGAGGACGTGGGTCCTCATGGCGTCACCTTCAAGTGCACCGTGGCCGTCTATCCTGAGGTGAAGCTGGGTCAGTACAAGGGCCTGGAGGCCCCTCGCGCCGAGATCAAGGTCACGGCTGAGGACGTTGACGCTCGCCTCAAGGAGATGGCCGACCGCAACAGCCGCCTGGTGAGCGTGGACCGCGCCGTGGAGAAGGGCGACACCGCTGTCATCGATTTCGAGGGTTTTGATAACGGCGTGCCCTTCGAGGGCGGCAAGGGCGAGAACCACGAGCTGGAGATCGGCTCCGGCAGCTTTGTGCCCGGCTTTGAGGATCAGCTCATCGGCATGACCGCCGGCGAGGAAAAGGACATTGACATCACCTTCCCGGAGAACTACACCCCTGAGCTGGCCGGTAAGAGCGTGGTCTTCCACGTGAAGGTCAACGAGGTCAAGGTCAAGGAAGTGCCCGAACTGGACGATGAGTTTGCCAAGGACGTGTCCGAGTTTGACACGCTGGACGAGCTGAAGGCTGATCTGGAGAAGAAGCTCACCGAGGAGCGCACCGCCGCCGCCCAGCGCGCCTTTGAGGACGTGCTGATGGACAAGGTGGCCGAGGGCATCGAGGCCGAGATCCCCCAGGAGATGATCGACCTGCAGGCCCAGAGCATGGTGGAGAACCTGAAGCGCCAGCTGGCCTCCCAGGGCATCTCCTACGAGCAGTACGTGCAGTTCAGCGGCGGCGACGAGAGCAAGGTCCTGGCCGACGCCCAGGAGCCCGCTGCCCGTCAGGTCCGCATGGATCTGGCCGTGGAGGCCATCGTGAAGGCCGAGGGCATCGACGCCACCGACGAGGAGATCGAGGCCGAGATGAAGAAGGTCGCCGACAACTACGGCATGGATCTGGACAGCGTGAAGAAGTATCTGCGCGCCGAGGACGTGAAGGACCAGGTCGTCCGCGAGAAGGTCATCAAGCTGGTCTCTGACAGCGCCGTGGCCGTGGC
>DGHJ01000129.1 GCA_002392625.1 Oscillospiraceae bacterium UBA3851
TGATGCGGAAGATCCAGGGCACCTTTGACCTGGCCTTTGACCGCACCTGCATGCACGAGTTCGTGCTGGATCTGAGCGAGTACAAGAAGGAGACCGGCGTCTCCGCTCTGGACGTGGCCAAGTCCCTCATCGACTACGGCATGCATCCGCCTACCATGTACTTCCCGCTGATCGTCCACGAGGCGCTGATGCTGGAGCCCACCGAGACGGAGAGCAAGGAGACCCTGGACTGGGCCGCCGAAGTGTACCGCCAGCTCTATGAGCTGGGCCGCAAGGATCCCGAATACATGCACGCTGCCCCCCACAACGCCCAGATCGGGCGTCCCGACGAGGTCCTGGCCGCCCGTCACCCCGTGGTGCGCTGGGAGAAGGCGTGATCCGCCGACTGAAGCTGTACCGCGGCGAGAGCTATGATCCCCACCGCAACTTGGCGGTGGAGCAGCATCTGCTGGAGACGGTGGAGGAGGGCTGCTGCATCCTCTACCTGTGGCAGAACCGGAATACCGTGGTCATCGGCCGCAACCAGAACGCCTGGAAGGAGTGCCGTACCACCGAGCTGGAAAAAGACGGCGGGCATCTTGCCCGCCGTCTCTCCGGAGGCGGCGCGGTGTTCCACGATCTGGGCAACCTGAACTTCACCTTTCTGGTGCCCTCCGCCGACTACGATCTGAACCGCCAGCTCACCGTGGTGCAGGAGGCCTGCCGCGCCCTGGGCGTGGAGACGCAGCGCTCCGGCCGCAACGACATTCTGGCCGGGGACCGCAAGTTCTCCGGCAACGCCTTCTACCATAACCGCGGCCGCTCCTATCACCACGGCACGCTGCTGGTGGACGTGGACATGGCCGCCCTGGGCCGCTATCTGCGCCCCTCCCAGGCCAAGCTCAAGGCCAAGGGGGTGGACTCTGTCCGCGCCCGCGTGGTCAACCTTCGCCAGCTGCAGCCGGACATCACCGTAGAGGCACTGCGCGATCAGCTGGCACTGGCCTTCGGCTGCGTCTACGGTCTCCCGGTGGAGCCCATTTCCGGGGACCAGCTGAACCGCTCCGCCGTCGACGCTCTTTGGGCGCGCAACCGCAGCTGGGAGTGGCTCTACGGCCTGTCCCTGCCCTGCAACTTCATCTGCGAGGACCGGTTCCCCTGGGGGGAGCTGTGCCTGGAGCTGCAGGTGGAGAGCGGCGTCGTCCGCCATGCTGCCGTCTACACAGACGCCATGGACTGGTCCCTGGCGGAAAAGCTGGAGACAGCCCTCACCGGCAGCCGCTTCACACTGCCGGAGCTGTGCCGGCGCGCCGCCGCCTGCGGGGCGCCGGAGGGGCAGGACGCAGCGGACCTGCTGAGGCGGCAGGACATCTGAATTGTTTGACAGGAGAATAATATGAACGACTATCAACTCATCGTCATCGGCGCCGGTCCCGGCGGCTACACAGCCGCCCTGCGGGCCGCCAAGCTGGGTCTGCGCACCGCCGTGGTGGAGAACCGGGAGGCCGGCGGCACCTGCCTGAACCGGGGCTGCGTGCCCACCAAGACCCTGCTCCACTCCTCCGAGGTGTACCACAGCGCCAAAAACGGCGCCGCCATCGGCGTCCACACCGAGGATATCCGGGCGGATATCCGGGAGATCTTCGCCTATAAGCGCCACATCTCCCAGACCCTGTCCTCCGGCGTGGAGAGCCTGCTCAAGGGCGCCAAGGTGCCCCTGCTCCACGGCACGGCTAAGATCGTCGCCCCCCAGACCGTGGCGATCACGGACGCTGAGGGCAACGTGACCACCTGCACCGCCGACAGCATCCTGGTGGCCACCGGCTCCGTGCCGGCCCGGCCCCCCATCCCCGGTCTGGAACTGCCCGGCGTCATGACCTCCGACGAGCTGCTGGAGGGCGCCGATCACCTGTACCGCTCCATCGTCATCATCGGCGGCGGCGTGATCGGCGTGGAGTTTGCCACCTTCTATGCCGAGCTGGGCTGCGAGGTCACCGTCATCGAGGGCATGGACCGCCTGCTGCCCACCATGGACCGGGAGCTGGGCCAGAACCTGGCGCTGATCCTGAAGAAGCAGGGCGTCCGCGTGTGCACCAGCTCCATGGTGAAAAACGTGGAGAAGGCCGAGGACGGCTTCACCGTCAACTTTACCGCCAAGGGCAAGGATGACGCTGTCACCGGCGAGGCCGTGCTGTGCGCCATCGGCCGCAAGCCCTATTGCGAAGGCCTGTTCGCCGAGGGTCTGCAGCCCGAGATGCGCGGCAAGTCCATCCAGGTGAACGAGCGCTATGAGACCAGCATCCCCGGTGTGTACGCCATCGGCGATGTGTCCTCCGTGATCCAGCTGGCTCACGTGGCCGCCGCCCAGGGCACCGCCTGCGTGGAGATGATGGCCGGCGTGGAGAACCACACCGATATGAGCGTGGTGCCCAGCTGCATCTACAGCCACCCGGAGATCGCCGTGGTGGGCATGACCGACGCCGAGGCCAAGGCCGCCGGCATCGAGGTCAAGGTGGGCAAGTGCGTCATGGGCGGCAACGCCCGCACCCTGATCGCCGAGCCCGGCCGCAGCTTCATGAAGGTGGTTGCCCGCGCTGACAACGGCCAGATCATCGGCGCCCAGCTCATGTGCCTGGGCAGCACCGACATGATCTCCCAGATCAGCGAGGCCATGGCCAACCACATGACCGCGCAGCAGCTGCTGCTGGCCATGCGGCCCCATCCCACCTTTGAGGAGGCCCTCACCGAGGCGCTGACGGACCTGCAGACCAAGCTGGAGAAATAAAAAACGATTCGGAATAGCACATCAGCTTGTCAAAGAGCCCCTGTTTTCAAACAGTGAAAACAGGGGCTCTCAGCTTGTCAAAAAAGCGGCAA
>DGHJ01000032.1 GCA_002392625.1 Oscillospiraceae bacterium UBA3851
CTGGAGGACCAGGTGGACATCTACATGGGCACCTTCTCCAAGTCTCTGGCCTCTCTGGGCGGCTACATGGCTGCCAACGCGGAGGTGGCCGACTTTGTGCGCCACGCCTCCCGTCCCTTCATTTTCTCGGCGTCCATTCCGCCTGCCAACTGCGCAACTGCGTTGGCCGCCCTGCGCCATCTGGAAAAGCACCCTGAGCTGCCGGAGCGGCTGAAGGAGCTGAGCCTCTATGCCCGCAAGGGCCTGACGGAGCGCGGCCTCACCATCCGGGAGAGCGCACTGACTGCACCTACCCCCATCGTTCCCATCTACACCTACGAGACCTATCGCACGCTGGACGTGTCGGCCAAGATCTACGACCGGGGTGTGTATGTCAATCCCACCCTTCCTCCCGCTACGCCGGAGGGCGAAGCGCTGCTGCGCACCAGCTACATGGCCACCCACACGGAGGCCCTGCTGGATGAGGCCATGGATATTATTGCGGACGTGATGGTGAACGAGCATGAGTAAGATTGCTGTTGTCACCGGAGGTACCTCCGGCATTGGAAAGCAGACGGCTCTTGCACTGAAGAACGACGGCTATACCGTCTATGAGCTGAGCCGCCGAGCGGAGGGAGTGGAAGGTCTCAATCATATCCCCACCGACATCACCAAGGAGGAGATGGTGAACGCCGCCATTTCCCGGGTAATGGAGCGGGAAGGTCACATCGATGTGCTGGTGAATAACGCCGGCTTCGGCATCTCCGGCGCCATTGAGTTCACGCCGACGTCCGAGGCCAAGCGACTCTTTGATGCCAACTTCTTCGGCATGGTGAACATGAACCGGGCGGTGATCCCCGTCATGCGCGCTCAAAAGTGCGGTCGGATCGTGAACCTCAGCAGTGTGGCCGCCCCCATCCCCATTCCGTTCCAGGCCTATTACTCCGCCTCCAAGGCTGCGGTGAACGCCTACACCATGGCTCTTGCCAATGAGCTGCGTCCCTTTGGCGTCACCGTCTGTGCCGTACAGCCCGGTGATATCAAGACCGGTTTTACCGCCGCCCGGGAAAAGGTCATTGAGGGCGACGACGTGTACGAGGGCCGCATCGGCCGCAGCGTGGGCCGCATGGAGCACGATGAACAGACGGGCATGGACCCGGCTGTGGCAGGACGTTTCATTGCCAACGTGGTTCAGAAGCGGAAAGTAAAACCACTTTACACCATTGGATTTACCTACAGTTTATTCACCTTCCTGGTGCGCATCCTGCCATGCAGGACATTGAATTGGCTGGTGGGGCTGCTGTACGCCAAGTAAAAAAAGGAAACGGCTCGAAGCTTTTGCTTCGAGTCGTTTTTCGTTTATGGTCTGGGGACGGAGGGGGGACAGACGGTATCCGCCAGGGCCATGGCTTGCTGTTCCACGGTGAGGGGTGGCTTTGCTGGCGCCTCCTGCGCCTTTTTCAGCTTGGCATGGCGGCGCAGCAGCTTCCGGGAGGCCAGCCAGCCGCCGGTCACCATCAGCGCGCCGCCGATCAGGCGCAGCAGGCGACCGATGGGGGGATAGTCCTTCCAGAAGACGCTCAGCAGTGTATCTGCGGCACCCAAAACCACCATGCCGCCAAAGACGAGCAGGAGGTTGCGCGGACGCAGGATCTTTTTCCACGGGGCGTTGGGGAAGAGGGCCTTGGCGGTGAGAGCATAGACCAGGGCAGAGGCCACAGCAGCCAACACCCAGGAGAGGATCTTGCCGCCCAAGGGGGTCATGGCGGCCTGCCACAGAAGGCCCAGGGTCTCCGTCAGCCCCCAGCCGATGCACCAGAGGGGCACGCCCACCAGAGCGCGCACAGCCGCCGGCAGGGACTGTATCCATCGCCGCACGGCGGGGAGGCGCTGCCGCTTCTCCTCGCTGCTGTCGTCGCTGTCATCAGCGGTCACGTCGGTGGCTTGGAACGTCAGTGTTTCAATGATCGGCGTGGGGGAATCATCGTCTCCTGCGGGATTCATCAGATCGGCAGGGGAGTCAAAGGCACCGCCCACCAGTACGCCGGCTGACGCCGCAGCGGCTACCATACCCACGGCGGTTTTCTTTTTCCAGGACTTTTTATTCTTCTCATCCACCGGAACAGACCTCCTTCCGGATGTTTTCCCTATTTTCCCACAGTTTGTCCCACTTTGCAAGAGAAATCAGAAAAGCGAAAAAAAGCGGGGGAAATAAAATAAGAATTGCACTTTCGGGGAAAACTTGGTATAACTGAATCAACCACTATATACAAATGGAAAGGAGATCACGGATATGGAACTGAAGGGCACCAAGACCGAACAGAACCTGCGGGACGCTTTTGCCGGGGAGACCCAGGCCCGCAGCAAGTACGACTATTTTGCCTCCGTGGCGAAGAAGGAGGGCTACGAGCAGATCGCAGCCATCTTCCAGGCCACCGCCAACAACGAGAAGGAGCACGCCAAGTTGTGGTTCAAGGCGCTGCAGGGCATCGGCACCACCACTGAGAATCTGGCTGCTGCCGCCGCCGGTGAGAACTACGAGTGGACCGATATGTACGATCGCTTTGCCAGGGAGGCTGACGAGGAGGGCTTCCACCAGCTGGCCGAGCAGTTCCGGGGCGTGGCGGCCATTGAGCGGGCCCATGAGGAGCGCTATCGCGCCTTGCTGCAGAACATCGAGATGCAGAAGGTGTTTGAGAAGAGCGAGGAGACCATGTGGGAGTGCCGCAACTGCGGCCACCTGGTCATGGGCAAGAAGGCCCCGGACGTGTGCCCGGTGTGCAATCATCCCCAGAGCTATTTCGAGGTCCGGAAAGAGAACTATTGAGAAACCGGAGGCGGAGGGCCAAAACCCTCCGCCTTGTACTGTGAAAAGATATGGATACCATTGAAGAGATCAGAGCATATATACCGGGCTGTGAGCAGGAGGAACGGGATAAGGCGGCGATGCTGGCCTTTCTGGCATCGAATGACGACGCCTTTGACCGCAGCAACCGCCTGTCCCATATGACCGCCTCCGCCTGGATCCTCAGCCCGGACCGAAAAAGGGTGGCCATGTGCTACCACAACGTCTATAACAGCTGGTCCTGGACCGGCGGCCACGCCGACGGGGATCGGGATCTGCTGGCTGTGGCTCTGCGGGAGGCGGAGGAGGAGACCGGCGTTGCCTGCCGTCCGCTGGCGGAGGGCATCTGCTCCCTGGAGATCCTGACGGTCCCCGGTCACGTGAAAAACGGCCAATGGATCTCCGGCCACACCCATATGAACGTGACCTATCTCCTGTGCGCGGAGAGGGAGGACCTGCGGCCCAAGCCGGACGAGAACAGGGCCGTGGCGTGGATGACGACCGAGGAGGCGTTGGCAGCCTCCACGGAGCCGTGGATGGTGGAGCACGTCTACCGCAAGCTGATCGAGCGATCAAAACCGTATATGAAATGAACAAAACCCGGCGGAGATGCAGCGGAGGTGCGCTCCACCGGGTTTCCGTTTACGTTTATCGTTCGACCAGATCCCGCACCACGGCGCCGGCCATCATAAGGCCCGCCGCGGAGGGCACCCAGGCCACACTGGCGGGGACGCTGCGGCGGCCGGGCGGGGGTGATTCCAGCTGCTGCGTGGGGGCGGCCTCCTCCGGGCTGAACACCACCTTCAGATGATGGATGCCCCGTGCGCGCAGCTCCTTGCGCATGACGCGTGCTAGAGGACAGCCGGAGGTCTTGGAGATGTCGGTGATCTGCAGCAGGGAGGGGTCCAGCTTGTTGCCGGTGCCCAGGGCAGAGAGGATGGGGATCCCCCGCGCCTGCGCCTGACCGATCAGGTCCAGCTTGCAGGACACCAGGTCGATGGCGTCCACGATATAGTCGTACCGGACGCGGAAGAAATCCTCCCGGTGGGCGGCGTCATAGGTGGCTGCCACGGGGTGCACCGCGATCTCCGGGTTGATGTCCCGGCAGCGCTGAGCCGCCACCTCCGCCTTGGGGCGGCCCACGGTGGAGTGGAGGGCAAAGAGCTGGCGGTTGATGTTGCTGGCGCTGACGACATCCTGATCTACCAACGTCAGCTCGCCCACGCCGGACCGGGCCAGGGCCTCCACGGCGTAGCTGCCCACGCCGCCCAGGCCGAACACGGCCACGTGGCTGTGCCGGAGGATTTCCAGTGCCTCCGGTCCCAGGATCATCTCCGTGCGCAGAAATTGTTCGCTCATGGTATCTCTCCTTGTGAAAAGAGGCCGGCAGAAGCCGGCCTCTCAGATTGTAGACAAAGGTTTTTTGCGAAGAGGTTCCGACACGCATGGGGGATTGTGAAGGGGGATGGGAGTCCCCCTTCACATGAAATCCATGCAAATTCAGGAACATTTTTGAATGTTTCTGAATTTGCCTCTCAAGCTGTCGACAAAGTGTCGACAGCTTGAAGAGGCCGGCAGAAGCCGGCCTCTTTTTGGTTTTCGTCGTCAGCCAACGTACGCCATGCCGTCGCCCTGGGTGACGGTAACGCCGGCGACCAGCTCCTCGACCCACTTGGTCTGGTCCGCGTCGCGCAGAGACTCCTCCGCGACGAACTGCCAGTAGGGGATATTGTCGCCCACGAAGTACATGACATGATAGCCGTAGCTGGTCTCAACCACGCCGGTGTCGCCGGCCTTGCGGCTCTCATCGAAGCACCAGTCGTTAAAGGCCGTGACCATCTGGCCGGGATAGACCTTCTCATAGAGACCGCCATTGGCGTTGGAGCCGGGATCCTCGCTGAGCTCGTTGGCCATGGCGGCAAAGGTGTCCTCCGTGGCTTCGCCTGCCTTCCAGTTAGCCAGGGCCTCCTCGGCCTTGGCCTTGGCGGCGTCCTTAACGGCCTGCACGTCCGCCTCGTAGGTAGCGGAATTGCTGTCCAGCGCAGAGGTGTCAGCCTGGAACAGGATGTGGCGCACGTCCACCGTGCGATCATCCGTGCGGCTGCGGCTGTGGAACAGGACCACGTAATAGCTGGGATCGCTTTCCACCACATCCACGTCGCCCTCTTTGCGCGCCTCGTCAGACACCCACTCGCCCAGGTTGGTGTGGCTGTGGGAGGTCTTATCCATCTTGGTGTAGGTGGCGATCTCGTAATCCTTGGCGATGGTCTCCAGATCCTCACCGGCCTTGAAGCGCTCCAGCGCGGCGTCGGCAGCCTCCTTGGCAGCATTCTTGGCGGCTTCCTTCTCCTCGTCGGTGGCCTCCACGGTCTTTCCGTCCTCGTCGGTCTTGCTGGCGGGCACGCCGTTGAAGACGATGCTCTCATAGGAGAACACGTCCAGATCTTCCTTGTGCTCCTCATAATAGGCCTCGAAATCGGCCTCGGTATAGGTCAGGCTTTCCAGGTGGTCGTTGCTGTAAGCTCTGGCAATGGCGTACTGCTTCCACAGATCAACGTAAGTGCTCTTGGTGATATGGCTGCCGTACATGGCCTTGAGGTAGTTGCCGAAGGTCGTGCCGTAGGACTTGGCGGCGGACTTGATGGCGTTCAGGTTCTCGTTCAGCTCCGCCTGCATCTCGTCGGTAAAGGTGTAGCCGTCCTCCTTGGCCTTGTTGCAGAGCGTGTTGATCTGCACCAGATTTCTCTGGGCGGCGTACTTCAGGAACTCGTCCCAGGTCACGTCCTCCTGATCCTTCCATTGCTCATCGCCGCTGACGCCGGTGATGAGCTTGGCCATGTCGTTGAGATTGGTGGTCTTCAGGTCGGTGCTGGCGCTGATGCCCAGGTAAGTGGCATACTCGTGGTTCAGCCAGTAGTTGAGGCTGCTGTGGTAGTAGTAATCCATCTCGGCGGCGCTGTGATCGACGCCGTCAACGGTGATGGCCGTCGTGTTGCGCTGCTGGGCGGGGACCACGTAGTTCTTCCAGATGCTGGTGAACAGGAAGTACAGGGCTGCAAGAACGAATACGCCGGCCACGATGCCGTAGAGCAGGTTGCTGCGGCGCTGCTTTGCGCGTTCCTCTTCCTCGCGGACCTTTTTGGGATCAGGGGCGCCGCTGGCGGCAAGCTCCTTACGGGCTTTCTTTTCTCTTGATGCGCTCATGTTGTCAATCCTCTCAAAGCGGGGGACACTGTCCCCCTTTATAAAGTTGCCAAATAATTATACAAGATAAGATAGAATTTCGCAAGAGGGAAATTCATCTTGTTGCGCTCAGCGCAGGACCGCGCCCAGCTCCTGCCGCAGAGCGTCCAGAATAGCGGTCACGTCGGCGTCGGCGTCCTCGGAGGTGAGGGAGCGGTCGTCGCTGCGCAGTGTCAGGTTGAAGGCCACGGACTTCTTGCCGGGGGCAATGCCGGGGCCGCGGTAGACGTCGAACAGGGCGGCGTCCTTCAAAAGCCCGCGGGCGCTGCGGCGGATGCAGTCGGTCAGTGCGCCAACGGTGACGGCCTCGTCGCACACCACGGCAATGTCGCGCATGACGGCTGGGAAGCGGGGCAAGGGAGTGTAGGTGGGCTCGGCGCCTTCCACCGCCATCAGTGACGCCAGGGACAGCTCGGCGCAGTACAGCTCCGTGTCCACACCGTAGTTTCGTGCCACCAGGGGGTGGATCTGGCCGAAGGTGCCGATCAGCGTGTCGCCGGCGTAGACCCTGGCGCAGCGGCCGGGGTGATAGCTGGGGTTAGCGCCGTCAGCTTCAAAGCGGACGTTCTGCGCCCGGACGGCGTTCAGCACGGCCTCCACCACACCCTTGAGGCGGAAGAAGTCCACGCCGTCGCCGTAGGCGCCCAGGGTCAGCAGCTTGCGCTCGTCGGCCAGGCCGTCCGCACCGCCGGGCAGATAGATCTTGCCCAGCTCGTACAGGCGCACGGCCTTGTTGCGGAAGTTGTAGTTCCGGGTCAGGATCTCCAGCATGGAGGGCAGGGTGGTGGTGCGCATGATGGAGGTGTCCTCGCCCAGGGGATTCAGGATGGTGAAGCTCTTCCTGCGGGGATCGTCCTCACTCCAGCGGATCTTGCTGTAATAGCTGAGGGAGATGAAGGAGTAGGTGATGAT
>DGHJ01000147.1:0-5971 GCA_002392625.1 Oscillospiraceae bacterium UBA3851
ACCTGCGCCATGACCTCCGTGGGCGCGCTGGCTCTTTACGACGCCATCTGCGCCGCCCAGCTGGCCGACGTCATCGCTTCCCTGTCCTTCGAGGGCCTTACCGTCCTGCGCAACGCCTTTGATCCCCGCATCCACGCCGCCCGCGGCCAGCAGGGTCAGATGACCGTGGCCGCCAACATCCGCGCCCTGCTGCAGGGCTCCGAGATCATCGACAACTGCCAGAGTGACCGGGTGCAGGATGCCTACGCCCTGCGCTGCGTTCCCCAGCTCCACGGCGCCTGCCGCGACGCTCTGGACTACGTGCGGCAGAAGGTGGAGATCGAGTTCAATGCCGTCACCGACAACCCGCTGATCTTCCCGGATGACGAGGCCGTCATCTCCGGCGGCAACTTCCACGGCGAGCCCATGGCTCTGCCTTTCGACTTCCTGGGCATTGCCGCCTCCGAGCTGGCCGACGCCTCCGAGCGCCGCACCGAGCGCATGGTGAACGCCGCCCTGAGCAACGGTCTGACCCCCTTCCTGACCACCCAGCCCGGCGTCAACTCCGGCTTTATGATCGTCCAGTACGCCGCCGCCTCCATGGTCAGTGAGAACAAGGTGTACGCCCACCCCGCCTCCGTGGACTCCATCCCCTCCTCCGCCAACCAGGAGGACATCGTGTCCATGGGCACTACCGCTGCCCGGAAGGCCCGTATGATCGTCCGCAACACCCAGGACGTGCTGGCCGACGAGCTGATGACCGCCTGCCAGGCCATCGACATCCGTCGCCGCCTGAACACCCACGGCCAGGGCATCACGCCCCTGCATCAGGCCCTGTACACCCACGTTCGCGAAAAGGTAGCCTTCTATGAGGTGGACCGGGAGATCTGGCCCGATATCCGCGCCTGTGAGGACATGATCCGCTCCGGCGAGCTGCTGGCCATCGTCAAGGAATATCTGCCCGATCTGGTGTGACCCCCTCCATACAGAACACCGCCTCCGGACCTGTGTCCGGAGGCGGTGTTCTATATGTCAGCGATAGGATTCGATCATGGCCCGGAAGGCGGGCAGCGCTCTGCGGATCATATCGTTGGACACGCAGTAGCTGGCCCGGAAGAATCCGGGGCATTCAAAGGCATCAGAGGGGACGACCAGCAGATTATGCTCCAGTCTCGCTTTCTCCGAAAAGGCGATGGCATCACCGTTGGGTGCCTTCACAAAGAGGTAGAACGCCCCATGGGGCTTGATGCAGGTGTAGCCCATCTCCGTCAGGCTGTTGTAGAGCAGCTGCCGGTTCTCATCGTAGGCCGCCAAATCAGGACGCTCCTCAGCGCAGCGCTCGATGACCATCTGCATGAGGGTGGGCGGGCAGACGTGTCCGGAGATCCGGGCAGCGCCTGCGATGGCCGCATAGACAGCGGCGCCGTCATCGGCAAAGCCGGGAACATATACGTAGCCGATTCGCTCACCAGGAAGGCTGAGGGATTTGGAGTAGGAGTAGCAGACGATGGTATTGCGATAGATGCCGGGGATGAAGGGCACCGTAACGCCGTCATACACCAGCTCGCGATACGGTTCGTCGGCGATCACATAGATTGGATGTCCATACTCCTTTCCCTTCCGGTCCAGCAGCTCAGCCAGCTCCTGCAGGATCTCTCTTGTATAGACCACACCGGTGGGGTTATTGGGGGAGTTGACGATGATGGCCTGGGTGTTGGCCGACAGATGCTCCTCCACCGCGCTCACGTCGATCTGAAAGGTCTCCGTATCCGCCTTGACCGGCACGAATCTGGCGCCGTTGGCCGTGACAAAAGGCCGATAATCCGGGAAGAACGGCGCGATCGCCATGATCTCCGACCGGTTGTCCACCGTAAGCGCCTTGATGGTGGAGACAATAGCCGGCGCGGCGCCGCAGGTAAAGAACAGCTCGCTGGGTTTCACGTCCACCCCGAACCGCCGGCAAAGATCATCGGCCACAGCCTTTCGGTTCCCATCGTGCCCGGCTGCCATGGAATAGCCGTGGAGCTTGATGGAATCCACCTCGTCCACGATGCGGTGAATGGATTCGTTGACCTTTTTCGGGGCGGGAACGCTGGGATTGCCGATGGAAAAGTCAAAGACCTTGTCCGGGCCGACAATGGCGGCCTGCTGCAGGCCATAGGCAAACAGGCGGCGAATATAGGCCGGCGTGCTGCCCAACTGATATAATTCCTGATTGACCATTTTCTATCCTCTTTCGCTATGTAATTTCTTCCGTTCTCTCAGGAAAGCGCGTTATTTCCGATCCGGGTCACGCTTCCCGCTGCTCCGCGCCGATCGCCAGTCCCGCCTCAAAGGCGCGCTTGTTCAGTGGGAGAAGGGCCGGCTTCTTTCCCAACTTCTGCTGGATGGTGTTCCAGACCACCTCAGCGGGGACGACCTGAGTGTATCCCACATAGGCGCCCAGCATGATGATGTTCAGCACCTTGCTGTTGCCCATCTCCAGCGCCATGCCGGTGACGGGGACCTTCACCACCTTGATATCCTGCCGGGTGATCTCGCTGGTAACGATGGAGCTGTTGATAAACAGCGTACCGCCGGGCAGCAGCTTGTAGAGAAACTTATGGAGGCTGGGATCGTTCATCACGATCAGATCGTCCATGGCGTCGCCCAGCGGCGCGCCCACCTCGTCATCGGAGATGACCACGTAGCAGTTGGCGGTGCCGCCCCGCTGCTCCGCGCCGTAGGAGGGGAAGAAGGTCACGTTTTTGTCCGTAGAATGGCAGGTCGCGTCCGCCAGAAACTTGCCCAGCGTCATAACGCCCTGACCGCCGAAGCCGGCTACCATCAGATTCCGTTCCATGTCTTACGCCTCCTCCTTGCTCTTGTCGCGGATCACGCCCAGCGGGAACTCCTTGAGCATCTTGTCCTCCAGAAAGCCCAGGGCATCCAGCGGGTCCAGACCCCAGTTGGTGGGGCAGCTGGTGACGATCTCCACCAGAGAGAAGCCCTTGCCCTCGATCTGATTCTGAAACGCCTTCTTGATGGCGGCCTTAGTCTTCCGGGTATTGGCGGGGTTGTTGCAGCTGCAGCGCTCCAGATAATAGGGCGCGGTCAGCTGGTTAAGGATCTCACAGACGTGCATGGGATAACCGTGCTCCTTGGGATTGCGGCCCTTGGGCGCCGTGCTGGCCTTCATCCCAACCAGGGTGGTGGGAGCCAGCTGGCCGCCGGTCATGCCGTAAATGCCGTTGTTGACAAATATTACGGTGAAGTTTTCGCCCCGGTTGGCCGCAGACATGGTCTCAGCCAGGCCGATAGACGCCAGATCGCCATCGCCCTGGTAGGTGAATACCAGGGTCTCCGGATTGGCCCGCTTGACGCCGGTGGCGGTGGCGCAGCCCCGTCCGTGGGGACAGGTGGTGTTGTCGTAAGTCACGTATTCCTTGGCCAGGCCGCAGCAGCCCACGCCCAGGACCATGGCCACCTTGCTCTCCATGTGCAGCTCCTCCAGCACTTCTCCGATCATCTTGAAGATCGTGCCGTGCATGCAGCCGGGGCAAAAGCCGGAAACCATGTCCTCACGGAGCAGTTTTGTGCGGGAATAGATCTTTTCCATCGTTCTCTCCCTCCTTAGCGGTACAGGGCGCGCACGGCGTCCATGATCTCCCGGCGGCCCATGATCTCTCCGCCGGCGTGGAGACAGGTTTCCACCGGGCAGCGGTCCTTCACGGCCAAGCGAACATCATTGACCATCTGCGCAGGAATACTCATTTCCACGTCCAGGATCGCCTTGACCCTGCCGTAATCCAACTTTTCATAGCTGGCAGCCGGGAACGGGTTGACCGTCCTGGGCCGGATCATGCCCACCTTGATCCCCTCGGCACGCAGCAGCTTCACTGCGGATTTGGCAATGCGGCCGCTGATACCGTAGGCCGTCACCACCACCTCAGCATCCTCCAGGAACAGCTCCTCCGCCTGGGCCTCCGCCTGCCAGCTCTCATAGAGCGCCGCGTTATCGATGCACTTTTGCTCCATCTTCTTGGTATTCCAGTCGCCGGAATCCACCAGGGCACGCTGTTCCGTCTCCGGATTGTGGCCTACAAGCGCCCAGGGGCGGCAGATCGCCTTCAGGCGGGCCACCTCTTCCGCACTTCGGGGTTCCGGCAGCACCACCGGCTCCATGATCGTGCCAAGCACGCCGTCTGCCAGGATCATCACCGGATTGCGGTCTCTCTGGGCGTAGTCAAAGGCGGCGTACGTCATGTCCACGGCCTCCTGCACGGTGGAGGGCGCCCACACCATCATCTGGAAGCCACCGTTTCCGCTGGCCTTGGTGGCCTGGTTATAGTCCTGCTGAGCAGGCTGAATGGCGCCGATGCCGGGGCCGCCGCGCTGGACGTTGACCACCACCATGGGCACCCGTGCGCCGGCCAAAAAGCTGAGGCCCTCGCTCATAAGGCTGATCCCGCAGGAGGAGGAGCTGGTCATGGCGCGTGTGCCAGTCTGAGCGGCGCCGTAGATGATGTTGATGGACGCCACCTCGCTCTCACCCTGGACAAAGGTCCCGCCCACCTCCGGCATCCGCCGGGACAGGTATTCGGGGATCTCGTTCTGCGGCGTAATGGGATACCCGGCAAAAAACCGGCACCCGGAACGGACGGCTGCCTCGGCGATCGCCTCGCAGCCCTTCATAAACTGTCTTGCCATGTGACTGCCTCCTTATCGATACACGTCGATGGCCCCATCGGGACACACCTGTCCACAAATCGCGCAGCCGATGCACGCATCGAGGTTTACCGGCTCCACATATTCATACCCCTTGGAGTTCACCTGCTTGCCGATGGCCAGGACCCCCTTGGGGCAGAACTTCACGCAGTAGCCGCAGCTTTTGCAGCGCTCTGAGATGATCTCTACCTTTCCCATGTTCTCACTCCTCCTGTATGTTTGTTCTGCTTCATTGCTCTATTCCTCCCAGGGATAGGGAAGATACCGTTTCAAAGGAAACAGCGGCAGGGACGCCTCTCCCTTTACCTGCTCATAAAGCCTGTTCTCCACGCAGAGGAATTCCACCTCGCGGTACGGCGAGACCATTTCGGCCAGCCGCCTTGCCCCATCGATCACGTCACGTCCATCGGTGCTGGCGCCCAGATTGGGATTCCCCACCAGATGCAGCCGATCCAGGGGGATGTGACAGGCCTGCAGGATCTGGCCCAGCACCCCGTCCAATCGCTCCAGCGTGGTGCTCCATGGCCGGAAGGGGTTGATCACGTAGTAGATCCCCGTCTCGTCGCCGCGAAGGGTCGGCGCATATCCGCCGATGGACCGGGCGCCCATGTAGTCGCCGCCCACGTCAAGGATGGTAAACGCGTCTTCATCCCGCAGCGACAGCCTGACGCCGCCCCCGATGGTCGGCGCATCCGCCAGCTGCTGCTCAAAATGCACGTGTATCCCCCGGCGCTCCAGCCACGCAGCCTGGTCCCGGGTGCGGAAAAGGGGCTTCGTGGTATCCAGGTCGAAGAGGTGTACCGGCCGCCCCCGATCCAGCAGATGCAGCGCCAGGTTCACGGCGATCTCGCTCTTTCCGCAGCCCGCCTCGCCAATAAATACGAAGTTCTTGATATGCTCGGTATCCCAAATCATTTGCTCGTTCATGTGGCCCCTCATTGGCTCAAGATAATCTTCCGCCCGCTGCTGTTTTCCCCATCATAACACATTTTGCAAAATTATCAAGATTTTTTATAAAATCTATTAAATTATTTCAAAACACGCTGCTTTACTGATTAAAAGCGCAAAATAATCGCCTGTTAAGTTCATATTAAAACCGTGTATTGGCTCCTGTCGGAGCCGATACACGGCTTCTGTTCATACAGGCCTCGCCGCCAAAAGCAGCTTTCCCGTTATATTTTCGTTGCGCAGGAGGACGCAAATGCTAAGCTGCGCATATACGCTTCCTCCCTTTACCGTCTCCACCAAGGTGACGCCGCCTTTAGGTTCCAGTGGGCAACCGTGT
>DGHJ01000147.1:6021-15993 GCA_002392625.1 Oscillospiraceae bacterium UBA3851
AACCGTGTGGGTTCGAGTCCCACTGCCCGTACCACACAGTCCCGTAGCCCGATCCGGGTTGCGGGACTGTTCGTTTTGTGGTATCATACCGGCAAGGTACTGATTATTCGACACAGAAGGAGTCGGCCATGAGACGAATGACCCCCGCTGAGATACGCCGGGAAAACCGGCCGTTTTTGTTCTTTGCCGTGCTTTGTATTATTTCCGGTTTCGGTCTGCTGTTTGTCCCCCAGGCCTACACGCCTGTCCCGTACGATTTCCTGCAAGAGGCCACCGTGACCGTCTCCTCCGCCCGCACCGTTTTTGACGTCCACGGCCTGTCCCTCCAGATCGTCGGCTCCGAAGGCGAGAAGTACACGCTGGCGGGATCGTATGAGCACGCAGAGGTCAAGGAAGCCCTTGCCCCCGGCGACGAGGTAACGATCCGCTGTTATCAGGATCTGTTCGGCAAACTGTTTCGGACGAAGTACGCCGCGGAGGTCACCAAAAACGGGGAGACCGTCGTCTCCTTCGGGGGAAAATGGTTCGTCCGCTTCCCCTGGCTGCGGCTTCTGGCCACCTTTTTAATGTTAATCGGCGCTGGGTTTGTTGTCCTGTGGCGGGATTCTATTCATCGCCGTGAGGAGCAGGAGCAGATGCGGGACCGCCGGATCGAGAAGAAATACGGCTCGGTCAGAAGAACCGGCCCCAAGAAGATGGGGAAACAGCGGCGGAAGTAGTTCCTCTGCTGATAGATGACGCAATAAAAAGCTGCGAGGCCCGGCGGGCCTCACAGCTTTTTTTCATGTATGCTCTGTTTCTCAGAACGCCCAGTTGCCGTTCCGGAAGATGGGGACCACCTTGCCGCCGGCGCAGATGGCGTCAATGTTCATGTCGGCAGAGCCGATCATGAAGTCCTCGTGGACCATGGACTCGTTGACGCCCAGGGCCCGGACCTCCTCCAGCGTCTTGTTCTGGAAGTCCTCGATGGTGTCCATGAAGCCCTTGCCCAGCGCCAGGTGGCAAACGGCGTTCTCATCGAACAGGGTGTTGTAGAACAGCAGGCCGGTGTTGTTGATGGGGGAATCGTAGGGCACCAGAGCGCACTCGCCCAGATAGGCGCTGCCCTCGTCCATGTTGATGATCTCGCCCAGCAGCTTCTCGTTCTTGTCGGCGTGCCACTCCACGGCCTTGCCCTCGTGGAAGCGGATCCAGAAGCCCTCGATGAGCTGGCCCTGATAGCACAGGGGCTTGGTGGCGTAAACAATGCCCTCGGCCTCACCGCGCATGGGGGAGATGAAGCACTCCTCGGTGGGCATGTTGGGGTTGAACACGATGTGCTGCAGGGACTCCTCGCAGCCGCCGGTGAACCGGGCCTGGGGGATCATGCCCACGGTGAAGTCCGTGCCGTTGGAGGCGGTGTAGTGCAGCTTCTCAATATGCAGGCTGTTGAGATGGGCGCAGTGATCCTGCAGGGACTTGTTGTGCTTTTCCCACTCGGCCACAGGGTCGTCCCACACGCGGCAGGTGTCCAAAATAGCCTGCCACAGCTTCTCCACCGCCTGGCTGGCCCGCATGCCGGGGAACAGCTTCTTGGCCCAGGCCACGCCTGGCACGGCAGCGATGCACCACTGGTATTTGTTCTCCATCTGATCCCGGTAGCCCTTGATGATGGGATACTTGGCCTGCTGGGACTTGGCCATCTTCACGGGGTTCACGCCGTTGAGGCCGTCCGGATCGTCAGAATCCAGGAAGATGCGGCAGGGCAGCACCTCGGCGTAGTGTGCCCAGCGGGCCTCCTCATAGTTGTCCATCTTGTTCAGGGTGCGCTGGGTGCGATAGCGGAAGTGCAGCTTGGTCAGGGGCTGATAGCTCCAATCCACAACCACCTTCTTGGCCTTGCAGCGGTAGCACTCCTCCACCACCATCTTGACGAACTCCGGCTGATCCAGCCCGGCGACGATGAATACCTCCTGCCCCGGCTGGACATTGACGCCCATGCGGGCGATCAGCTGCGCGTACTTGCGCAATACGGTCTTTTTCATGCTTGCGGCCTCCTGTAACTTTTTTAGTATGCGGGGCGGCACAGCCCCGCCGATTCACGGTTGCTCCGATTGACAATCATATACCATTTGTGGTAAAATTTCAAGTAATTTACAGATAAAGGGGTGACGATATGCGCCAGGATCATCTGGAGCGGCTGCGCCGGGGCGAAAAGCTCACCTGGCAGCAGCAGGTCCTGCTGACGCTGCGGCTCAGCCTGCCGGCCATTCTGGCCCAGCTGTCCACCATCGCCATGCAGTATATCGACGCCTCCATGGTGGGCCGGCTGGGCGCGGACGACGCCGCCTCCATCGGCCTTGTTGCCTCCACCACATGGCTGTTCGGCGGCCTCTCTACCGCTGCCGTGCTGGCCTTTACGGTGCAGGTGGCCCAGCGCATCGGCGCCGGGGACGAAAAGGACGCCCGGAACCTGATGAAGCAGGGCATGGTGGCGGCGCTGGTCATTTCGCTGCTGCTGGCGGCCGCCGGCGCGGCCATCGCCGGGGCGCTGCCCGGCTGGCTCCGGTCTGACCCCTCCATTCGGCCCCACGCCACCGCCTATTTTCTGGTCTTCGCCCTGTCGCTGCCCATTATGGCGCTGGGCTCTCTGGGCGCGGGGATGCTGCAGTCCAGCGGCAACATGCGCACCCCCAGCATCCTGATGGTGCTCTCCTGCGTGCTGGACGTGGTGTTCAACGCCCTGCTGATCTTCCCCACGCGCACCCTCTGGGGCGTCACCGTGCCCGGCGCGGGACTGGGCGTCGTGGGCGCGGCGCTGGGCACCAGCCTGTCCCACCTGGTCAACGCCGTGCTGCTGCTCTATTTCCTGCTGCGGCGCAGCCCCAGCCTGCACCTGCGGCGGGGCGAAAAGCTCCGCTTCGTGCCGGAGCAGCTGCGGCAGGGCTGGAAGCTGGCCCTGCCCGTGGCAGCGGAACGGGTCATCATGTGCTCGGCCCAGATCGTGTCCACCGGCATCATCGCCCCCCTGGGCACGGTGGCTATCGCCGCCCACTCCTTCGCCGTCACCGCCGAGGCCCTGTGCTACATGCCCGGCTACGGCATGGAGCCCGCCGCCTCCACCCTCATCGGCCAGAGCGTGGGCGCCGGGCGAAGGGATCTCACCTATCGCCTGGGCTGGCTGGTCACCCTGCTGGCCATGGTGATCATGGGCGTCTCCGCCGTGGCGCTGTACTTTGCCGCGCCCTTCATCATCGGCATCATGACGCCGGACCGGGAGGTGGTGGCACTGGCCACCGCGGTGCTGCGGATCGTGCTGCTGGCAGAGCCGCTGTACGGCGCCTCCATCGTGGCCTCCGGCGCGTTTCAGGGCGCGGGCAACACCCTGCCCTCCACCGTGCTGAACCTGGCCAGCATGTGGTGCGTCCGCATCCCCCTGACGGCCCTGCTGGCCGCCCGGTACGGCCTGCCCGGCGCGTGGATCGCCATGACCATCGAGCTGGCGGTGCGGGGCACCCTGTTCCTCCTGTGGCTGGGCAGCAAACGCTGGCTGCCCAGGGCGTGGCGACAGAAAACGGAATAAACGGAAGGACGGTCAGAAAACTTGGCCGTCCTTCTCTTTTCCCCTTGACATATATATGGCACCGTGCTATCATTTCGTCTGCTAACTTTTAGGATGCTAACTTTTTTGGAAGGAGGTGGCGTCATGGAGCCATGCAAGCCCTGTGCGCCGGAGCATTTCGGCCCACTGCTGGGCTACTGCGACCATCAGATACAGACGCTGATGGGCAAGCTGCTGCGACAGTACGACGTGTCCCCTATGCAGTGCCGGACGCTGAACTATCTCCACCGGCAGACGGGGGAGGTCAACCAGAAGATGCTGGAGCAATTCCTCATGGTGAAGCCCTCCACGGTGAACGGCATCGTGGACCGGCTGGAGGAGAAGGGCTTTCTCCGGCGCACCGCCAGCGCGCGGGACGGCCGCTGCCGCATCCTGACCCTGACGGAGCAGGGGCGGCAGTTCCACGACATCTTTACCCAGGTGATCGGCCAGGTGCACCGGCAGATGGAGCAGGGCTTCACAGCCCAGGAGCTGGAGACGCTGAAGAGCTTTCTCATGCGCGTGGCGCAAAACCTGTGCCGGGAGGAGGATGAGTCGTGCTGAAAAAACTGTTTCCCTATACAAAAGGCTACCGGCTTTGGATCGTGGGCGGCGTGCTGTGCTCCATCCTGGAGTCGATATTCGAGCTGCTGCTGCCCAAGGCCATGAGCAACATCGTGGACGTGGGCATCGCCGGCGGCGACCGGAACTATATCCTGATGACCGGTCTCAGGATGGTGCTGCTGGCGCTGGCCGCGCTGGCCGGCGGCATCGGCGCGGCGCTGTTCGCCTCCAAGGCGGGCATGGGCTTCGGCGCCCAGCTGCGCCAGGCGGAATACGAGCAGGTGCAGCGCTTCAGCTTCGCCAACATCGAGCATTTTTCCACCGCCTCCCTCATCACCCGCCTCACCAGCGACGTGGCGTCCATGCAGATGACGCTGATGATGTGCATGCGCATCTTCGTCCGCGCCCCGGTGATGCTGATCACGGCCCTGGTCATGGCGCTGACCATCTCCCTGGATCTGAGCCAGGTATTTCTGGTGTCCATCCCCCTGCTGGCCATGGGCGTGATTCTGGTCATCACCAAGGTCGGTCCCTTCTTCAGCGCGCTGCAGAAGGCCACCGACGACGTGAACCTGGTGGTGCAGGAGGATCTCAACGCCATTCGTGTGGTGAAATCCTTCGTCCGGGAGGACCGGGAGCGGCAGAAGTTCGCCCAGCGCAGCGAGCACCTGCGGGACACCGCCCTGCGGGCCTTCGGCTTCGTGGTGATCTTTACCCCGCTGGTCTCCCTGATTATGGGCGGCACCATCGTGGCCATCAACTGGATCGGCGGACACTACGTGTTTAACGGCCTGATGGATTCCGGCGACCTGATCGCCTTCTTCACCTATGCCAGTGAGATCCTCATGAGCCTGATGATGGTATCCATGGTGATGATGATGCTGACCCGGTCCATCGCCTGCGCCAAGCGCATCGTGGAGGTGCTGAACGAGCAGCCGGAGATCACCGACGACGCCGCCGACAGCAGCCTTACCGTGGCCGACGGCTCCATTCGCTTCGACCACGTGTACTTCAAATACCACCCCACCGCCGAAGCCTGGAACCTGGACGACGTGAATCTGGAGATCCCCAGCGGCGCCACGGTGGGCATCCTGGGCGGCACCGGCAGCGCCAAGACCACCCTGGTGAGCCTGATCCCCCGGCTGTATGAGGCCACGGAGGGCACCGTGTCCGTGGGCGGCCACGACGTGAGGGAATACACCATGGAGGCCCTGCGCGACGGCTGTGCCATGGTGCTGCAGAAGAACACCCTGTTCTCCGGCACCATCGCCGAAAACCTGCGCTGGGGCCGCTCCGACGCCACCGACGAGGAGCTGCGCCAGGCCTGCGCCGTAGCCTGCGCCGACGAGTTTATCGACAAGATGCCGGAGGGCTACGACACCCGCATCGAGCGGGGCGGGTCCAACGTGTCCGGCGGACAGAAGCAGCGACTTTGCATCGCGCGCGCCATTCTCCGCAGGCCGAAGATCCTGATCCTGGACGACTCCACCTCCGCCGTGGACACGGCCACCGACGCCAGGATCCGCGCCGGATTGCGGGGCACACTGCCCGGCGCCACCAAGCTGATCATCGCCCAGCGGATCGCCTCCGTCATGGACGCCGATCTCATCATCGTTATGGACGACGGCAGGATCTCCGCCATGGGCACCCACGCGGAGCTGATGGAGCGCAGCGAGATCTACCGCGAGGTCTATCAATCCCAGCAGGAAGGGGTGAGCATTGATGGCTGAGAACAAAAACGCCCGTCCCCAGGGCGGACACGGCCCCCGCGGCCACGGCTATCAGCGGCCCCAGAACCTGTGGGGCACGGTCAAGCGTCTGCTGAAATATCTGGCCAAATACCGGCTGCTGCTGGTGTTCGTGCTGTTCTGCCTGCTGCTAAGCTCCGTGGGCAGCATCGCCAGCAGCTATATGCTCAAGCCCCTGATCAACGACTATATCCTGCCCGGTGACTTTGCGGGTCTGGCCAAAATGCTGGTGCTGATGGGCGCCATCTTCGGCCTCAGCGCCCTGTGCTCCTTCGTCTACGCCCGCACCATGGTGCGCATCTCCCAGAACACCGTGGTGGAGCTGCGCAAGGATCTGTTCGACAAGCTGCAGACGCTGCCCATCCGCTACTTCGACACCCATCAGTCCGGCGACCTGATGAGTCGGTTCACCAACGATATCGACACCGTCAGCGAGCTGATCAACAGCTCCCTGGCCAACATCCTATCCAGCGTGCTGACCTTCTTCGGCACACTGGTCATGATGTTCGTGCTCAACTGGCGGCTGACGCTCATCACCGTGTTCTTCCTGCTGATGATGGGCTTCGTGGTCAAGTTCGTGGGCGGCCGCAGCCGCACCAATTTCCAGAAGCAGCAGGCATCTCTCGGATCCCTCAACGGCTACATCGAGGAGATGATCGAGGGCCAGAAGGTCATCAAGGTCTTCAACCACGAGAGCAAGGCCGTGGAGCAGTTCTCCACCCTCAACGCCACCTATCGGAACGCCGCCACCCGCGCCCAGGCCTACGCCAGCTCCATGATGCCCGCTATGGGCAACCTGAGCCGCATCAACTACGCCGCCACCTGCTGCATCGGCGGCCTGCTGGCTCTGCGGGGCATCTTCGACGTGGGCACCATGGGCGCCTACCTGGTGTACGTGCGTCAGGTCTCCCAGCCGGTGGCCCAGATCAGCCAGCAGGTCAACGTGCTGCTGGCCGCCATGGCCGGCGCCGAACGCATCTTCGCCGTCATGGACGCCCAGCCGGAAACCGACGAGGGCGGCACCGTGCTGGTGCGGGTGGAAAAGAACGGCGAAAACCTCACCGAGACGGACCGCCGCACCGGCCACTGGGCCTGGAAGAGGCCCGACGGCTCCCTGGTGGAGCTGCGGGGCGACGTGCGCTTTAGCGACGTGGACTTCGGCTATACCGACGACAAGACGGTGCTCCACGACGTGTCGCTGTACGCCAAGCCCGGCCAGAAGATCGCCTTCGTCGGCTCCACCGGCGCAGGCAAGACCACCGTCACCAACCTCATCAACCGCTTCTACGACATTCAGGACGGCGTCATCACCTACGACGGCATCGACGTCAAGGAGATCCGCAAGGAGTCCCTGCGCCGTTCCCTGGGCATCGTGCTGCAGGAAACCAATCTGTTCACCGGCACCATCGCCGACAACATCCGCTACGGCAAGCTGGACGCCACCGACGAGGAGGTCCGTGCCGCGGCGAAGCTGGCCAACGCCGACACCTTCATTCGCCACCTGCCCCAGGGCTACGACACCGTCATCACCGAAAACGGCGGCTCGTTGAGCCAGGGCGAACGGCAGCTGCTGGCCATCGCCAGGGCGGCGGTGTCCGATCCCCCGGTGCTGATCCTGGACGAGGCCACCTCCTCCATCGATACCCGCACCGAGAAGCTCATTGAAAAGGGCATGGACTCCCTGATGGAGGGGCGTACCGTGTTCGTCATCGCCCACCGGCTGTCCACCGTCCGCAACGCCCAGGCCATCCTGGTGCTGGAGCAGGGCCGCATCATCGAGCGTGGCGACCACCGCCAGCTCATCGAGCAGCGGGGCCGCTACTACCAGCTCTACACCGGCCAGGCGGAGCTGGGATAAGCAGCCGAAAAAAGATTGCATAAAGGAGGAAATACTCATGACTGAAAAGGAGCTGTGTCAAAAGGCCACCGAGATGCTGGACATGGCCTATATCCCCTACTCCCGCTTCCCCGTGGGAGCGGCGCTGGAGTGCAGCGACGGCACCGTGTACACCGGCTGCAACATTGAAAACGCCGCCTACGGCCTGACCATCTGCGCCGAGCGCACCGCCATCTTCAAGGCTGTCAGCGAGGGGCACCGGGACTTCGTGCGCCTGGCCATCGCCGGGAGGTCGGAGGACTACTGCGTGCCCTGCGGCTCCTGCCGCCAGGTGATGATGGAGTTCGCGCCGGAGCTGGAGGTCATCTGCCTCAACGGCAAGGGCGAGGCGAAGAGGTTCGCCCTCCGCGAGCTGCTGCCCTACGGGTTTGACCGGAGCTGGCTGTAACCTCCTGCGACCCGCCGTGCATACAATGGGCCAGAGCAAAGGAGGTCGCGCCCTATGCCCAGAACGTTGGCCCAGCTGCGCGTGGGGCAGAGTTCCCGTGTGACGGCGGTTTCCCTGCAAGGCGCCAAGCGCACCAGAATGCAGGAGCTGGGCTTTCTCCCCGGCGCGCAGGTCATCGCCCTGCAGGAGAGTCCCTTCGGCGATCCGGTGGCCTACGGCGTGATGGACACGGTTATTGCCCTGCGCCGCAGCGACGCGGCGTGTATCGAGATCGAATAAAAAACGTGCCATCCGCCGGATGGCACGTTTTTTAAGCTAAATATAATCGCCTCGCAGAGTTCCGCCGCCGCAGCGGCGGAAGAATTATAATCGTATTCTGCCGCGGCGTGTACGTGGCAGAATACACCGCTCAGGCCGCGCAGTGTGCGAGCGTCTCCCGCAAGCGAGTGCGCGGAGCGGACTGCAAGCCTTTTGCCTAAAAACGGCGAGCCGTTTTTAGGCAGTTTAGAAGGAGACGACCTCCTGCTTGGGCTTGGGGCAGTAGCCGATCTTGCTGACGTACAGCACGGGGCCCTCCCCCTGGTAGGCGGGGGACTCCTCCTTCCTGACGGTGGCGGTGATCTCCACCCAGTCACGGTCCTTGAACTTGTCCAGGCCCTTTCCCTTGCAAACCAGAGCCAGGAACTGCATATCATTCTCACAGCACACCATGGCGAACCGGCCGGGCACGTCGGTGCCCTTGAACTTCTTGGAGTGGCACATGAGGGCCTTGAAGGTCACCTGAACGCCGTCGTAGCTCTCCGGGTGGTCCATCAGATCCACGTACCAGACGCCGTAGTCGTCGTCAGGCACGTCCAGCTTGCCGGAGGACAGGTCAAACGGCCGCATATCCTCGGTGACGTACTCCTCGCTGGTGCCGTCGGCGTTCTCCAGATAGATGTCGGCGCGGCGGTTCACCATGCGCAGGTTGCGGCTCCGCAGGGCGGCGCGCAGCTCGGCGTTGCAGCGGTTGAAGATCAGCATGTCCGCGTTGGTGATCTTCTCCATCATCAGCTGACCCATGTTTTTCACGTACATCTCGAAGGTGTTGGCGTCCACCAGGGTCATGATCTGATAGAGGATCCAGTTGGCAGGCAGGCCCGTGCGGTACAGGGGCTCGATCATCCACATGCCGTTGTACTCAATGATGACCTGCCTGGGCTTATACTGCTTCTCCAGCTTCTTGAGGAAATCCGGCGTCAGCTGGTCGGCCTCGTCCACCGTATAGGTGAACACGTTGTCCAGCACCTTGGGGTCGTACTCCTCCTCACCCTCCTCGCAGCAGATCAGCAGCGTCCGGTCATCCCGGGCGAAGCCGTCCTGAAGAATGCCGTTGATAAAATTGGTCTTGCCGGCGTCCAGAAAACCGGCAACCAGATAGACAGGAATATCCATGGGGTCTCGCTTCTCTCCTTACAGCTTGAACAGCTCTTTCAGTTTCTCTTCCTTCAGCTCAGAGCCGATGACGCAGATGCGGCCGGTGTAGTCCGCCGGGCCGTAGCGCACCTCATGCTCCTCCGGCACGAAGTCGTAGTGCAGCCAGCGTCCGTCCGCCGCGGGGACGATGCCCTTGGCGCGGAGGATGGCGCCGTAGTCGCCGCTGTCCAGCGCCGTGAGAATGGCGTCGATCTCCTCCTCAGTGTAGCGGCGCACCGTCTCCACGCCCCAGCTGGTGAACACCTCGTCGGCGTGGTGGTGATGATGGTGATGGTCGTGGTGGCAGGCGCAGTTGGGATCGTCGCACTCCTCGCCGTCG
>DGHJ01000051.1:0-1240 GCA_002392625.1 Oscillospiraceae bacterium UBA3851
GGATAGGAGGGAGGACGGATTGCCAGGGCGCTTCGCGCCCTGGCAATGACAGAGGGTCCGCACCTCCGGCAAAATCACCAAAAACAGGGAAAAAAGTTTGGCGCGTCGACCAAATTCGCCTTGACTTTTGGCCCTGTTTCGTGTATCATAGTTGTGTTGTAAAGGTAAATAACTTTACAGAAGGAGGAATCCCCGTGAAAAACCAGACTTTTCGCATGACCATGCTCTACGATTTCTACGGTGAGATCCTCACCGAGCGCCAGCGGGAGTTCTACGATCTTTATTACAACGAGGATCTGTCCCTGGGCGAGATCGCCGAGAACTACGGCATCTCCCGCCAGGGCGTGCGGGACGTGATCGTCCGGGCCGAGGCCGTCATGACCGAGATCGAGGACAAGACCGGCATCGTCAAGCGCTTTATGGGCCTGTACGACAAGATCACCGCCATCGAGGAGGCGGCCAAGGAGCTGCGGCAGATCAACGAGCGCCGCTACGAGAACCCGGAGCTGGAGCGCATCGCCGACACCATCGAGCGCAGCGCCGCCGCTCTCAAGGAGTAAGGCATGGCATTTGAAGGACTGAGCGAAAAGCTCAACGAAACCTTTAGACGGCTGCGGGGCAAGGGACGCCTCACCGAGGCCGACGTCCGCGCCGGCATGCGGGAGGTGCGCCTGGCGCTGCTGGAGGCCGACGTCAGCTTCAAGGTGGTCAAGGACTTTGTCTCCCGCGTCACCGAGAAGTGCGTGGGCGCCGACGTGCTGGAGAGCCTGACCCCCGCCCAGCAGGTCATCAAGATCGTCAACCAGGAGCTGACCGACCTGATGGGCGGCACAAACAGCCGTATCACCATGGCCTCCAAGGGGCCCACGGTGGTGATGATGGTGGGCCTGCAGGGCGCCGGCAAGACCACCAACGTGGCCAAGCTGGCCGCCTTCATGCGCCGTCAGTTCGGCAAGCGCCCCCTGCTGGTGGCCTGCGACGTCTACCGTCCCGCCGCCATCACGCAGCTGCAGGTGGTGGGCCAGCAGGTGAACGTGCCCGTCTTCGAGATGGGCCAGGGCGACCCGGTGAAGATCGCCCAGGAGGCCGTCCGCTTCGCCCGCGACCACGGCCACGACATGGTGTTCCTGGACACCGCCGGCCGCCTCCATATCGACGAGGCGCTGATGAACGAGCTGAAGGCCATCAAGAAGGCCGTCAGTCCCAACGAGATATTGCTGGTGGTGGACGCCATGACCGG
>DGHJ01000051.1:1291-2938 GCA_002392625.1 Oscillospiraceae bacterium UBA3851
CCATGACCGGCCAGGACGCCGTCAACGCCGCCACCGCCTTCGACCAGGCCCTGGGCATCGACGGCGTGGTGCTGACCAAGCTGGACGGCGACGCCCGCGGCGGCGCGGCCCTGTCCATCCGGGCGGCCACCGGCAAGCCCATCAAGTTCGCCGGCACCGGCGAGAAGCTGGACATGATCGAGGTCTTCCACCCCGACCGCATGGCCAGCCGCATCCTGGGCATGGGCGACATGCTCAGCTTCATCGAGAAGGCTGAGCAGCAGTTCGACGAGAAGCAGGCCGCCAAGCTGGAGGAGAAGCTCCGCAAGAACCGCCTGACCCTCACCGATTACCTGGAGCAGATGGAGCAGCTCCAGGGCATGGGCGACATCAGCCAGATCATGGAGATGCTGCCCGGCAACATGACCAAGGGCATCGACCTGAGCCAGGTGGACCCCCGGCAGTTTAACCGCAGCCGCGCCATCATCCAGTCCATGACCCCCCAGGAGCGGGAGAACCCACAGATCCTCAATGCCAGCCGCAAGCGCCGCATCGCCGCCGGCTGCGGGCTGGAGGTGGTGGACGTCAACCGCCTGCTCAAGTCCTTTGAGATGCTGCAGCAGCTGACCCGCTCCATGTCCAAGGGCCGCATGCCCAATATGGGCGGCCTGGGCGGCATGATGGGCAAGGCCGTGGCCAGGAAGATGATGAAGAGCAAGAAGAAAAAACGGTGAAGATGTTTCGTCCAAAATCTGCTGATTTTGGACGAGAAGGGTTTGCAGTCCACTCCGCGCACTCGCTTCGCTCGCACACTGCGTGGCCTGAGAGGTGTATTTTGCCACGTACTACGACTCGCTTCGCTCGCATGCATAAGTTCGCGCAGCCAAATCACAGATTTGGGCACTCACTTATCTGCGAGGCTTTTTGCGTGACAACATCGAAATAAGTGCAACGGCATTTATCAATAAATCAATATACAAATACTTAATTGGAGGAAAAAACAATGGTCAAGATTCGTCTGAGAAGAATGGGCGCCAAGAAGGCTCCTTACTACCGCGTCGTGGTGGCGGATTCCCGCTATCCCCGTGACGGCCGCTTCATCGAGGAGCTGGGCGTCTACAACCCCTGCGTCAGCCCCGCCGAGATCAAGATCGACGCCGAGCGCGCCAAGGAGTGGATCGCCACCGGCGCTCAGCCCACCGAAACCGTCCGCGCCCTGCTGAAGAAGGTAGACGTTCTGTAAGCGGGAGCAGAGCCATGAAGGAACTGCTGCTCTATATCGCCAGGAGCCTCGTCTCCCAGCCCGATCAGGTCACCGTGACCGAGTCCGGGCCGGAGGACGATCTGACGCTGGAGCTGCGCGTGGCCCCCGAAGACATGGGGAAGGTGATCGGCCGCAACGGCCGCATCGCCAAGGAGATCCGCACCGTGGTGCGCTCCTATGCCCAGCGCAAGGGCGTCAAGGTCTCTGTGGATATCGTCGACGAGTGACGAACGTGTGAAAAAGCTCTCCCTCCCACAAGGAGGGGGAGCTTTTTTGCGCGTGGGGGGGCTTGCGGGGGACGGGGGAGGACGGATTGCCACGGCCCCGCTGGGGCCTCGCAATGACAGGGGGGTTACGGATTGCCACGGGCGCTTCGCGCCCTCGCAATGACAAAAAACGATACG
>DGHJ01000023.1:0-546 GCA_002392625.1 Oscillospiraceae bacterium UBA3851
GCTCCACCTTCTCGATGGTGCTGTTCAGGCGGGCGGGGTTCTTCAGATGGGCGTTCAGCTGCTCCCAGATGTACTGAGTGCCCTCCTTCCAGGTCCACAGGTTGACCTTCACGAAGTTCATGCAGGTCTGATAGTCCAGATACTTCAGCACGTAGCCGGCGGGGATCTCGTCAAAGTAGCCGTAGCCGAAGGACGTGAAGGGCCCGATCCAGATCTTCTGGACCAGAGGCACGCCGTTCATCTCGCAGAACTCCTTGAAGGGCAGGGCCAGATCCTTCAGATTGGGGTTGACGCCCTCCACCTTCTCGCGGCCGGGGGTGACGGCATAGCCGTCATAGCGGCCCTCGGCCACGCCGCGGTGACCGTTGAGGTCGTAGCCCTTGTATTTGGTCTCCAGCAGCTCGCCGAACTTCTTGAGCTGCTTCTTCATCTTCAGCATCCAGGGATTCTTGATGATGTTGCCGAGGGTGCGGGCAAAGGGCTCAATGACCTCGCCTTTGGCGTTCTTGTAGTTGCGGTTCAGCTTGGGGCCGTCGTGGGTGATGC
>DGHJ01000023.1:606-4515 GCA_002392625.1 Oscillospiraceae bacterium UBA3851
TGATGCCGCAGAACTCCTCCACGTCATGCACAGCGTAGTAGCTGGGCACACCCATGATGGCGCCCATCTCATAGCGCCGGCCGTTGTAGTGGGGAGACCAGCACTTGCCGCCCACCCGGTCCTGCCGCTCCAGAATGGTATAGTTCTCGTAGCCCTTCTGCTCCAGGTACATACCGGCGGACAGGCCGGCGGGGCCGCCGCCCACGATGCAGATGCGAATATTCTTGTCCATTTGTATACCTCCATACAAAGAATTATTGCCGGAACCGATTTTCCGAATGTATTATACACCAGATTGTAAAATATTTCACTATATATTTTCTCATTCTACCAAATTATTTGCATAAATCGGTGAATTCGGCTTTCATAATCGGCGGTCCTGTGGTAAAATGGGGCCAGAACAGGAGGTGGTGGCGTTGCGATTCGGCCGTTTTGGTGATCTGCTGGATCATTGGGCCCGTGAGACGCCTGACGGGCTTGCTCTGCGATACGGGGAAAAGCAGCTTTCCTATGCGCAGCTGCGGGAGGCGGTCCACAAGCGCGCAGAGGCGCTGCGCCGCAGCGGAAAAACCTGTCTGGGCATCCTGTCAGACGGCAGCATGGACTGTGTGGTGGAGCTTTTTGCCGCGAATCTCGCCGGGATGCAGATCGTCATGCTGGATGAAAACGTCCCGGAGGAGCTTTTGCAGCGGCTGATCGTCTATACCGACGCGGATATGCTCTGGGGAGACCCGGAGCTGGCGGAGGAGCTCTCCCCCGCCCTGACGGGCGGCGTGGAGGGCGGCAGCGGACGCATCCTCTTCTTCACCTCCGGCACCACGGAGCAGGCCAAGGCGGTGGTGCTGACGGACCACAGCCTTTGTCAGAGCGCATGGAACGGCTCGGCGAAGCTGCCCCTCTCCCGGTCGGACACGCTGCTGTGTCTGCTGCCCCTGGGCCACGTGTTCGGCTTCGTCTGCGGGCTGCTGTGGGGTCTCTCCTGCGGCGCCTGCGTGGCGCTGGGGCGGGGCGCCCGGCATTACGCCGACGACTGCGATTTCTACCGGCCCACAGCGGTATCTGTGGTCCCCATGCTGCTGGGCTTTCTTTTGAAGACCGGGGCAGTGAATCAGGAGCTGTCCCTGATCCTGGTGGGCGCCGGGGACTGTCCCCCTGCCCTGCTGGCAGCCGCGGCGGCGCGGGGTATCCGCGTCAGCTTCGGCTACGGCCTGACGGAGACCAGCTCCGGCGTGGCCATCAGCGTGTCCGGCGATCCCTTTGCCATGGAGATCTGCCCCGATGACACCGTTACCCTGGCCGAGGACGGGGAGATCCTCATCCTGGCCCCCACCTGTATGATGCAGGGCTATTACAAGATGCCGGAGGCCACGGAAGCCGTGCTGAAGGACGGGATATTCCACTCCGGCGATCTGGGGCGCTTTGATGCGGAGGGCAAGCTCCACGTCACCGGGCGGAAAAAGGAGATGCTGGTGCTGTCCGACGGCACAAAGATCTTTCTGCCTGAGTACGAGGGCCGCATCATGGCGGCGCTGCAGCACACCGAGCTGGCCGTGATCGCCAGGGACGGACGGCCCGTGCTGGTGTTCAGCGGCGAAGCCGGGCAGGAGGAGCTGGCGCGGCAGCTCAAACCGCTGATGGCGCAGCTGCCCCGCGGCCAGCAGCTGGCCGGCATCCATATTACGAGCGAGCCCCTGCCCAGAACGGCGACGGGGAAAATCAAACGCTGGGAGCTCCAGCAGAAAGTGAGTACGATATGACGAGAGACGAGATTCTTCAGAAGACCCGGCAGGTGATCCTCGACTGCTTTCCCGAAATGGCCGATATGGACCTGCGGGAGGACACGGTGATCAACACGGACACCGGCATCGATTCCATGGGCTTTGTGCTTATCATCTGCAAGCTGGAGGCGATGTTTGACGTGCGGATCCCCGAACGGCAGTGGAAGAAGCTCTCCACCCTGGGTGATGTGGCGGACGCCATCCTGAAGCGCCTTCCCAACGCATGAGCGTATACGAAAAGCAGCTGCGGCTCCGCAGCTCCGACGTGGATATGCACCGGCGGCTCCGCACCTCGACTCTGTTCGCGCTGCTGCAGGAGGCGGCTATCGCCCACACTGAGCAGCTGGGCATGGGGAGAGAGAAGACCCTGGACCGGGGCGCCCTGTGGATCGTGACGCTGCAGACAGCGCAGATCCGACGGATGCCGGTATATGATGAGGACGTGGTGCTGCGATCCTGGCCGGGGCGCACCATGCACGTGCTGTTTCCGCGCTACTACGCCCTGGATACAGCCGCCGGCGAGCCGCTGCTCCGGGCCAGCGCCCTGTGGACGCTGATCGACAGTGAGACGCGGCAGCTGGTGTTCCCGGAGCGGCTGGGCGTGGCCATTGAGGGCGTCTCCCTGCCGGAGGACGAGATCCCGCTGCCCACGGCGCCAAAGGCCGTTTCCACTACGGAGGAGCGGACCTTCACCGTGCCCTACAGCTATGTGGACCTCAACGGCCATATGAACAACACCCGGTACTTCGACCTGGCGGAGGACTGCATCAGCGCCGCAGCAGAGGGGCGCGCCCTGCGAGCCGTCAGCGTGGAGTTCAGCCGGGAAGTGCGCTTCGGAGAAAGCCTGTGCCTGCAGTGGGGCCGGGAGGGTCCGCGGTGGTACTTTGCCGGAACCGGGGAGCAGCGGGCTTTTCGCATGAGCTTCACCTATGACGGGGAATGACCGCGCCCTCAGGCGCATCCTGTGCCTGGGCGACTCCAATACCTACGGTTACGACCCCCGCTCCTTCTGGGGCGATCGCTACGCTCCGGACGTGCGGTGGACGGGTCTGCTGGAGCGGGCCGGCTGGGCCGTCCTCAACCGGGGCGAGAACGGCGCTTCCATCCCGCAGGAACGGGAGCTGCCGGCCGTGGCCGCAGCGCTCCGCCGGGCGCAGCCCCTGACCGCCGTGGCCGTGATGCTGGGCAGCAACGACCTGCTGCAGGGTGCCTCCGTCCGGGAGGCTGCAGCCCGCATGGAGGCGCTGCTGTGCTGTTTGGCGGGATCCGCCGGGTCGGCCCGTCTCCTGCTGATCGCGCCGCCGCCCATGGTGCCGGGCACGTGGGTGCCGGACCGGGAGCTGATAGACCGGTCGGCGCAGCTGGGGCCAGCATACCGGGATCTGGCGCGCCGGCTGGGCGTCTGCTTTGTCGACGCCGGCGCCTGGGGCGTTTCCCTGGCTTTCGACGGTGTCCACTTTCTGCCGGAGGGACACGCCGCCTTTGCCCAGGGGCTGCTGCGAGAGCTGGAAAAATGAGAACGTGAGCGAAATAGAGGCATATTTCAGAAGAAATCCACCTTATACCTTAGCTTGTCAAAAAAGCGGCAAGGCCGCTTTTTTGACAAGCTAAGCAGTGAGGCGGGGAGCGATCCCCGTCTCACTGCTTTTCTTTTGCCGACAGTCTTCAAACCTGTTCATCTATCGCCTTGACATATACGCAAAGGAGATCGTTCCCGGATCGGCTGTGTATTGGATAAAGACGTTTCACACAATGGACCCGGTGCTGGCAATAGAAAAATTGAAAGAAGAACGCGCACAGAAACAAAGCGCCGGTCATAACGGAACTCCGTATGACCGATAAGGCCTTCAACGATAACCCCCGTATGCATGTCGATACCTGTCTGCATGGGTTTGTCTACCGTCTGAGGCGGCGTCCCGATGGTGCGCCGCCTTTTCCTGTCCGCTCCGCGTCGAAAAAGTCCCCTTGCCAGATGAGAAAAAATACGCTAAAATATATATGTGAAATTATGCTTTTCGGAAGGATTGCAGCGGCATGGCAAAGAAGAACGTATACGATAACGAGAGCATCTCCAGCCTCAAGGGTGCGGACCGGGTGCGCAAGCGCCCCGGCGTCATCTTCGGCTCCGACG
>DGHJ01000023.1:4609-5893 GCA_002392625.1 Oscillospiraceae bacterium UBA3851
TCCTCTCCAACTCCATCGACGAGGCCCGCGGCGGCCACGGCAAGCTCATCACCGTGACCCGGTTTCTGGACAAGTCTATCCAGGTGGAGGACCAGGGCCGGGGCTGCCCCGTGGACTGGAACGAGAAGGAGGGGCGCTACAACTGGGAACTGGTGTTCTGCGAGCTGTACGCCGGCGGCAAGTATGAGGAGGGCGGCGAGAACTACGAGTTTTCCCTGGGCCTCAACGGTCTGGGCTCCTGCGCCACCCAGTACGCCTCCCGCTACATGGACGTGACGGTCCTGCGGGACGGCCTGGAGTACCGCCTCCACTTTGAGCAGGGCGAGATCGTGGGCAAGCTGGAGAAGACGGAGCTGACCGCCAACAAAAAGCGCACCGGCACCACCATCCGCTGGCTGCCGGATCTGGAGGTCTTCACCGACATCGACATCCCCCTGGACTATTATCAGGACGTGATGCGCCGCCAGGCGGTGGTCAACGCCGGGGTCACCTTCCGCCTGCGCAGCGAGACGGCCCCCGGCAAATTCGACACGGAGGACTTCCTGTACGAAAACGGCATTCGGGACTATATTGCCGAGCTGGTGGGCGACAACGCCCTGACCGAGCCGGTGGTGTGGGACGCCGAGCGCCGATGCCGTGACCGGGCCGATCAGCCGGAGTACAAGGTGCAGTTCCACGTGGCCTGCTGCTTTTCCAACCGGGTGGCCCTCACCGAGCACTACCACAACTCCAGCTTCCTGCGGGAGGGCGGCGCACCGGAAAAGGCCACGCGCCTGGCCTTTACCGCCGCCATCGAGAAGTATCTGAAGGACAACAACAAGTACCAGAAGGGCGAGGCCAAGATTACCTTTGCCGACGTGCAGGACTGCCTGGTGCTGATCTCCAACAACTTCTCCACCCGCGCCAGCTACGCCAACCAGACCAAGTATGCCATCACCAACAAGGGCATCCAGGACGCCATGGTGGAGTTTCTGCGCAGCCGGCTGGAGGTCTACTTCATCGAGAACCGGGAGGCGGCGGAGAAGATCGCCGCCCAGGTGCTCATCAACAAGCGCAGCCGTGAGACGGCGGAGCGCACCCGCATCAACCAGAAGAAGAAGCTCACCGAGAAGATCGACATCGCCAACCGCGTGCAGAAGTTTGTGGACTGCCGCACCAAGGACGTGGATCGCCGGGAGATCTACATCGTGGAGGGCGACTCCGCCCTGGGCTCCTGCAAGCAGAGCCGTGACGCGGAGTTCCAGGGACTCATGCCCGTCCGGGGCAAGATCCTCAACTGCCTGA
>DGHJ01000023.1:5934-6341 GCA_002392625.1 Oscillospiraceae bacterium UBA3851
CTCAACTGCCTGAAGGCCGACTATCCCCGCATCTTCAAGAGTGAGATCATCACCGATCTCATGAAGGTGCTGGGCTGCGGCGTGGAGGTGTCCGGCAAGGCGGTGAAGGAGCTGAACCAGTTCGATCTGAACAACCTGCGCTGGAACAAGGTGGTCATCTGCACCGATGGCGACGTGGACGGCTTCCAGATCCGCACGCTGATCCTCACCATGCTCTACCGCCTGTGCCCCACGCTGATCGCCGAGGGCTACGTCTACATCGCCGAGACGCCTCTCTTTGAGATCACCTGCAAGGAAAAGACCTGGTTTGCCTACTCCGAAAAGGAGCGCGCGGACATCATCAAGTCCCTGGAGGGCAAAAAGTTCACCGTCCAGCGCAGCAAGGGCCTGGGCGAGAACGACCCGGA
>DGHJ01000023.1:6402-8361 GCA_002392625.1 Oscillospiraceae bacterium UBA3851
ATGATGTGGATGACCACCATGAACCCGGCGACCCGGCGGCTCATCCGCGTCCTGCCCGACGACGCCGCGGAGACCGCCCGGATCTTCGACCTGCTGCTGGGGGATAACCTCTCCGGACGCAAGGACTATATCGCCGAGAATGGTTATAAGTATATGGACATGATAGATGTGTCATGAGGAGAATCGATATGACTTACGATATTCTGCGCCTGCAGGACCGTCCCGATCTGGCAGACCGGGCAGCCGCCTGGTTCCACGAGAAGTGGGGCGTCCCACTGGAGGCCTATCAGGAGAGCATGGCGGACTGCCTGAAGGCGGCTGGCCCCGTGCCCCAGTGGTACCTGGCCATGGAAAACGGCCGGATCATCGGCGGCCTGGGTGTGATCGAGAACGACTTCCATGACCGGAAGGACCTGGCCCCCAATGTCTGCGCCGTCTACACCGAGGCGGACTGTCGCGGCCGCGGCGTGGCCGGGGCGCTGCTGCGCTTCGTCTGCGCCGACATGAAGGACCGCGGCCTCGACATCCTGTATCTGGTCACCGACCACACCGGCTTTTATGAGCGCTACGGCTGGGAGTTCTACTGCATGGCTCAGGGCGACGGCGAGCCGGAACCCACCCGGCTGTACATTCACTGGGAGGCGTGAGGCCCCCACCATCACCCAAGAAAGGACACCGTTCCTATGGCAAAGAAGAAACAAACCGACGACCAGAGCGTGCGGCACGTCGATAACCCCAACGTCATGGGGCTGCGGGGCGCCGTGGTGGATCAGCTCATCACCGACACGCTGGACACCAACTTCATGCCCTACGCCATGAGCGTCATCGTCAGCCGGGCCATCCCGGAGATCGACGGCTTCAAGCCCTCCCACCGGAAGCTGCTGTACACCATGTACAAAATGGGCCTGCTGACAGGCGGGCGCACCAAGTCCGCCAACATCGTGGGCCAGACCATGCGCCTGAACCCCCACGGCGACGCCGCCATCTACGAGACCATGGTGCGCCTCAGCCGGGGCCACGAGGCCCTGCTCCACCCCTTCGTGGACAGCAAGGGCAACTTCGGCAAGGTCTACTCCCGCGACATGGCCTACGCCGCCAGCCGCTACACCGAGGCGAAGCTCTCCCCCATCTGCGCCGAGCTTTTCCGCGATCTGGACAGCGACGCCGTGGACTTCATGCCCAACTACGACAACTCCACCACCGAGCCCACATTGCTGCCCACCACCTTCCCCAACGTGCTGGTTTCCTCCAACCTGGGCATCGCCGTGGGCATGGCCAGCCAGATTTGCGGCTTCAACCTGGGCGAGGTGTGCGACACCACCATCGCCCTGCTGAAAAACCCCGACCACGACGTAGCCTCCACGTTGCTGGCCCCCGATTTTCCCACCGGCGGACAGCTCATTCTGGAGGAGAACGAGCTGCGGCAGATCTACAGCACCGGCCGGGGCAGCGTCCGCGTCCGGGCCAAGTATCGCTACGACAAGAAGGAAAACGTCATCGAGATCTACGAGATCCCCTACTCCACCTCCATCGAAGCCATTCTTGACAAGGTGGCGGAGCTGGTGAAGGCCGGCAAGATCAAGGAGCTGGGGGATATGCGGGACGAGAGCGACCTGAGCGGATTGAAGCTGGCCATCGACCTGAAGCGGGGCGTGGACCCGGAGAAGCTGATGGCCAAGCTCTATAAGCTGACGCCCCTGGAGGACGCCTACAGCTGCAACTTCAACATTCTTATCGCCGGCAGCCCGCGGGTCATGGGCGTGGCGGACATCCTGGACGAGTGGATCGCCTGGCGCACCGACTGCGTCCGCCGCCGCGTTCACTTCGTCATGAGCCGCAAGAAGGAGAAGCTGCACCTGCTCCAGGGTCTCAAGCGCATCCTGCTGGATATCGACAAGGCTATCGCCATCATCCGTCAGACGGAGGAGGAGGCCGAGGTCATCCCCAACCTGATGATCG
>DGHJ01000023.1:8481-13751 GCA_002392625.1 Oscillospiraceae bacterium UBA3851
AACAAGGAGTACATCCTCAAGCGTGTGGCGGAGGTCTCCGCCCTGCAGGATGAGATCGATGATCTGGCCGACACCCTGGCCAAGCCGGCGCGGGTGAAGAAGATCATCATCGACGAGCTGACAGCCGTCCGCAAGAAGTACGCCCAGCCCCGGAAGACGGAGATCGTCTACGGTGACCAGGTGGAGGATTACGAGGAAACGGAAGCGGTAGAGGACTATCCCGTCCACCTGTTCCTCAGCCGGGAGGGGTATTTCAAGAAGATCACCCCCCAGTCCCTGCGGATGTCCGGCGAGCAGAAGTTCAAGGAGGGCGACAGCCTCCGCCAGACCTTCGCCGCCACCAACGCCGCCGAGATCATGTTCTTCACCGACCGCCAGCAGGTCTACAAGTCCCGCGCCGCCGACTTCGGCGACACCAAGGCCTCGGCGCTGGGCGACTATCTGCCCGGCAAGCTGGGCATGGACGAAGGGGAGAACGTGATCTACGCCTGCCTCCCCGGCGACTACACCGGCTATATGCTGTTCCTCTTCCAGAACGGCAAGGCCGCCAAGGTGCCGCTGGACGCCTACCGCACCACCTCCAACCGCCGCAAGCTCACCGGCGCCTACAGCGACAAGTTCCCCCTGGCTGATATGATCTATCTGCCTGAGGATACGGAGCTGGCCCTCTACACCAGCGAGCCGCGGGCGCTGCTGTTCCACACGTCGCTGCTGCTGCCCAAGGCCACCCGCGCTACCCAGGGCGTGGCGGTGATGAACATCAAGCCCAAGTACCGCCTGGAGCGCGTGGCGCCGGCCACGGACACAGGCATCGTCAACATGAGCCGCTACCGCTCCCGCTCCATCCCCGCCGCCGGCGCGCTGCTGAAGCCGGAGGATTCCGACGAAAAGCAGTTGGAGCTTCTGTAAGCAATTCTGTCATTGCGAGGGCCGCAGGCCCGCGGCAATCCGTAACCCTCTTATTTCCCCCGAAAGGAGGCCCCTCCATGAAATGTAAGAAGCTGATCCGCTTTTTCTCTCTGGCTCTGGTCTGCGTCCTGCTCAGCGGCTGCGGCTCCTTCCTGAACCGGGAATACGGCGTCACCGAGCCGCACAGCGCCGGCTATTTCGGCAGTGAGGACCGCTCCGTCATGCGGATCGAGAACTACCAGGACCTGGTCAACGCCCTGCTGATGCTGGTGGATCAGCGGGCGGTGGAGGCCACCGTGTGGTTCTATCCCAGCCGCGAGACCCCCAATGCCGCCGAGGCCACGGAGCGCGCCTGCAACGAGGTGCGGCAGGAGACGCCCCTTGGGGCCTACGCCGTGGATTATCTGAGCTACACCGTGGACGGCAGCACCCACAATTACAGCGTGGTGCACCTGACCATCGGCTACCGCCGCACCGCCGAGCAGGTAAACGCCATCGTCCACGCTACCGGCGTGAGCGCGCTGTACGACCTGCTGAATACGGCGGCGGACCGCGGCGCCGATTCCGTGGCAGTGCAGGTGGCCTCCTTCGGCCAGACCCAGGACGAGATCCGAGACGCCGTGGCCGCCATCCAGCTGGAGCGCTATCTGGCCGAGCACCCGCCTGTCGAGCCGGAGACGGCGGAGGAACCGGGGGAGAAGTCAGAGGATCCGTCGGAGGAAACGGAGGATCCGGAAAGCCCGGAGGGCGGGGAGACCACTCCCACGCTCCCGGAGGACGTGACGCCCTGGCAGGTGGATTTCTATCCCGCCGAGGGCACGTCCGGCATTGTGGAAGTACTGCTGAACGTCCAATAAATTTAAAAAAGCGGGGTTGACAAACGGCGATCCGTGCGCTATAATCAGCCTTGCGTTTGCGGGCGTAGCTCATCTGGTAGAGCGCGACCTTGCCAAGGTCGAGGTAGCGAGTTCGAGCCTCGTCGCCCGCTCCAAAAGAGGATACACCACCCACCGGGTGGTGTATCCTCTTTTCAATCTATGCCTCTTCTTTTCCGGCAAAGGCGTAGTATTCGTGGACCAGACTGCGGTATCCCAGCTTCTTCAAATCCTCATACCGGGCGTTGAACCGGGCCTTAGTATGGGTACCTTGCAGAAGAAAGCGGATGCAGTCCTGGGCGTAGCGGTCGATGGCACGGAGACTGTCGGCGGTGTTGATGACGGAGAAGAACCAGTGGCTCCAGGTCAGCTCGTTGTCCGCTCCACCCTCCATCAGCTTTCGGTTGAAAACACGGATGAAGGCGGCGGCCGCCCGTTCCGGACTGGCGCCGCTGCGCTGACGCCACCGCTGCAGCGCTCTGGTCTTGCGGCGCATCTTCTGCTTGAGCTTGCGGACCGTGGCGGGGGCAATGTCATATACGCCATCCCGGCAGAAAAAGCCCAGGAAGGTCCAGCCCTCCGCCGGGGAGCTGAAGCACTCCTTGTCCGGGTTCACCGTGAGACCGGCATCGGCCAGATAGGCCCGGACGAAAGCGGCGTGGGCCTCGGCCTCAGCCCGGTCGGGAGCAAAGAGGATGATATCATCGGAGTAGCGGGCGTAGGCCACGCCGGAGTCCGCAAAATGGCGGTCCAGCCCCCGCAGATACACGTTGGCATAAAAGGCGGAGAGAGGCGTGCCCGCCATGATCCCCTTGCTCTCGGTGATGTGCCGGTCCCCGTCCACCACCTCCGGTTCCTCCAGCAGGCGGGACAGGAAGGCAAACAACGTGGGATCTCCCGCCGTGATCTCCTCCAGCATGGGCAGCAGATGCTCCACGGGGACGGAGTTGAAGTAGTTGCTGATATCCACCTTGTAGGCAAACATCTCCCGAATGCCCGGCACCTGCGACAGGGCGCGGACAGCGTCCTTGGCGGAGCGGCGAGGCCGGAAGGAGTAGAGTCCAGGGCTGAAAACATCGTCGTAGGTGCGCAGCAGCAGGTAGGTCAGCAGCTTCAGCACGGTGTTTTCCGCCGCTGGATAGGTGTAGACCACCCGTTTTTTTCTGGTGCTCATTTTGCTGATGACTGCTCGGCGCGGCAAGGGAAATCGGTCCCCCCGCGCTATGGCCTCACAGACGGGCAGATAGGCCTGCCGGTCGATATAGTCCCGCAGCTGCCCGGCAAAGACTTTGGGACAGGCCAGCGAGGTCTTGTAGGTATAGAATTCCTCCCAGCATTCGGGCCGGGACAGCAGCTCCAGCAGTGACATGGCGTCATCTCCCCAAAAACAAAAAAGCAGAAAGAGAAGGCGTTAAAGCCCGGATAATTCCGGGAAGTACCAGACCGTACACGGACCGGCTGCCTGCGAAGCCGGGAAAAGGGTCCGTGCCGGGTCCGCCGCAGGCGCAGGGCGTTCTCTTTCTGCTTTTTCGGTTGTTGATCCGGCTCAGCCCCGCAGAGCGTTGCCGATGCGCTGGACCACATAGGCCCTGGTGTTCCACCAGCCCTCATGGTCGTAATAGAAGCGCAGATAGGGGATGCCCTGTCTGGCGCAGTCGCGGCGGTTTTTGTACACGTCGCAGCGCTGGGACAGCACCTCCACCACAAGGGCGACAGCGCCGCCGTTCAGGAGAGTGTAGGTGACCCGCCTGCCGTTGGGAGCAGTCTCCTGCCGGACGGTGTAGCCGGGGAAGTCCTCCCGGAAGATCATCTCAAAATACTGCCGGTAGGTGCCGTTGAAATTGAATTGGTTCTCCTCATCGGGCATGGTGGGGCCCCAGGAAAAGCCGGAGGGTCCGGACGCGGGAATGGGCTCCACGTGGGAGCCGGTCTGCAGCTGTTCATCGTGCGCCTTAGCCTGCTCCTTCAGATTGGTCCCCGCCACAGTGTCCAGCGCGCCCAGCACGCCGTCAGCTGTAGCCTTTTCCACCGCGTCGGCGGCTTTTTTGAGCAGCTCAGATCCGGCTTCGCCCAGAAGCTTGGAAAATAGGCTCATGGAAACGACCTCCTTTTCTGTATGATGCGCCGGTTGCTGTTTCTATCATACAGGAACATAGCCGCTTGTCAAGCATTTCTTTATCACTTTACAGCGAAATATGATATTTACGTCTGCTTCCCTGCAAACTGGGTCATATAGAGCCGGTAGTAGTCGCCCTTCCGCGCCAGCAGCTCCGTATGGCTGCCGGTCTCCACAATGGAGCCGCGGTCCATGACGATGATCTGGTCGGCGTCCTGGATGGTGGAGATCCGGTGGGCGATGATGAGACTGGTGCGGCCGGCCATCAGGGTGTGCATGGCGTCCTGGATGTTCTTCTCCGTGCGGGTGTCCACGCTGGAGGTGGCCTCGTCCAGAATCAGGATGTAGGGGTAGGACAGGAAAGCCCGGCCGATGGCCAGCAGCTGCCGCTGACCCTGGGACAGGTTGGCCCCGGCGGAGGCCAGATAGGTGTCGTAGCCCTGGGGCAGGGCGGCCACCACGCCGTCGCAGTTGCTGGAGCGTGCCGCCGCGTCCATCTCCTCCCGCGTGGCGGAGGGGTTGGCGTAGGCCAGATTGGCCCCCACGGTGTCGGAGAACAAGACGGTGTCCTGCAGCACAATGCCGATGCTGTCCCGCAGGCTGTGGAGGCTCAGGTCCCGTATGTCGACGCCGTCCAGGGTGATCTGGCCGCTGTCGATGTCGTAAAACCGCATCAGCAGATTGATGATGGTGGTCTTGCCGCTGCCGGTGGAACCCACCAGGGCGATCTTTTTGCCGGACTCGATCTTCAGATTGAAGTCGGAGATGATCTTCGTGCCGGGCACATAGGAGAAGTCCACGTGCTTAAACTCGATGACGCCCTGCACCGGCTGAGGAAGCTCCCGGCCGGCCATGTCCTCGCCGGCCTCGTCCAGGATATCGAAGATGCGCTCGGCGCCGGCCACGGCGGTCTGGATCTGGCCGTAGAGCTGGGACAGCTCGTTGATGGGCCGGGAAAACTGCTTGGAGTAGATGATAAAGGCGGAGATGACGCCCACGGAGATGGAGCCGCTGAGAACAAACCGGGCGCCGAACACCGCCACGATGATGAAGGAGAAGTTGCTGAACATATTCATCACCGGGCCCATCATGTTGCCGATGATCTCGGCGATGATGCCGGTGCGGGTCAGGGCGTCGGAGGTCTCGGTGAAGGTCTCCACGGCCTCGGCCTGCTGGTTGTAGGCGGTGACGGTGCGGGTATTGGTCACCATCTCCTCCACGGTGCCGTTGACCTGGCCCAGCAGCTTCTGGCGCTGCACGTAATATTTTCGCATATATTTGGTGATGATCCGGGTGAACACCACCGTCAGCACGATGGTGGTGCAGCACAGCAGCGTCAGCGGCACGCTGTACCACAGCATCACCGCCAG
>DGHJ01000049.1:0-741 GCA_002392625.1 Oscillospiraceae bacterium UBA3851
GATGAAGTGCGTATTTTCGGCAAAATGTATCGCAACGGCCACATCTACAAGGGTTTTAAGCCGGTCTACTGGTGTGCCAAGGATGAGACAGCCCTTGCGGAGGCGGAGATTGAGTATCATGACGATCCCTGCACCACCGTTTATGTAAAGTTCCCCATGCATGATGATCAGGGCAAGCTCTCCCACGTGGATCTCTCCAAGGTCTTCTTCCTGATCTGGACCACCACCATCTGGACCCTGCCCGGCAACCTGGCCATCGCCATGAATCCGGTGGACTCCTATGCCGTGGTGAAGGCCCCTAACGGCGAGATGTATATCATGGCCGAGGCCCTGACGGAGAAGGTCATGAAGATCGGCGGCTTTGACAGCTGGGAGATCGTGGAGACCCACCCCGGCAGCTTCTACGAGAACATGCTGGCCGACCACCCCTTCCTGCCCAAGACCTCCCGCCTGGTGCTGGCCGACTATGTCACCATGGACTCCGGTACCGGCNNGGACGCTTCCGGGCAACCTTGCCATTGCTCTCCATCCGGATGAGCAGTATGCTCTCGTCCAGGCTCCCAACGGGGAAATCTATATCATGGCAGAGCCTCTGGTTTCCCGTGTTATGGGAATCGGCGGCTTTGACAGCTATGAAATTCTGGAGAGCCATCCCGGATCCTTCTTTGAAAACATGCTGGCCTCCCATCCCTTCCTGCCCAAGACCTCCCGTCTCCTCCTGGCTGACTATGTCACGATGGA
>DGHJ01000049.1:851-9664 GCA_002392625.1 Oscillospiraceae bacterium UBA3851
ACCGCTCCCGGTTTCGGTGCAGATGACTATCAGACCTGCATGCGCTACGGCATTGAGATGGTTGTCCCGGTGGATGATCAGGGCCGCCATACTGAGTATGCCGGCAAATACGCCGGACTCCGCACAGAGGAATCCAACCCCATTATCCTGCAGGATATGAAGGAAAGCGGCATGCTCTTCGCCTCAGAAGNNCAGACCTGCATGCGCTACGGCATGGACATGGTGGTGCCCGTGGACGATCGCGGCCGCCACACCGACTATGCCGGCAAGTACGCCGGTCTCTCCACGGAGGCGTCCAACCCGGTGATCCTGGCGGATATGAAGGCCGCCGGCTCCCTGTTCGCCAGTGAGGACATCATCCACAGCTACCCCCACTGCTGGCGCTGCAAGCATCCCATCATCTTCCGCGCCACGCCCCAGTGGTTCTGCTCCGTGGAGGCCTTCAAGGACGCTGCCACCGCCGCCTGCGAGGACGTGCGCTGGCTGCCCGCCTGGGGCGAGGACCGCATCAAGGCCATGATCGCCGAGCGCAACGACTGGTGCATCAGCCGTCAGCGCCGCTGGGGCCTGCCCATCCCCGTGTTCTACTGCCGTGACTGCGGCAAGCCCGTCTGCACCGACGAGACCATCGAGTCCGTGTCCGCCATCTTTGAGGAGAAGGGCTCCAACGCCTGGTTCGACATGACCGCCGAGGAGCTGCTGCCCCAGGGCTTCACCTGCCCCCACTGCGGCAAATCGGTTGGCTTCGAGAAGGAGACCGACACCCTGGACGGCTGGTTCGACTCCGGCTCCACCCACTACTGCGCCATGGAGCGGGATCAGGGCTTCTGGCCCGCCACCATGTATATCGAGGGCGCCGACCAGTATCGCGGCTGGTTCCAGTCCTCCCTGCTGGTGGCCGTGGGCGCCCTGGGCCGCACCGCTCCCTTCAAGGAGTGCCTGACCCACGGCTGGACCGTGGACGGCGAGGGCAAGGCCATGCACAAGTCTCTGGGCAACGGCGTGGATCCCAACGAGGTCATCAAAAAGTACGGCGCGGACCTGCTGCGCCTGTGGGCCGGCAGCGCCGACTACCGGGTGGACGTCCGCTGCAGCGACGACATCTTCAAGCAGCTGAGCCAGAACTATCTGAAGTTCCGCAACACCTGCAAGTTCTGCCTTGACAATCTGGCGGACTTTGATCCCAACAATCTCGTCGCTCCCGGCGAGATGCTGGAGCTGGACCGCTGGGCTGTCACCCGGCTCAACAGCCTGATCCGGAAGGTCTTCGCCGCCTACGACGACTATGAGTTCCACACCATCACCCACGCCGTCAACGACTTCTGCGTCACCGATCTCAGCGCCTTCTACTTCGACATCATCAAGGACCGCCTGTACTGCGACGACCGGGACGGCCTCAGCCGCCGCAGCGCCCAGACCGCCATCTTCCTGATCCTGGACGCCATGACCCGGTTCTTCGCTCCCATCCTGTCCTTCACCTGCGACGAGATCTGGCAGGTCATGCCCCACCGCACCGGGGACGACGGCCGCAACGTACTGCTCAACCAGATGGTGCAGCCCTACGCCGACTACGCGCTGGATGAGGAGGCCATGGGCCGCTGGAGCGCGCTGGCCCAGCTGCGCAGCGGCGTCAACGCCGCCCTGGAGCAGGCTCGCGCCGACAAGCGCATCGGCAAGGCCCTGGAGGCCCACGTGACGCTGGTCACCCAGGGTGACGGCCTGGAGGAGCTGCGCAGTCGCTTCGAGAGCCAGTGGGCGGATCTGTTCATCGTGTCCGACGTGGAGGTCAGCGCCGATCCCGCCCTGTACGCCCAGGCTGCCGAGACGGCCATTTCCGGCGTCCGCGTCCTGGTCAGCGAGGCCAAGGGTGCCAAGTGCGGCCGCTGCTGGAAGCACCACCCGCTGGTGGGCGCCAACGAGCAGTACCCCGACCTGTGCCCCCGCTGCGCCGCCGTGGTGGCAAAAATCCCGCAGATCGCAGAGTAATTCTTTCGGTGCAGCCCGCCTGAGCCGCTTTATCCGGCGCGCGGTGGCCCGCGTTGCGGCATTCCGGCTCTCACTCCCGTAGGTCGTGACAGCCGGGCCGCTGCCTTGCGGGTGACACGCTTCATCCGCCACCGGCGGCGCTGTGTCCCCCGCCCCGCTGCGCCGCCGTGGTGGCAAAATTGCCCGTCATCGAATAAAAGGCTTGCATTTTTCACAGAAACAGGTATAATATATGAGCGGCTCAGAAATGGGCCGCTCATATAGGGGCTTGTAGCTCAGCTGGGAGAGCGTTCGGTTCGCATCCGAGAGGTCGAGGGTTCGAATCCCTTCAGGTCCACCAAAGCGAAAATCCTGCCACTTTCGTGACAGGATTTTCGCTTTGTATTATTCATTTTTAAGTTTTAAGCCTTCATTTTTCAGTTTCACCCGACAGGATTTTCTAAATGAATACTGAAAACTGAAAAATGAAAATGGGCATGAAAGAAGCTCTTGTTGTCTACCAAGACAAAAGCGATTTTTATTGTTGAGAAGATGTCCTTTTTCTGTTATAATAGTGATAATGGATCATGAATGGAGATGAGATACACTTGCGTGAAAAACGAGAGTTCGACGAGTTGACGTTCTTTGCTGATGTGAAGAAAAGTCCCGCCATTTATTTTGGCTCACCGTCCCTGCTCTCCTTACGAGATCAGCTTTTGGGTATGGAGTATGCCTTTTCGTTTTGCAAGGATGAAACGCCGTTGCGATACTTCCGGGCTTTTATAAGCTGGTATCATTCCGAACTCCTTGACGATCAAAACGGCTATGCCTGCTGGTGGAATCATCTACTGTATACTTGCGGCAATGATGATCGCTATGCGTTCGAGTGGTTCTTTGTCCTTTTCGAGCGTTATTTACATGACGTGCATCAAATAAACCTGCCCACCGTTGAAGCATAGGATTTCTTCCCCTCTTTCGTGTACCCTTTGGGTGTTCTTCCACTATGAAAGCACGGTAATTTTGATAGAATTGCCGTGCTTTTTCTTGCACCTATCGTTCTTACCGTGTTATGATAATAAAGAAAGAGTTGATGACGCATGAGCATGGATTATTATGTATATATAAAAGATCCCGACGCTTTTTCAAACCCTGCGTTTGAAAAGTATTGCACGTCTCTTGGGCTCAGTGTAAAGATTCATCCCGATTTGAACTTGCTTTCGGACGAAGGTTTTGCCCCTGTGTGTCTGACGGACGACCGATTTGCTCAGAATGGCAGCAACCAGTTTATGTCCGGTTTCGAATCATATCCTTCGCCTTATCAGCCAGTTGCGCGGAATACACCAAAGGCCCATGGCCTTTTTGGCTTGTTTAACAAGAAGCCAAAAGAGGAAACGCCCTTGGAAAAGAAGGTTAAGGATTCTTCTTTTGTTTTTGCTTTGAGTTGCAGCGGCATGGATTCCTTCGAGCCAGTCATTGCACACCTGCTTGGCGCGTTTTGCATAAGAAATTGCGGCGGGGTTTTTGACGATCCGCAATTCGGAAGATATTACGATGATGCCGAGGAACTTGAGCAAGAAATTGCGTTTGCTGTGGACGAACTGTTAGCAGAGGCTGAAAAGGGGAACCTGCGTATCCATCCATTTGAAGGATGGCTCTAACGAATCGTTCACTTTGAACCCCCTTTTGGCAAGTGAATCCCCCGAATGGTGTTTGCCCCGCCCGTGCCGTTTGACCAAGAAAACCGGCTGGCCGGGCGGCGGGATTTGTGGAAAACATCCTTTGCAAAAGCGAAAAAAATCCGGTAATATCTACTGTGCGCGCAGCGTGTGCGTGCAGTCAACTGAATCGTGCATTGAGAGCGTGTAGCCTACGGCGTAATTCCAGCGACGTGTGGCTGCGCGCTGTTTTTTTGCAAAGGAAAGGTGTGTATCATGGAACAATCCAATCACGCTCTGGGAACGGAGCGCATCGGCAGGCTGATGGGCAAATACGCCATCCCCTGCATCATCTCCCTGCTGGTGGGCGCGCTGTACAACATCGTGGATCAGATCTTCATCGCCAACGCCAGCTACCTGGGTTCCTACGGCAACGCGGCCAACACGGTGGTGTTCCCGCTGACGGTGGTGGCGCTGTCCGTGGCCGTGATGGTGGGGGACGGCTGCTGTGCCTTTGTCAGCATCAGTCTGGGGCGAAACGAGCTTGACGCCGCCAGAAAAAGCGTGGGCAACGCCGTGGTGATGACCGTGGCCGGCAGCCTGCTGCTGACGGCTGTGTACCTGCTGTTTTCCGACGGCATCATCGCCATGTTCGGCGGCACGGTCAACGCCGAAACCTTCCACCACGCCAGGGAGTATTTCTTCTACATCACCCTGGGCATCCCGTTCTATATGTTCGGGCAGGCCATGAACCCCATCATCCGCGCCGACGGGAGCCCCCGGTTCGCCATGGTGTCCACCCTGGCCGGGGCCGTGATCAACATGATTCTGGACCCCATCTTCATCTTTACCCTCCGCTGGGGCATGATGGGCGCCGCCGTGGCCACCGTCATTGGCCAGGTCGCCACCGCCGCGCTGGCCGTATGGTACCTGCTGCACATGCGCCTGGTCAAGCCGGCCGGGGCCGACTGGCGGCTCAGCCTCCCCGTGTGCCGCCGGACGCTGGCCCTGGGCGTCACCAGCTTCCTGTCCCAGATCAGCCTGGTGGCCGCCATGGCCGCCATCAATAACATGCTGCGCAAGTACGGCGCCCTGGATCCCATTTTCGGACAGGAGCAGTACGCCCAGATCCCCATGGCGGTGGTGGGCATCGTGATGAAGTTCTTTCAGATCGTCATTTCCATCGTGGTGGGCATGGCCGCCGGCTGCATCCCCGTGGTGGGCTTCAACATGGGCGCCGGGCGAAAGGACCGTGTCCGCGCGCTGTTCACCCGACTGCTGCTGGCGGAGGCCGCCGTGGGCGCTGTGGCCCTTGTGCTGGTGGAGTTCTTTCCCCGGCAGCTTATCGCCATCTTCGGCGCCGCCAACGAGAGCGGCTATTATACGTCCTTTGCCGTCAAGGCCTTTCGCACGTACCTTTGCATGATGGTTTTCGCCTGCGTCAACAAGGCCTGCTTCATCTTCCTGCAGGCCATGGGCCGCGCGGCGGCCTCCACCGCCCTGTCCATGATCCGCGAGGTGGTGTTCGGTGTGGGCTTTGCCCTGCTGCTGCCCCTGTTCTTCGGCCTGGACGGCGTGCTGTACTCCATGCCCCTGTCCGACATCCTCACCTTTGCGGTGGCGGCCCTCCTGATCGGCGGGACCTACCGGCAGCTGGGCAGCGACCCGGCGGCGGGATAGCTGTCTTTCCTGTATTTGGCTGAAAAAATCAGCGGAAAAAATTGAAATGTGCGCAAAGCTGTGGTATTCTGTTTGCAGGAAAGCCGCAAGCGGCAGAAAAGGGGAACGGCTATGTTTGGAAGAAGACCGGACGGACGGCGGATCAAGGGGATCGACCCCATCGTGCAGATCACGCCCTACGTGATGCCCATGCGCTGCGACGCGCAGGTGTTCTTAAAGCACCGGGCGGACATCGAGGCCATGAATCGCTTCATCCGCCAGCAGAGGACGGAGAAGCAAGAGCGGCTGAGCCATCTGGACATTATGATCGCCGCCTACGTCCGCGCCCTGGGCCAGAACCCGGAGGTCAACCGCTTCATTGTGAACAGGCAGTTCTTCTCCCGGAACAACTGCTCCGTGGCGCTGACCATGCTGAAGGACCCCGACAACATCGATCTGGGCGAGACGGTGATCAAGCCCCAGTTCGATCTCACCGACACCATCTACGACGTGCGGGACCGGATGGAAGCCCTGGTGGCCGCCAACCGGGGCGATCAGCCCAAGAACTTCCTGGACAGGCTGGCTGCCTTCGTATTCAAAGTGCCGGGGCTGCCCGCCGCCATCGTGGCGCTGGTGAAGCTGCTGGACCGCTACGGCATCTGTCCGCGGGCGCTGATCGACGAGCTTCCCTTCCACGCGGGCCTTTACATCACCAACACCGCCTCCATCGGCCTTCACGACGTGAACCACCACATCTACAACTTCGGTAACGTGAGCATGTTTTTCAGTATTGGCATGACGGAGCGGGTGGCCGTGGTGGAAAAGGGCGAAGCGCGTATGCGGCGTTATATGCCCATCGGCATCGTGGTGGACGAGCGGGTCTGCTCCGGCGCCCACTATGCCCGGTTCTTCAACGACATGCGGCGGTATCTGGACCACCCGGAGCTGCTGGTGGAGCCGCCCCAGAGCGTCCGGTTCGACCCTGGCTGCGAATACCACCAGCCTAAACCCAACAAAGCGTGACGGCGTCGGGTCGGCCACAATTGATCATCCAAGGGCGTGCGGCAAGCCGCACGCCCCAAACTGTAGACAAAGGTTATATGAAGAAAGGTAACGACACGCATGGGGGATTGTGAAGGGGAAATCAGCGAAGCGCCGCCGGCGGCGGATGAAGCGAGCTGATTTCGAGGAAGTGTCCCGGCGGCCGGGCACGTAAGTGCTCGGGCACCGGCTGACACAACGGTGGGCCAATGGGAGTCCCCCTTCACGTGAAATCCATGCAAATTCAGAAACATTTTTCCATGTTTCTGAATTTGCTGCTCAGTGTGTCGACACTTTGTCGACACACTGAGCGTGCGGCAAGCCGCACGCCCTTTTTTGCAAAAAACACTGGACGAATGGCACAGCGTAGTATATAATACGCTATATTAGATGATCCGCATTTTTAGACAAGCTGGCAGAGAGGAGGAGCGCCATGGACGGGCAGAAACGGCAGCTGTACTGGACGCGGCTGGACAACGCCGCGCTGATCTTTCCGGCGGCCCAGCGGCGCCATTGGAGCAACGCCTTCCGCCTCTCCTTCACCTTCGCCGACCCGGTGGACCCGGCCCTTCTCCAGCAGGCGCTGGACAACTGCGCGCCCCGGTTCCCTTCGGTGATCGTCCGGCTGCGGCGCAGCGCTTTCTGGTACTATCTGGAGGAGCTGGACCGGCCCCCAGCCGTGCGGGAGGACAGCTATCAGCCCTTGACGCCCATGCAGCGCAGCGACATCTGCCGCTGCGCCATCCGGGTGCTGTACTATCGCAGCCGCATGGCGGTGGAGTTTTTCCACGCCGTCACCGACGGCACCGGCGGCATGGTATTCGCCAAGACGCTGGCGGCGGAGTACGTGCGCCTGCGCTACGGCGCGGACGTGAGCGCCAGCCACGGCGTGCTGGACATCCGCGAAGCGCCCAGGCCGGAGGAGCTGGAGGACAGCTTCCAGCGCAGTGCCGGACCGGTGGCCGCGCCGCGGGACGACGGCAACGTATACCGCTACCGGGGCACGGTGGAGCCGGACCGGTTCCTCCACGTGACGCTGGGCATCGTGGACAGCGAGGCGCTGCACGACCGCAGCCGCGCCCTGGGCGTCACCGTGACGGCCTGGCTCACCGCCGTGCTGCTGGAGTCGCTGCTGGAGCTGCAGGCCCAGGAGGTGCCCCGGCGGCAGCGGCGCAAAAACGTGAAGGTGCAGCTGCCGGTGAACCTGCGCAAGCTCTACGGCGGCCAGACGCTGCGGAACTTCGTGGCGGTGGCCAACGTGGGCGTGGATCCCCGGCTGGGGGACTACACCCTGGACGAGCTGGCAAGGCTGGTCCACCACCAGATGCACCTGAGCATCAACGCCAAGAACATGCAGGCCATTTTCACCCCCAACGTCACCAGCCAGCGCAATCCGGTGCTGAAGGTGGTGCCCCTCTTTTTGAAGGACCCCATTATGCGGGCGGTGTTCGACACCATCGGCGAGCGGGTGTCGTCCATGACCCTCTCCAATCTGGGCCGGGTGGAGCTGCCGGAGGAGATGGCCCCCTTCGTGGAGCGGGTGGAGTTCGTGCTGGGTCCCCAGTCCACCGCCCCCTATAACGCCAGCGTCACCAGCTGGGGCGGCAGGACCTTCATCAACATCGTGCGCAACACCGTGGAGCCCCGGCTGGAGGAGCTCTTCTTCACCAAGCTGGTGAAGCTGGGCCTCCACGTGGCCGTGGAGTCCAACGACAGAGCATAGGAGGAGCCGGATGTATTGTGTCAAGTGCGGCGTGGAGCTGCAAAAGGGCGTGGCGCGCTGCCCCCTGTGCGGCCTGCGCGTTTACCACCCCGATCTTCAGGAATCGCCGGAGGCCCGGCCCTATCCCCGGTACGCCGAGGAGACGGGAACGGTGCGCCACGGCGGCGTTCTGTTCGTGCTCACCGTCCTCTTTGCCCTGCCGGCCCTGGTGTGCCTGCTGATAGACATGAACATGAACGGCGGCATCCACTGGAGCGGCTACGTGGCCTTCAGCGTGCTGTGGGCCTACGTCGTCTTCTGCCTGCCCCTGTGGTTCAAGCGGCGCAGCCCCACCGTCTTCTTTCCCATCGCCATGGCGGCGACGATCGCGCTGGCCCTGTACGTGTGCCTCAAGACCGGCGGGCGGTGGTTCCTCTCCTTCGCCTTCCCCGTGGGCGGGGCGGCGCTGCTGCTGGGCGAGGCGGTCATCGTGCTGCTGCGCCACGCCGTAGGACCCCACCGCCACCGCTCGCTGTTCGTTCTGGGCGGGGCGTTTATCGCCTCAGGCGGCTTGTGCATGCTGATCGAGTTTCTGCTCCACGTCACCTTCGGCCTGCCCATGCGGTGGTGGTGCCTCTACCCCCTGTCCGCCCTGGCGCTCATCGGGCTGATGCTCATCGTCATCGGGATCTGCGCCCCTCTGCGGGAATCCCTGCACAAAAAGTTTTTCATTTGAAACGAAAAAGGCCAGACTGTCAAATTAGTTCGTAGAGCGTTGGTTCTCGGAAAGG
>DGHJ01000049.1:9761-16019 GCA_002392625.1 Oscillospiraceae bacterium UBA3851
TTCAATCACCGTTTTCCGAACTTTTTTGAGAGTTCGGAAAACGCCTCAGCTTATCAAAAAAGCGGCCATGGCCGCTTTTTTGATAAGCTGAGGCGCCCGCGGGCGCCTTTTTTCGCCGTGCCGGACAATATCCGGCTCCAAAACCGGTCTATAGGATTGAAAGGCCTTTTCAACAAGAGAGGAGGATCGCCGTGGAGGACGTTCAGATCGTAGAGCTGTACTGGCAGCGGGATGAGCGCGCCATCACCGAGAGCCAGCGCAAATACGGCGAATTCTGCCGCGCCGTGGCCGGGCACATTCTGTCCGACCGGCGGGACGCGGAGGAGTGCGTCAGCGACACGTGGCTGCGGGCCTGGAACGCCATGCCGCCCCAGCGGCCCGCCCTGCTGCGGCCGTGGCTGGGCAAGGTGGTGCGGAATCTGGCCCTCAACCGCTGGGAGAAAAGCCGCGCCCAAAAGCGCGGCGCGGGCATAGAGCTGCTGCTGGACGAGCTGGCCGACGCCATCCCCTCCCCACAGACGGTGGAGAAGCACCTGGAGGCGGAGGAGCTGGGCGCGCTCATCAGCGCATGGCTGCGCACGCTGCCCCCGGACGACCGGACGCTGTTCCTCCGCCGCTACTGGAACGGAGAGCCGCTGAAGGACCTGGCCCGCAGGCGGGGCGAGACCCCGGAGCGCCTTGCCCAGCGGATGTACCGCCTGCGGCTGGCGCTGAAGGCGGAATTGGAAAGGAACGAGATCGAATTATGAAAGATGAACGCAGCAAAAAGCTATATGACGGCATCACCCACGTGGACGGTGCGCTGGTAGAGGCGGCCCAGGCCGACGCCCCGGCCCGGCATCGCAGGCCGTGGGCCAAGTGGGCGGCCCTGGCGGCGTGCCTGGTGCTGGCAGTGGTGGGGGCCGTGACCCTGTGGCCGGGCCGCGGTGCCAATAAGCCGCAGGAGCCGCAGTCGGGCCAATATGAGGAGCCGGGTTATACGCAGGAGCCTGTGGCCCACTTCCTGGTGTCCAAGGCCACGTATCCGGAGATGGTCCAATATCCCGGCGAGAACGCCAGCGAGAAGGCGTATCAGGCTTGGCAGGCCTCGGTGCGCGCCCAGCGCGGGCAGATGACGGGGTATCAGAACGGGCTGGACGGCTTCCTGGCCGACAGCACGACACAGTTCCTGTCCGGCGCGGGCACGGAAAACCGGGTCTATTCCCCGCTGAACGTGTATATGGCCCTGGCCATGCTGGCCGAGACCACCGACGGCGACAGCCGCCAGCAGATCCTGGACCTGCTGGGGGCGGACAGCCTGGACGGTCTCCGGGACCAGGCCAGCGCCATCTGGAACGCCAGCTACCGGGCCGACGGCATCGTCACCACCCGGCTGGCCAACTCCCTGTGGCTGCGGGACGACATGGCGTACAATCAGGATACGGCGGACACGCTGGCGCGGGAGTATTACGCCTCCACCTTCCGGGGCGAGATGGGCTCGGAGGCCTACAGCGAGGCCCTGCGCGCCTGGCTCAGCGAGCAGACCGGCGGGCTGCTGGACGGCTATATCGAGGACGTGGAGCTGTGGCCGGAAACCGTGCTGGCCCTGGCCTCCACCGTCTATTATAAGGCGGGCTGGGAGGACAAATTCCCCCAGAACGGCACCGCGCCCGGCGTATTCCACGCCGCGGACGGCGACGTGACCTGTGATTTTATGCACCGGACCGAGCGGGGCTACTTGTACCGGGGCAACGGCTTCACCGCGGTGGAAAACCGCATGCTGGAGGGCGGCTCTATGTGGCTGATCCTGCCCGACGAGGGCGTGGACGTGGACGCCGTCCTCGCAGGCGGGGACGTGATGCCCTTCCTGCTGGCCAACAAATTTATCGGCAGCGGGGCCAACGGCTGGGCCGATCGGGACTACTACACCATTTCCCTGTCCCTGCCCAAATTTGACGTGTCCTCCGACCTGAATCTGCTGCAGGGCCTCCGGGCGCTGGGAGTCACCGACGTGTTTGACGGCGAGACCGCCGATTTCTCCCCCATCACCGACTTCGAGGGCGTCTTCGTGGGCAAGGTGGAGCACGCTGCCCGCGTCACCGTGGACGAGGAGGGCGTCGAGGCCGCCGCCTACACCGTGATACCCGCACCGGGCGCTTCCCCGGAGCAGCCGGCGCCCTGGGACTTCACCCTGGACCGGCCCTTCCTGTTCGCCATCACCGGCACCGACGGTCTGCCCCTGTTCGTGGGCGTGGTGAACCAGCCGTAAAAACGGAGGTGTTCTGTATGAAAAAGCTTCTTTCCCTTCTGTTTGTTCTTCTTATCTGTCTTTCCCTCGCCGGCTGCGGCAAAAACTCCAGCACCCCGCCCCGGCCCAAGGACAGTTCGCTGGAGTTCTGGATCGCGGACAGCGTGAAGCTGGAGGATTTCAGCGGGCATGACGAAATCGCAGGCTGGTTCGGCGCTTTTGAATATCTGGGTACGGGCTACCGTGCCGTCACCGATGAGGACGGCATGAACGCCTCCCGCCCCGATATCTACGTGACCTATATCATCACCGCCTACCCCGACTATTCCAGCGGCACATTGGCTGTCACGGGGATCGAGATCACGGATCCCGCCGTAACGGTGTACGGACTGACCGTGAAGTCCTCTCCGGAGGAGTGGGACGCGGTCCTCCGTGAGATGGGGTTTGAGATCCGGCGGAGCGGCCTTGCGGAAAAGGACGGTTTCCGCTTCTCCTACGGCGGCGGGGATATCCGCATCAGCGCCGAGGTGACCAACGAGCAGGGGATCATATTTTGATACAAGAAACGTATAAAACCGGGGAGTGAACGGCGTGTTCACTCCCCGGTTTTATCATTGAAATGCCGGAACGCAGCTTCATACATGCGCCGATGCATTCAGGGACGCAATAATCTGATAAGAGAACGCAAAAGCACGCTGAGATCGCCGTAGGTGCTCACCACGCTGAGAAGGCAAAGGGCAACGAACAGGATCATGCCCACGTTGAGCCAGGCCGTGCCGAACCGCTGAGCGCGGGGCAGCTCCGACGGCGTGGGCTCGAACCGCACCCGGCGGCCCTTGACGATCAGCAGCACCAATCCGGCCACGGCGCAGCCCATCAGCACGGCGGAGTACAGGAGCAGAGCGATGACGCCGGGGGTCAGCAGGCCGGACAGCTGCGCCAGGTCGCCGGCATCCAGACTCTCCAGCTTTTCCAGGGCGTCGCCGGCCCACTTGGTCAGCTCCACGGACACCACGCCGCCGAAGAAGTTGATGAGCATGTGCAGGCCAACGGTGTAGCGCAGCCTGCCGGTGCGCAGGTACACCCAGCCGAACACCAGGCCCAGGCTGAAGGCGTAGAACATCTGGGACAGGTTGCCGTGGAACAGGCCGAACATGGCCGCCGAGGTCACCACGGCCAGCTTCTCGCCGTAGGGGCGCATCCGGTCGATAAACGTCTTGCGGAAGATGAATTCCTCGATCAGCGGGGCCAGGATCACCATGAACACGATGCGCAGGAGCAGGGAGTCGTCGTTGGCGAAGACGTCAAGGGGGTTGGTGGGCATGATCCCTATCAGCTGCTCCATCAGCGTCTGGACCAGGATGCCCACATAGTTGCCCGCCTGCATCATGAAGATGCAGATGAGGATGATGCACAGATAGCGGCCCACGGTCATGGAGCCCTTGTCCGGCGGCAGGGTGGGCATCCGGCGCACCGGCAGCAGCCCCAGCGGGATCCCCACCAGGTACAGCACGCCGAAGCCCAGCAGCCAGTTGCTGTACTGCCAGCTTCTCCAGCCGGGGACGATGCGGTCAAGGGCATACACCAGGACGATCTGCGCCAGGGAGGCCAGCACCAGGATCAGGGTGGCGCTCAGGCCCAGGCGGGAGAAGGTCCCTCTGGCAGCGCGTCTGTCCGGCCCCTTCGGCGCGGCGGGAGCGGAGACTCTTGCAGGGGTGTAGGGACGAGAGCGGGGAGCGATCCGCCGGGGACACAGTGCCAGAAACGCCAGACCCAGCGCTGCGTTCACCGCCGCGCAGACGGCGACGCCGACCATGGGATGCTCCAGCACCAGCGCCACGGTCATGATGACCCCTATAGGCAGCAGGCCGAAGTAGAGGAACATAACCTGTACTACCTGCTTGAGGGTCTTGCCCGCCGATTCGGGGGTGGAGAGACCCACGAACGAGCCGACGCAGGTGCCGTAAAAGTCCACGGACACGATGAACGCCAGCCACGCCAGCGCGGCCAGGGGATTGGCGCCCAGGATCAGCACCGCGGCGATCATGCCGGGCAGCAGATCCAGCAGACAGTTCACCGTGCCGCCCAGCAGGGAGTAAAACAGCTTGGACCAGGTGCTCGCCGGCACCAGGCGGAAATAGTCCATCTTCGTGTCCTGCTCCAGGGGGTTGCCCAACGTGCGGTAAAAGGCAAATACGCCCAGGATCAGCGCCACCGGGATCAGTCCCGCGCTGCCCTCCAGATCGAACACCAGCCGGCTCAGCAGGGCCAGGCCCACCGCCGCCGCCAGATACAGCTCCGCCGTCTTGGTAAAATACCCCAGGTGGCCGAAGCGGAAGCGGTTATAGAGGGCCTTGTGGAAGAACATACTGGCGCCGGCGCCCCGGTTGAGCCCGTCCCGGCGGAGGCCGTCGGCCCGGTCCTTCTTCCGCTTGCCGAACACCACGCCGGCCTTTTGGGCGCGGGCGCGCTCCATCAGCTCCGCCAGCTCCTCGGACTTGGCCATGGCGTCCTCATAAAAGTCCGTCTTCAGGCTGCGGATGATCAGCAGCAGCGTCGCTGCCGTCAGGCATACCGCGCCGGCGCACAGCAGCGCGCCGGTGAGAGAGCCCTCCATGGAGAACATGGCCACGCCCTTGAGCCAGCCCCAGACGGGGATATACCGGCTGACCGGGTCGTTGAAAAACAGCATGGCGGCGTTCAGCGGCGCCTCGCCGCTGCGCTGCCAGAACAGGAAATAGCCGGCGGCGATCAGCGCCAGCACCGCGTAAACGGCCCGGCGGAGCCAGGGCTTGGCGCCGGGATGGTTGGAGCAGACGATATACAGCAGGGTCTGGAGCAGCCTGCCCACCATCACCGTCAGCACCCAGGCGGCGATGACGCCCAGGGCGGACCACAGGCTCAGGCCCATATTGCCCATAAGATTGGGCAGCTGGAACAGCAGATATACGCTGGCCAGGACGGCGGCGCCCATCTGGGTCACCAGGCGGAACATCAGCACCGACTGGGGCCGCATGGGGGCGGCAAACAGCAGATTCACGTCCGCCGGCTGGAAGATCCGGCTGCCGTTTTTATCTGCGCTGACCACCTCAAAGATCAGCACGCCCAGCACCACGGCGCCGGCGATCAGCTCCGCCAGGTGCAATCCGAAGCCGCCGGGCGCGGCCGGGTCCGGTAGGATGGCGGGAATCTCGATCTCCACCATCTGGCCGGGGTCGTCGGGGACCACCTCCACCTGACCGGGGTCGTCCTCCCCCAGCTCCTCCAGCTTGGCCGCGCCCAGGCCAATGAGGCCGCCGATGGCCATGCACACCACCAGGAAAATCAGCACCCACGACTTGAACAGCTTCCGGAGCTGGTTTTTCACCGAGTGGAAGGCGTAGTAGAAAAACAGCTTCATTCCGTCCGCTCCTCCTGCGCCGTGCCGGTCACGTCGTGGGCGGCCACGCCCTCGGTGACGGCGAAGAACAGCTCCTCCAGCGTCTGGCCGCTCTCCTCCAGCTCGGTCCGGGTAACGTTGGCCTTGACCTGGCCGTTCTGCATGATGATGGTGCGATCCCACAGCATATCCACGCTGTCGATGATGTGGGTGGACACCAGCAGCGTGGCGCCCTGGTCCCGCATGGTCTCGATGGTCCTCTTCAGCTCCTTGATGGCGTGGGGGTCCAGGCCGATCATGGGTTCATCCAGCAGCACCATTTTCGGCTGGGGCAGCAGGCCCAGGCAGATGTTCAGCTTCTGCTGCATGCCCTTGGACAGCTCGTCGCCGAATTTCTTTTTCTTGTCCGTCAGCTCAAAGCGGTCGAACAGGTCCTCGATCCGGTCCTTATAGTCCGTCAGCCGGTAGGCGCGGGCCAGGAACTCCATGTGCTCAGACACCGTCAGGTTGGGGTAGAGGGACGGCATCTCCGGAATATAGCCCAGGACGCGCTTGGCCGCCACGGACTTGTTGTCCAGCCCTGCCACGGTGATGTCGCCCTCATAGCGGAGAAAGCCGATGATGGCCTTCATGATGGTGCTCTTTCCGGCGC
>DGHJ01000109.1:0-2294 GCA_002392625.1 Oscillospiraceae bacterium UBA3851
AACGTCATTTCCATCACCGACGGACAGATCTTCCTGGAGACCAGTCTGTTCCACGCCGGTGTCCGGCCCGCCGTCAACGTGGGCCTGTCCGTATCCCGTGTGGGCGGAGCCGCCCAGCTGGGAGCCATGAAGCAGGTGGCAGGCCGCCTGCGCATGGATCTGGCCCAGTACCGTGAGCTGGCGTCCTTTGCCCAGTTCGGCTCTGATCTGGACAAGGCCACCCAGAACACCCTGCGGCGAGGCGCCCGCATGACGGAGCTTTTGAAGCAGCCCCAGTACGCACCCATGGACGCGGCGGACCAGGTGGTGGTGATCTTCGCTGCCTCCGAGGGCTATGCCGACGATCTGACACTGGAACAGGTGGCCCGCTTCGAGGAGGAGCTGATCCCCTTTGTGCGCCGGGAACTGCCCGGTATTGCGGAAACCATTCACAGCGGCAGGAAGCTGACCGCCGATGAGCTGGCGCAGCTCCGCGCCGCGATCGAGAAGATGAAGGCGACTTTCTGAACAAACCGATAATCCGGAGAAGGGAGGCGGCGCCGTGGCCAATATCCGGGAGATCCGGGCCAGGATCAAAAGTGTAAAAAGCACACAGCAGATCACCAAGGCCATGAAAATGGTCTCAGCGGCCAAGCTGCGCCGCGCCCAGTCCGGCTCCGAGGGCATGACACTGTTCGCAGAGCGGACGCGAAACGTGATCGCACAGCTCTCCTCCGGCGGCACGGATGAGCCGCTGCTGACGCCGCGCCCGTCGGTCAAAAGGGTCTGCTATGTGGTGTTTGTGGGCAACCGCGGTCTGTGCGGCACCTACAACCACGCACTGATCAGGTATTGGAAGGATCTGCTCTCCGCCGGGGAGATCCCCGCTTTCACTGTGGTGGTGGGGCGCTGGGGGACCGACGTCATGGAGGCGGAGGGCGCGAATGTACGCAGGCGTTTCGACAGCTTCGGCGACATGCCGCTGCTGGAGGATGCAAACCTTCTGGCGGAATATCTCAAAGAACTTTATCTCAGCGGCGAGGCCGATGAGATATATCTGGTTTACCAGAGCTATATCTCCGCTCTTCAGCAGTCGCCTGCTTCTGTGCCGTTTCTGCCTGCCAGGGCGGAGAACTGCGAAGAGAGGCATGAAGACTATATCTTCGAGCCATCGCCGGAGGCGGTGCTGCACAGCGCTGTGGAGCTCTATATCCGTTCGGAGGTGTTTTCTGTGCTGCGGGAGGCCCGCATCGGCGAGCAGGCGGCGCGAATGACGGCTATGACAGCTGCCACCGATTCCACCGCCGAGCTGATCGAGCGGCTGAGTCTGGAGCTGAACCGGGCGCGGCAGGCCGCCGTCACGGCGGAGATCGCGGACATCGTGGGCGGCACCAAGGCCATGAAGGCCGGAACCATCCACTCATAACGAAACTGCCCGAAAACGGCGATGCCGTTTTCGGGCAAAAGGCTTGCACTCCACTCCGCGCACAGCTAACGCATAAGTTCGCCCAGCCAAATCAAAGATTTGGGGGCTTACTTATCGCTTGCGTGAGACGCTCGCACACTGCGTGGCCTGAGAGGTGTAATACTATTCTTCGATTAAAAGTAGACACTTTTAATCGAAGAGGCGCCGCTTGACGCGTCGCCCCATCTGTGCTTGGGGCACAGATGGCGTCTCATACAATCTCCGACGCGCTGACGCGCTATTAAAAGTAGACATTGTCTACTTTTAATGGGAGACTGGTATAATTTCTGACGCACATGTCGTCAGAAATTACGATTGAATATCTTCCGCCGCTGCGACGGCGGAACTCTGCGAGGCTTTTTTATAAGCTGCCGTGAAGTGAGGGATAACATTTTATGGAGCAAGGAATTGTCAGACGGATCATCGGCGCCGTGGTGGACGTGGAGTTCCCCGGTGGGCGCTTGCCGGAGATCTACACCGCCGTGGAGGCCCGTCTGCCGGACCGCACCGTGGTGATGGAGACCGTGCAGCAGCTGGGCCACAACACCGTGCGCTGCATGTCCCTGTTCTCCACCGACGGTCTCTATCGCGGCTGCCCTGCCGTGGACACCGGCGCCCCGGTGACCGTGCCGGTAGGGGAGGCCACCCTGGGCCGCATGCTCAACGTGGTGGGTGAGCCCATCGACGGCAAGGGAAGCGTGGGGGCCGAAACGCGCCTGCCCATCCACCGCAGCGCCCCCAGCTTTACGGACGTGCTGCCCGCCACGGAGATCCTGGAGACGGGCATCAAGGTCATCGACCTGCTGGCGCCCTACGCCAAGGGCGGCAAGATCGGCCTGTTCGGCGGCGC
>DGHJ01000109.1:2370-2819 GCA_002392625.1 Oscillospiraceae bacterium UBA3851
CTGATCCAGGAGCTGATCCGCAACGTGGCCTACGAGCACGGCGGCTATTCCGTGTTCGCCGGCGTGGGCGAGCGCTCCCGCGAGGGCAACGACCTGTGGAACGAGATGATCGCCTCCGGCGTCATCAGCAAGACGGCGCTGGTCTTCGGCCAGATGAACGAGCCGCCCGGCGCCCGTCTGCGCCTGCCCCTGTCCGCCCTGACCATTGCCGAGTATTTCCGGGACGAGATGGGCCAGGACGTGCTGCTGTTCATCGACAATATCTACCGCTTTACCCAGGCGGGCAGCGAGGTGTCGGCCCTGTTGGGCCGCATGCCCTCTGCCGTGGGCTATCAGCCCACCCTGGCCTCGGAGATGGGCGCTTTGCAGGAGCGCATCACCTCCACTCACCGGGGCTCCATTACGTCGGTGCAGGCCATCTACGTGCCCGCCGACGACCTGACGGACCC
>DGHJ01000109.1:2906-8424 GCA_002392625.1 Oscillospiraceae bacterium UBA3851
GCTACCACCGTCCTGGACCGCGGCATCTCCGAGATGGGAATCTATCCGGCGGTGGACCCGCTGACGTCCACCTCCCGGCTGCTGGACCCGGCAGTGCTGGGCAAACGGCACTACGACACCGCCCGCGCCGTGCAGCGCGTGCTGCAGAAGTATAAGGAGCTGCAGGACATCATCACTGTGCTGGGCATGGACGAGCTGAACGCCGAGGACAAGGTGGCGGTCAACCGCGCCCGCCGCATCCAGCGCTTTTTGTCCCAGCCCTTCCACGTGGCAGAGAATTTCACCGGCATGCCCGGCAAATACGTGACCCTGGAGGAGACCATCCGGGGCTTTGAGGCCATCCTGGGCGGCGAGTGCGACCAGATCCCGGAGCAGGCGTTTTTGATGTGCGGCACCATTGACGAGGTGCTGGCCAAGCGGGAGAGGTGACCTATGGCGGATCGGATCCATCTGCAGATCGTTACCCCCGCGGCCATCGTGGCGGATGAGTGGGTGCGTTACGTGCGATTGCCCCTGGAGGGCGGCAGCATCGGCGTGCTCCACGGCCACGCGCCGCTTCTGGGCGCGCTGACGGAGGGTGTTTTGAAGTATTCCCAGGGGGATGCGGATTTTTACGTGGCCGTGGGCGCCGGCGTGGCCCACGTGACAGGCGACGCGGTGGTGGTGCTGGTGCGCCGGGCGTCGCGCTCCGACAGCGCCGAGGATGCCCGTCGGATGGCGCGCCAGATGCAAAAAGAATGAATTTGGAATGTGTGATCGTCTCGGTATGCCGGCGATTTGTCGGCGTACGGAGACGATTCTCAAATTGACAGAATAGAAAAGACGACTGCGCCCCGGATGTGGGGCGATTTTGGGACAGCGGACGTGAGATCCTGTCCCCAGGGGGTGGGTTGAGATGTTATCCATATGGATCGGCCGGGCCGGATCGGGCAAATCCCGCCGGGTGCTGGAGCAGATGCGCCTGCGGCGGGAGGAGCGCCCTCAGGTGCTGATCGTGCCGGAGCACGTGTCCCACGAGGCGGAGCTGGACGTCTGCCGGGCGCTGGGTCCCACGGCGTCCCGCTGCGCCGAGGTGCTCAGCTTTCGTTCCCTGGCGGGCCGGGTGCTTGCCGAGCGGGGCGGTCTGGCGGATTTCACCCTGGACGGCGGCGGCAAGCTGCTGACGGTGCGCCTGGTGCTCCAGGAGCTTCACAGCCAGCTGAAGGTGTTCGGCCGCCCCTCCCGCCGCTCGGTGTTCCTGCGCCAGCTGACGGAGCTGATCGACGAGCTGTACGCCTATGAGATCGCCCCGGAGACGCTGTACGAGAGCGTGTCCGACGTGCCCGGCGCCGCCGGGGACAAGCTGCGGGACGTGGCGCTGATCTATGCCGCCTTTGACGGCAAGCTCCGCGCCGGCGGCATCGACCGCCGCTCCCGCGTCCAGAAGCTGCGGGACCTGATGGGGGAGTCGTCGTATCTGACGGGGAAGGACGTGTATTTTGACGGCTTCTCCTATTTCAACAAGACCGAGGAGTCCATCGTGGAGGCGCTGCTGCGCCGCGGCGGCGACGTGGCGGTGACGCTGCTGGGGGAGCGGGACAACAACGCGCTCTTCGTCAACGCCGCCCGTCAGCGCCAGCGGCTTGCCGACATGGCCCGCCGCTGCGGCGTGCCCTGCGAGATCGTCTATCTCGCCGATGGACCCGGCGGTCCCCTGGGCCACCTGGAGCGGGGCGTTTTCGGCGCCGACGACCCCTGGGAGGGGGAGCCGGCTGGCATCCGGGTCTACCGGGCCGGCACGGCCTTTACCGAGGTGGAGTATGTGGCCCAGCAGATCCGGGAGCTGACGGACGGCGGCGTTTACCGCTTCCGTGACATCGGTGTCATGGCCCGGAACATGGAGGTGTACGGCCCCATTCTGGAGAACGTGTTCCACCGGGACAACATCCCGGCCTACGTCAGCCGCCGCAGCGACATTCTGGAAAAGCCGGTGCTGACGCTGCTGCTGAGCGCCGTGGACGCGGTGACCGGCGGCTTCGAGTATGAGGATATGTTCCGCTGCCTGAAGACCGGCATGGCCGGCGTCACGGCGGCGGAATGCGACCTGCTGGAAAATTATGTCATCACCTGGGAGATCCGGGGCCAGATGTGGCTGCGCGACACGCCGTGGGTGGCCAATCCCGACGGCTACGGCCAGGAGATGACGGAGGAGCGGACGGCCCGTCTGGCCGAGATCAACGCCATCCGCGACAAAGTCCGCGCCCCGCTTGCCCGGCTCAGCGAAGGGCTGAAGGGAAGCGGCAGCGCGGAGAGTAAGGCGAAAGCCCTTTACGACTTTGCCGAGAGCGCCGGCGTGCCGGAGACGCTCCGCGCCAAGGCGGAGGAGCTGCTTTTCGGCGGTCAGGCCCAGCTGGCGGAGGAATACAGCCAGCTCTGGGGCATCTTCTGCGGCGTGCTGGACCAGTTCGTGGAGATCCTGGGCGACACGCCCCTGGGGGGCGAGGAGTTCGCCCGGCTGCTGCGGCTGACGCTGGGGGAGTACAGCGTGGGCACCATCCCCGCCACGCTGGACCAGGTGAAGCTCAGCGACACCACCCGCAACGACCGCCACAGCGTGAAATGCCTCTTCCTGCTGGGCGCCAACGACCACGTGCTGCCCCAGGTGGACGCCGGCGGCAGCCTGCTGGACGACGAGGCCCGCGAGCTGCTGCAGCAGCGGCAGATCCTGCTGTCCGACGCCACCTTTGACAAGCTGGACAACGAGCTGCAGAACATCTACGCAGCCCTGGCCCAGCCCACGGAGCGGTTGACCGTCAGCTATCCCGTCACGGACCTGAACGGCACGGAGCTGCGGGCGTCCTTCGTGGTGGGCCGCATGCTGAAGCTGTTCCCGGCGCTGACCGTCACCTGTGAGGATCTGGCGTTCCGCACCCGCGTCCCGGCCACGGCGCTGGAGCTTGCGGGGGAGGACCCCGGCGGCCCCGTGTGGCGGTATTTCGCCGCCGGCGGGCGGTATGAAGCCGTGCTCGCCGCCATGGACCGGGCCCGCACCATGGGACGCGGGCGGCTGTCACCGGACGCGGTGCGGGTGCTGTACGGCCACACCGTGCGCATGTCCGCCTCCCGCATGGACCGGCTGCGCAGCTGCCATTTCGGTTATTTCATGCAGTACGGTCTCAAGGCCAGGGAGCGCAAAAGCGCCGGGTTCGAGGCGCCGGAGATCGGCACCTTCATCCACTATCTGCTGGAGAACGTGACCCGCGACGTCATGGAACGGGGCGGCTACGGAGCGGTGGACCGGGACGAGCTGCACCGTTTGGTGAACCACTACGTAAAGCAATATACCTTGACAGAGATCCCCAACTTTTCAGAGAAAAGCGCCCGGTTCCGCTACCTCTTCGGCCGCCTGCGCCACATGGCGGTGAACGTCATGGAGGATATCGCCGCCGAGCTGGCGGAGTCCGACTTCCGGCCCATCGCCTTTGAGCTGGGCTTCGGCGGGAAGGACGGCGCCCTGCCGGCCGTCACCGTCCGGGAGGGGGACACCACGCTGTCCGTCAGCGGCAAGGTGGACCGGGTGGACGGCTGGCTGAAGGACGGCAAGCTGTATCTCCGGGTGGTGGACTACAAAACCGGCCGCAAGACCTTTGACCTGGGCGACGTGGAGGCCGGTCTGGGCATCCAGATGCTGCTGTACCTCTTCACTCTGGCAGACCGGGGCGCGGCCTATTTCGGCACGCCGGTGGAGAGCGCCGGTGTGCTGTATATGCCGGCCCACGACGTGATTTTGCGCCGGGGCAGGGACATCAGCGACGAGGAGCTGGAGCGGGACCTGCGAAAAGAGCTGCGCCGCAGCGGCCTGGTGCTGGACGAGCCGGAGGTGCTGCGGGCCATGGAGCACAGCGCCCTGGAAAACCCCTGCTATCTGCCCATTTCCAGAAAAAAAGACGGCAGCCTCACCGGCAGTCTGGCCTCGGCGTCCCGGCTGGGCAAGCTGAGCCGCTACGTGGACAGGCTGCTGCACCAGATCGCCCAGGAGCTGCAGCAGGGCAATATCGACGCCGATCCCTACAACCGCGGCCCCCGCAAGACCGCCTGCACCTACTGCCCCTTCGCCGCGGCCTGCAATTTCGACGAGGGGCGCGACAGGTGGCACTACCTGCGAAAGCCCAGGGCCGACGAGTTCTGGCAGTTCATCGACACGAAGACGGGAGAGGAGGAGAGCCATGGCTGAGATCCAACTGACGCCCCAGCAGGCCACGGCGGTCCACGACCGGGGCGGCGCGCTGCTGGTGTCCGCCGCCGCCGGCTCCGGCAAGACGAAGGTGCTGGTGGAGCGGCTCTTCGCCTACATGGCCGAGGAGCACTGCAACGTGGACGACTTCCTCATCATCACCTATACCAAGGCCGCCGCGGCGGAGCTGCGGGGCAAGATTGCTTCGGCGCTGAGCCGCACCGTGGCGGACCGGCCCAACGACGCCCATCTGCGCGCCCAGATGTTTCGGGTCTATCAGGCGGACATCAAGACGGTGGACGCCTTCTGCGTCACGCTGCTGCGGGAGAACGTCCATCTGCTGGGCGCGGTGGAGGACCGGTGCCTGACGCCGGACTTCCGCGTGCTGGACGATCCGGAGGCGGAGCTGCTGCGCGTCCGGGTGCTGCAGCGGGTGCTGGACCGCTTCTACGAGAGGCTGGAGGGCGGCGACGAAAAGGCCGAGCTGCTGGCCCGGACCCTGGGCGCCGGCCGGGACGACCGGGCGCTGGAGGCGCTGGTGCTGCAGCTCCACGACAAGCTACAGAGTCACCCCTACCCGCTGCGCTGGCTGCGGGAGGCGGGGCGGATCTGGGCGGACATCCCCGCCGATCTGGCGGACACGGACTACGGCCGGGTCCTCATGGAAAACACGCTGCGCCGCGCCGCCTTCTGGGCGGAGCGATTGGAGCGGGAGGCGGCGGATTTCCGGGACTGCCCCGGCATCTGGGACAAATACGGACAGCAGTTCCTGGAGGTGGCGGCCCAGCTGCGCCGGTTCGGCGCGGCCGCCGCTGACGGCTGGGACGCCATGGGCCGCCTGACGGTAGAATTCCCCAGGCTCAGCGGCGTGCGGGACAAGACCCTGGCCGCGCGCAAGGACCGGGCCAAGGCGGTGTGGGACCGGTGCCGGAAGGAGATGGAGGAAAAGCTGCTCGCGCCCTACCGGGTGACCTCGGCAGAGCATCTTTCGGACCTGCGGGCCATGGCCCCGGCCATGCTGGCGCTGATGGAGCTGCTGGAGGACTTCTCCCAGGCCTACCGGGCGGAGAAGGTGCGCCGCAACTGCATTGATTTTTCCGACCAGGAGCACCTGGCCGTGGCGTTGCTGCTGGATGAAAACGGCGCGCCCACCGAGCTGGCCGAACACGTGGCCGCCCGCTACCGGGAGGTGATGGTGGACGAATATCAGGACAGCAACGAGGTGCAGAACTGCATTTTCCGCGCCGTCTCCGGCGACGGACGGCGGCTGTTCGCCGTGGGCGACGTGAAGCAGAGCATCTACCG
>DGHJ01000012.1:0-3094 GCA_002392625.1 Oscillospiraceae bacterium UBA3851
CGTTTTCCGAACTTTTTTTGAAAGTTCGGAAAACGCCCCAGCTTGGCAGGCGGGCCTCTTTTTTTGGGGTTGGCGCACGTCGGCGGGGCGTCGGGGACGCCGCCCCCTGCGGAGAGGCGTGGGAGACAATCGCAGGGCGGCACCTGTGTGTGCCGCCGTTTATTTCATTTGCAGAACTTTTCCAAAAAATTATTGACAAACAATAATCTCTGTGCTACACTCCGATTATCGCAAGACAATAATTTCTGCAAAGGAGATGAGCGGATGAATAGAAAACTCTACTGGCCGCTGCTGGCGGTGGAGGCGGCGGCGCTGGCGGCGCTGTGCTTTACCGGCGCCATCGACGGCTCCCCCCTGCCCCTGGTCACCGCCGTGCCGTGGGCCCAGATCGCCACACTGCTGCGAACGCTGTCCCTGGGCAGCGGCGTGGGCAACGCCGTGGCCATCGTCCTCTATGTCCTGATCTGCCTGCTGCCGCTGTTGGCCCTGGGGCTGATCCGGCGCAGGCGGCGCTGGGCGGCGGAGGACGCGATGCTGGCGGCGCTCAGCGCACTGCTGTTCTGGGGGCTCTACACCCTCATCAACCCCGGACGGCTGGCGGCGGTCTACGGCTCGACGCTGGAGCGGGTCGCCATCGGCCTGGTGATCTGGGGCATGCTGGTGGGCTACGGGCTGCTGCGGCTGACCCGCGCCCTGTTCAGCGGCGAGGAAAAACACCTGTGGCGGGCTGCGACGGTGGTCCTGTGGGTGCTGGCGGCCCTGTTCGTCTACGGCGCCTTTGGCGACAGCCTGGCTGAGCTGCTGGCGGCCATCCGCTCCATGCGGGAGAGCAACACCGGCGCCGAGGCAGGCACTCTGCTGGGCAGCGAGGCGCTGCTGATCGTCCAATACCTGGTGAAGATCCTGCCCGATGTGCTGAACGTCTGGGTCATCGCCGCCATGGGCAAGCTGCTTCGGCCCATGGCGCAGGCCCCCTACTCCGCCCAGTCGGCGGAGGTGGCGGACGCGCTGGCGCGGCGGTGCGGCGTGGCGGTAGCCGTCACGGTGGTGTCGCAGCTGGTCATGGCACTGGTGCAGCTGGGGCTGGCCGGGTCCGTGCTGAAGCTGAACGTAGCGCTGTCCGTGCCGCTGGACGCCATAGCCTTTACCCTGGTGGCCTTGGTGCTCGTTCAGCTGATCCGCCGGGGCAAGGCCCTGCAGGACGACAACGACCTGTTCGTGTGAGGTGGGGCTATGGCGATTCGAGTTTATCTGGAGGACATTTTGAAGGAGCGGGGCATGACCGGCAAGGAGCTGTGCGCCCTGGTGGGCATCACCGAGGCCAACCTGTCCATCCTGCGCAGCGGCAAGGCCAAGGGCATCCGCTTCCACACCGTCAACCGTATCTGCTACTATCTGCACTGCGACGTGGGCGACATTCTGAAATTTGACGGAGAACTGGAGGAGAACGACGATGAAGCGTAAAGGAATCATTCTGCTGCTCTCGGCGGTACTGGCGCTGGCGCTGACGGGCTGCCAGCTGGCCAGGGAAACCGCCGCGCCGGGTGTGGTCCAGCCGGATCGGCTGATCGGTACCTACGTGACCGAGGACTTCCTGTCCCCGGAGCTGCTGGACGGCGACGGTCGACTCTGGGCCGACTGTTCCCAGGGCCTCTACACCTTCCCCGGCCTGACGGGTTGGCAGCTGTATGCCGCCCATGTGTCCGGTGATGACGGCCACGGCTACAACACCGCCAATATCGATCTGGTGGATGGCCGGACCCATTTCAACAGCACTGACGGGGAAATCGACGCCCTGAATGTCAGCGGCACGCTGGTCCTGCTGAAGGGGCAGGAGCTGACCCTGCATCTGAACCCGGTGTACCAGACGGCGGACGGCCGGGTGTACACGAAGCCGGGCGACAGCTTCTACCAGGATACGAATGAGCTGTACGGCCTCAGCTCCCTCACTATCTCCGAGACCACCACCGTCACGGAAAACGGCGCGGAACGGACCTACACCGGCTCGGCGGAGGTCAATCTGCAGGCGGCGGAGCGGCCGGAACGCATCGTGGTGCTGCAGATGGACGGTGAGAACAACGAGGTGGCGCGGCGGGAATACGAGCCGGGTCACGTGGACGACGAGATCACGGTGGAGGCGGCCACGGTCTACCTGCTGGTGGAAAGCCACAGTGCCGACGGCAGCGTGGAGCGGCAGCTGGTGGACGGCGGCACGGAGAGCTTCCGCACCCTCTACGACCGGGGCGACGGCACCTGCGGCCAGGGCATCACGCTGGTGCACTGGCCCGACGGCGACGCGGCGTAAAGGCGGGCCGTTGGATGCTTCGGGCGGGCCGGCGGGGTCGCCGGCCCCTGCAAGGCGAGACGCTGCGGGGCTGCCGTAGGGGCGGGCGTCTCTGCCCGCCCGTCGATAGACGCACAACGCCTCAACAATAGAGTAGAGCGCAGCGAAGCGATAGCGATAACAGGCGCAGAGCGCATCGTCAACCATACGTGGATTGCCACGTTTCCGTGATCGCGTGGCAGACGGCAGCAATATTTGAGCCGTGAAGCGCGAAAGGAAGTCCTTAGAAACGTAGTTTCTAAGCGGCGTTTTGGTGACTTTGCCGCTGTTGGCAAAGTCACCCGCTCCCGCAGGAGCGGAACCACCCCCTAAAAACGACGGATTGCCACGGGCAAAGGGCGGACAGGGTCGTCCGCCCCTACAAGCCCTCGCAATGACAGGGTGTTCTACCGGTGCGTTTCCGCGATGTCGCCCCCTCATCCGGCGCTTCGCGCCACCTTTCCCCCGGTGGGGGGAAGGCTTTTGGCGGGCGCAGAGGCCCGCCCCTACATGCCCTCGCAATGACGCCCTCTTCGGTCTCTGCAAAGACTCCCTCCCTGTCATTCCGAGACCGGTGCGTACCGGTGGTGGGAATCCGTCCCTTCTACCTGCGGATCGCCGCGGCGGGCAAGGCTCGCCTCGCAATGACACGAAAAAAAGCAGACGCGAAGCTTCGCGTCTGCTCAGCTTGTCAAAAAAGCGGCAAAGCCGCTTTTTTGACAAGCTGTGGCGTTTTCCGAACTTTCAAAAAAAGTTCGGAAAACGGTGATT
>DGHJ01000012.1:3204-5483 GCA_002392625.1 Oscillospiraceae bacterium UBA3851
GAACCAACGCTCTACGGACTTTTTTGACAGTATGAAAAGCAGACGCGAAACATCGCGTCTGCTTTCTTCATGGAATGATCGGTGAAACTTACTTGAGCTCGACCTTGCCGCCGACTTCCTCGATCTTCTTCTTCAGCTCCTCGGCCTCCTCCTTGGAGACAGCCTCCTTCAGAGTGGTGGGGTTGTTCTCAACGGCAGCCTTGGCCTCGCCCAGGCCCAGACCGGTGATCTCACGGACGGCCTTGATGACCTTCAGCTTGGCAGCGGCGTCGAAGCCGGCCAGAACCACGTCGAACTCGGTCTTCTCTTCCACGGGGGCGGCAGCGGCGGCAGCGGGAGCGGCCATGGCAGCGGCGGACACGCCGAAGGTCTCCTCCAGGGCGTGGACCAGCTCGCTGAGCTCCAGAACGGTAAGGGCCTTGATCTCTTCGATCAGAGCATTGATCTTCTCAGACATTGTAATTTCCTCCTGTTTTAGTAGAATGTTGTGTTTGGGGGATCGTGCCGCTTACTCAGCGGCGGCTTCCTCGGCGGGAGCGCCGTTCTTCTCGGCGATCTGCTTGAGGACGCAGGCCAGAGAGGAGATGGGGGCCAGCATGGTTCCCAGGACCTGAGCCTGCAGGACGGGCAGCGCGGGGATGGCGGCCAGGGCCTGGATGGTCTCCAGAGAGACGACCTTGCCCTCCATGAAGCCGCCCTTGATCTCGAACTTGTCCTTCAGCTTGTCCGCGTAGTTGGCAAGCACACGGGCGGGAGCCACGGGATCGTCAGCGCAGACAGCCAGAGAAGTGGTGCCGTTGAGCTGATCGTCCAGCGCGTCCAGACCGCAGTTGTTGAACGCGAAGCGCAGCAGGGTGTTCTTGATGACGGCGTATTCCACGTTGTTTTCACGGCACTCAGCGCGCAGAGCGGTGTCCTCTGCCACGGTGATGCCCTTGTAGTCAACGATGACGCCGGCAGCGGCCTTCTGGATCTTCTCGGTCAGAGCGGCCACGATCGCCTGCTTTTCAGACAGTACCTTTGCGTTGGGCATTCTTGTGTTTCACCTCCATGAGAATTGGTCGGTGCGTTCTAAAAAAGGAACCGTCCTCCTGCCGAAAGACAAGAGGACGGTGAAGCAATCAAACGATTTGCCATCCTCGGCAGGACTTACGGCCTTGCGGCCACCTGCTGTCTTTGGAACGCAACGATGTGATTATACGCAAGGCGTTGGCGTTTGTCAAGCCTTGAATATACTTTTTTTGCCGGGTTTTTGGGGATGCGGATTGCCGCGGGCAGTGACGTCGGTCACTGCCCTCGCAATGACAGGTGCGGCTTCCTTTCCGCTCTGTCATTCCGAGCCGCGCAGCGGCGTGGGAATCCGTTCTCTCCGCAGGAGTATCGCGGATTGCCGCGTCGGGCTTGCGCCCTCCTCGCAATGACACCTCATCCGTCACGGCTTCGCTCGGCACCTTCTCCCAGGGGGGAAGGCTTTGGGGTACATCCCCATATACGGGACACAAATGGGAGAGCTTCCATTGGCTGCTCCCCACCGCACCCAAGAAAGAAGGACAAGTGCATGACCTGCTTTCGCGGGTGCGGAGATCCGGAACACGGACGGGAGAGGCCGGGGATTTCCGAGGCGGCTTTGTGTCAGGCGAAACGAAAAGCGCAGGGAATACTTTGTGTATTTCCGAGCATTTTCGTGATGCATGGCGCGAAGACGGCCGGAAAGATCGGCCGGTTTCCGTTCGTGTTGCGGATCAGAATCAGAGCTGCTTGGCGGCGTTCATCTTCACGCCGGGGCCCATGGTGCTGGCGGCCACGCAGGAGCGGATATACTGGCCCTTGGCGGCGGCGGGCTTGGCCTTGATGATGGCGCCCATGAGAGCGGTGTAGTTCTCAAACAGCTTGTCAGCGCCGAAGGACACCTTGCCGATGGGGCAGTGGATGATGTTGGTCTTGTCCAGACGGTACTCCACCTTACCGGCCTTGACTTCCTTCACGGCCTTGCCCACGTCGGGGGTCACGGTGCCGGCCTTGGGAGAGGGCATCAGGCCCTTGGGGCCCAGCAGCTTACCGAGGCGGCCCACCACGCCCATCATGTCGGGGCTGGCGACGACCACGTCGAAATCAAACCAGTTCTCCTTCTGGATCTTCTCCACCATGTCCATGTCGCCCACGTAGTCGGCGCCGGCGGCGCGGGCAGCGTCGGCCTTGTCGCCCTTGGCGAACACCAGGACGCGGGCGGTCTTGCCGGTGCCGTTGGGCAGGACGATGGCGCCGCGGACCTGCTGGTC
>DGHJ01000013.1:0-2340 GCA_002392625.1 Oscillospiraceae bacterium UBA3851
AGGTGCTCTCCGCCGTCTGGGAGAGACCTCCCGGCAGACGGAACGCGATGGAGCCGCTTGCTTCATCCACTTTCACCGAGGCGCACAGCCCCATCACCTCGTTGACGGTGGCATCCACAAGACGCACCGCGCTGGTGATGGCCGCGCAGACGATGTCCTCGCCCGCATCGGCGTAACCGCTGTGGCCGGTCGCATCAAATCCGATGATGCGGGCTTCCTCTGTGAGGAACGTTACGCTCGTCATGCTTGTCCCTTAGAAGGAGATCTTGCCGATCTCGACCTTGGTATAGGGCTGACGATGGCCCTGACGTTTGCGGTAACCCTTCTTGGGGGTGTACTTGAACACGCGGATCTTCTTGCCCTTGCCGTTTTTGACGACCTTGGCGTCCACCTTCGCGCCCTCCACCACGGGAGTACCGAACTTGGTGTTCTCGCCGTCGACGATGGCCAGAACCTGGTCGAACACCACGTCCTCGCCGGCCTCCGCGTTCAGCTTCTCGATGAACAGCGTATCGCCCTCGGAGACGTTGTACTGCTTTCCACCGGTCACGATGATTGCCTGCATACCTTGTTGCACCTGCCTTTCCTTTATTACGGACTCGCTGTCGGGGGCGTCCGGCTCACGGCCGGCCCTTTGTGCCCATTCAAAGCGGCTTAAGTAGTTTATCAGCCTCTGTCAAGTTTGTCAACACAAAAATGCGGCTGAAATCAACTTTTTCTGCCTCAGTCGTTGGCTGCGTCGCTCTCCTCGGCGATCTCAGGGACCGGCTTCTCCGCCGGCTGCTGTTCCCAGGGCTCGGCGGCCTCCTGGGGCTCTGGCTCCGCCAGGGCCTTTTTGGATGCAGATACGCCCAGCACCAGCTCCACGATCATGACGATGTGGAAGATAATGTCCAGCGCCATCTCCACAGGGCTGAACAGCGCAAACGCGCAGTAGACCACCACCAGCGTGTCGATGATCATCAGCACCAGGCCCACGACCAGCCAGCCCCGGTGCTTTTTGGACAGGAGCCAGCACAGCAGGAACAATCCCAGAATCAGCACGGCGGCCACGGCGCCGATCACCAGGAACAGTCCCTCGCCTGTCTCCTCGTAGCCGGCGCGGAAGAAAATAGCGGAAATATAGGCCAGGAAGTTGGAAAACAGGAAATACGTCCCCAGCCCCGCCAGAGCCATCAGCGTGTTCACCGCGCCGAAGGCGGCTATGGCCAGCAGGCAGCTGCGGCCCAGGTTATAATGACTGATCGATTTGTCCATTTTTCTCTCTTTCTCCTCTCATTCGTTACGGATATGATGCTGCTCCGTACATTCCTGAATATGATAACACATCACCGTCTCCGGTTGCAACATGGCAAATTATGTTGTATACTAAATAACAGATACAGAAAAAAGCGGAAGTTGGTGATTCCTTTTGAACCAGACCCCGGCGCGCCGCGGACGCTACGACGTGGATATGACCACGGGCAGCATCACCCGGCACCTGATCCTGTTTGCCCTGCCCCTGCTGGCGGGCAACGTGTTCCAGCAGCTCTACAATATGGTGGACACCTGGGTGGTGGGCAACTTCGTGTCCAACGAGGCCTTCTCCGCCGTGGGCAGCGTGGGCCCCATCGTCAACATGCTCATCGGCTTTTTCATGGGGCTCAGCAGCGGCGCCGGTGTGGTCATCAGTCAGTACTACGGCGCCAAAATGGAGGAAAAGGTGTCCCGGACCGTCCACACCGCCATCGTCATCACGCTGATCGTGGGCGTGGCCTTCACCGGCATCGGCATGGGCCTGGCCCCCACGCTGCTGCGGCTGATGAACACGCCGCCGGAGGTGATGCCGGAGTCCACGGCCTACCTCTCCATCTACTTCGCCGGCATCATGGGCCTGCTGATCTACAACATGGGCGCCGGCATCCTCCGCGCGGTGGGTGACAGCCGCCGGCCGTTCCTGTTCCTTATCGTCTCCGCGGTGCTGAACACGGTGCTGGACCTTTTTTTCGTGCTGCACCTCCACATGGGCGTCCGGGGCGTGGCCCTGGCCACCATCATTGCCCAGGGCGTGTCGGCGGTGCTGGTGCTGCTCGTGCTGATGCAGTACAACTCCTGCATCCGCATGGAGCCGCGGAAGCTGGCCGTCCATTGGGATCTTCTCAAGCGCATTTTGAAGGTGGGCCTGCCCGCCGCGCTGCAGATGGCCGTCACCGCCTTCTCCAACATTTTCGTCACCGGATATATTTACCATTTCGGCGCCGACTGCATGTCCGGCTGGACCGCCTACACCAAGATCGACCAGGTCATGTTCCTGCCCATGCAGTCCCTGGCTCTGTCCGCCACCACCTTCGTGGGCCAGAA
>DGHJ01000013.1:2493-4386 GCA_002392625.1 Oscillospiraceae bacterium UBA3851
CTGATCTTTGCCCCCCAGCTCACCGCCTTTTTCAACGCCAAGCCGGAGGTGGTGGCCTACGGCACGCTGATGCTGCGGTACATCTCCCCCCTGTACGTCCTGTGCTGCATCAACCAGATCTACTCCGGCGCCCTCCGGGGCGCGGGGGACAGCCGCGCCCCCATGGTGTTCATGATCAGCTCCTTCGTGGTGTTCCGTCAGATCTATCTCTACGTCATGTCCCACTACATCTCCAACACCGTGGTGCCCATCCTCATGGGCTATCCCGCCGGCTGGCTGCTGTGCTCGGCCATGACGCTGATCTATTACCGCCGCGTGGCGTCCAGGCGCCGCACGCTGGACCTGTGACCACCCATTCAACTCATCAGGAGGTATCTTTATGAGGAAAGTGAAGAAAGAAAAGAAGCAAAAGAAGCCCCGTCTCCTGCCCCGGCTGATTTGCCTGGTCCTGCTGCTGGCGGCCCTGCTGTACTGCACGGGACTCCTCTACCCCGGCGGGAAGGACGTCTACCCCGATCCATCCCGCGCCGGTTGGATGGACCAGCTCAGCGATGACCGGCCCCTGAGCCTCATCAACATCCCCGGCACCCACGACAGCGGCACCCGCTTTATCTTCCCCGCCTACATCTTCCAGGACCAGAACACCTCCATCTCCCGGCAGCTGGATAACGGCTACCGCTATCTGGACGTGCGGGTGGCGCTGAACAAGGCCGGCGACGGGCTGGAGATCATCCACGCCTTCGGCGCCTGCCGCAGCGGCGCGGCCATCTGGTCCGGCGCCCTGACCTATGACAGCGTGGTGGCCGACGCCCTGCGCTTTCTGGACGTCCACCCCGGCGAGACGGTGATCTTCTGCGTGAAGCCGGAGCGCTCCGGCGACGACGTGAACGCGGTGCGGGCCCTGCTGGAGCAAAAGGTGGCCGAGGCGCCGGAGAGGTGGTTCACGGAGAACCGAATTCCCACCCTGGGCGAGGTCCGGGGCCGCATCGTGCTGTGCCGCCGCTACGCGGGCGACCTGGGCCTGAACTTCGACTGGGCCGACCAGGGCGATCCCACGGTGCTGGAGGATCCCATCGCCGTGGCGGGGATGGACGCCTTCACCCTGGCGGTGCAGGACCGCTACCACTACGGTGTGGAGGACAAGTGGAACGCAGTGCAGTACACCCTGCGCAACACCACCGCCACAGAGAACGCCTTCTGCCTCAACTTCCTCAGCACAGCCCAGGGCACGGTGCCCCACCCCCGGAAGTTCGCCGCGGCGCTGAACGAGCTGTTCCTCGCGGAGGAGCTGGTGGCCGGGGAGCGCTACGGCATCATCCTCTTTGACTTCGCCGACGCAGAGCTTGCCCAAAAGGTGATCGACACCAATCTGGTGCCCTGAACCGCTTCCTCACACACATCGCAAAAGGCGTGTTGCAAAATGTCCACTTCTGTCATTGCGAGGCCCCAACGGGGCCGTGGCAATCGGCATCCCCTGCAAAAGGGGAGACGGATTCCCACGCTGGTGACGTCGGTCACCGGCGTGGGAATGACGGATGCAGCGCATTTTGCAACACGCCCTTATTCTATTTCCTCCCAAAACTCCTCGATCTCCGCCGGGCGCATGATGCTGACCTCATAGGCCACCCGCTCCTCGGTACCGCCGGGCACCACCTTGGTGTAGACCCGGCTCTGGACCCGGCCCTCCACCGTCAGCCGCCGGCCCACGCCCATGTCCGCCGTCTGCTGGGCTACGGCGCCCCAGGCGATACAGGGCAGGTAGTCCGCCCGGCCGTAGCGCCGGTTCACCGCCAGGATGATGTCGCAAATGTCCCGTCCCAGGGGCGTGCGGCGGAGGATGGGCTGCTTGCAGATGACGCCGGAGAGCTGGATGCAGTTTTCCGGCTCGCCGTC
>DGHJ01000013.1:4495-12624 GCA_002392625.1 Oscillospiraceae bacterium UBA3851
CCGCTCTTGTTGTTGAAGGACCGCAGCTGGCCCGCCAGACGCACCGTGTCGCCCACGGCCAGCGGCGTCTGCTCCAGCAGGGCGCCGGGGGTCACCACCGTCAGCCGGTCGCACTGGCCGCTGAGCCGCGGCACGTCCAGGGGAAATTTATAAAAGCTCTCACCGTGGTTGATGTGGGAGAGATACGGCTCCCCCACCACTGCGCCGCACAGCGATACACGGTTGAAATTCTGTTCCATGGTTCCACCTCGTTGGTTAAGATGGAACAGCCTATGCCCCGGCGGCGGAAAATATACCCTTTTCAAACGGCGGGATCTGTGGCATAATAGCCGCAGGACGGCTATTATACTTCATTTATTCGCCAATTTCTCGCCGCCAAGGCGGCAACCGAAATTGATGCGACATTATACCATAAGCCCCTTGTGCTTATGGCATAATGGAGGATACTTGATAGAAGGAGCCACTGCCATGCGATACAAGGGAAAGGTCTACCGCCCGCCCAGCGAGGCCTGCAGCCTCATCGTGCAGGTGACCTACGGCTGCAGCCACAACCGCTGCGCCTTCTGCGACATGTACGATGACAAGCACTTTGCCCTGCGCCCCATGGCGGAGATCCGGGAGGATTTCCAGCTGGCCCGCCAGGTCTATCGCTCGGTGGAGCGGGTGTTCCTGGCCGACGGCGACGCGCTGATCCGCCCGGCGGAGCAGCTGCTGGAGATCCTGGGCTGGGTGTACGAGCTGTTCCCGGAATGTCAGCGTGTCACCTGCTATGCATCCCCCACCAGCCTCCACGTAAAAACCGAGGAGGAGCTGCGCGCTCTCCGCGCCGCCGGCCTCACCATGGTCTACATGGGGCTGGAGTCCGGCTGCAACGCCGTGCTGGAGAAGATGAACAAGGGCCACGACGCTGCCTCCATCATTGCTGCGGGGCAAAAGGCCCGGCGCTGCGGTCTGGCCCTCAGCGTCACCGCCATCTCCGGCCTGGGGAGCCTCGATTTGCTGGCCGACCACGCCATGGGCACGGCCCAGGCCTTGTCCGCCATGAAGCCGGAGTATATCGGACTTCTTACGCTGATGGTGGAGCCGGGCACGCCCCTGGAGCGGTGGGTCAGCGAGGGCAGCTTCACGGTGCCCGGCCCGGCGGACATTCTGCGGGAGACGGAGATCTTCCTCCACCATATCGACAGTGAGGGCAGCGTCTTTCGCATGAACCACGCCAGCAACTTTCTGACCCTGAAGGGCACACTGAACGCCGACAAGCCCGCCCTGCTCTCCCGCGTCCACCAAGGGATGCTGGGCCAGGGCCTGCGCCCGGCCTGCCTGCGGGCCCTGTAATACATAGATAAAAGGAGAGTTCCCATGAACATTGCCCTGATGTATGCCATGCGGGCGGAGATCGCCAGCATGCTCCACGGCGACGACACCCCTCTGCTGCAGACGGTAGCCGGTGTGGAGTTCTACCGCATCCGTCCCAACGTGATCGCCTGCTGCGGCGGCGTGGGCAAGGTGAACGCCGCCATGTCCACCCAGCTGCTCATCAGCCTCTACCACCCCGATCTTATCATCAACGTGGGCGTGGCGGGCTGCTTTGAGGACGTGCCCATCGGCACGGTGGTGCTGGCCGAGGGCTTCTGCCAGCACGACTTCGACACCAGCGCCCTGGACGGTCCGGAGGCCGAGGGCTTCGTGGCCACCGTCCACCGCACCGTGTTCCCCACCGCCGATCTGGAGCGGGCCAAGGCCGCCATGGACGGTACCGGCCACCCCTACCGCACCGGTCTGGTGGCCACCGGCGACTGGTTTGCCACCGACACCCCCCGCGCCCGCCACATCGCCGAGAAGTTCCACCCCCTGCTGTGCGAAATGGAGGGCTGCGCCGTGGCCCAGGTCTGCCTGCGCAACCGGGTGCCTTTCATGGCCGTCAAGTCCGTGTCCGACTGTCTTTTCGGCGACAACGACTTCAATTTCAACTTTGCCGCCGCCATGGAGAGGCTGGACGCCGTGGTGATGGACTTCATCGACAGGCTGGAGGGCTGATATGACCGCCAAAAGCCATGATCCCCTGCTGCGGCTGGTCTACGCCGCCGTGTGCCTGGCCCTTTGCATGGTGCTGCCCCTGATCACCGGCCACATCCCCCAGGTAGGCCAGCTTTTGAGCCCCATGCACATCCCCGTCCTGCTGGCGGGCTTCCTGTGCGGCCCCTGGTGGGCCCTGGCCGTGGGCTTCATCGCCCCCATCCTGCGCCACCTGCTGTTCCAGTTCCCGCCCTACCCCACTTTCGTGGCCATGGCCTTTGAGCTGGCGGTGTACGGCCTGGTCAGCGGCCTGCTGTACCGCCGCCTGCCCAGGAAGACGCCCTACATCTACGTGTCGCTGATCGCGGCCATGGTGGCCGGGCGCATCGTATCAGGCCTTGCCAACGTGGTGCTTTACAGCGTAGGCGCCAAGGAGGGCACCTATACCCTGTCCGCCTTCCTCACTGCCCACTTCGTCACCGCTTGGCCCGCCATCGTGCTCCACATCGTGCTGATCCCCCTCATTGTCATCGCCCTCCGCCGGGCCGGTGTCATCCGGGATTGAAAAAAGCGTAAAAAATGACCGCCCGCCGGGCGGTCATTTTTTACGCGTTCAGAAATCAATGGTCCCGTTGATCACGTGCAGATCGTAGGGCTCGAACACCACGTGGCGGTAGGCCTCCACGTCCAGGGGAACGCCGGTCCAATCGGAGTGGATGTCGCCGTTCTGCTTGATGACGATGTCATACAGGATGTCGTAGGTGACGCCGTTCTCGTCGGTCTCCACGATGGTGGAGTAGGGCAGCGTCTTATGGTACGTCATGTGCAGACCCTTGTACTCGAAGTGGAAGCCGTTGCGCATGCGGCAGCCGTCCAGTCCCTTGTAGGTGAACATGCTGCGGAGATCCTGCAAGATGCGGTCGTTTTCCTCCTCGTACAGATTCTCCGGCGTGGTCTCGGTGTAGTCGTACCGGAACTGCACGGGGATGCCGTACTTCAGGAACCGCTCCACATACTCCGGCAGCCTGTGGGCCGGATAGTGCTTATAGAGCACGCAGTTGATCCGGGTGGGGCAGGCGATCTGGGCGATCACCTCATCCGGGGACTCCTCCACGTACTTCTGCAGGTGGCGGGAGATGTTCATGCAGGTGATCTTTTCCCGGTTCCGCCGGGTGAAGTCCAGCATCTCCTCCAGCGTTGTGGTGGCCTGGACGGGGAAGGTGGTGTTGATATACACCTTGTGGGTGGTGGGGATGGCGTCCAGCATCTGCTGCAGCGCCTCCAGATTGGCCAGCGGCTCGCCGCCGGTGAACACGAAGTCGCAGCAGGGTGTGATGGCGTCCATGGTGCGGATGCTCTCAATGATGGCGTCGAGACTGAAGCCTGTGCAATCGGCGTATTCGCGCTTGTTGATGCAGAAGGGGCAGTTGTTCTGGCAGTCGTAGGGCACGAACACCGTCACCGTGGCGCCGCCTTTGCGGGTTTTATAGGGATTGCTCATCGTTCTTGCAAACCTCTCCGTAAAATGTCAACCGATATTTTATAACGGGCGGTTTAGAAAATCAAGGAAAAAGTCATCCGATCCGGCAAAAAAATGGATCGCTGTCTCTTCAATAGTTCTCGTCCTTCAGCTCCAGCCGGATATGGGCGAAGGCGATGGCCTCCCCCTGCTCCTTGAGAAGCAGCAGCCACCGGTCCAGCAGGTCGCTGGTCTCCGGGTGGATCCAGATATGGCCCTTGCTCTTTTGGTAGTAGTCGTAGGGCGAGGCGTCTGTGTACTTGTCGCCCTGGTAGACCCGGCAGGCGGCAATGCGGTCGCAGAACATCTCCGCCACGTAGCGCTTGGGCATCTTGCACCCGCCCATGAACACCTTGCCGTCCTCGCCCACGCGGTAGTCGATCCAGTACTCAAAGTGGTGGCGGTTGCGACCCTTGTGGTGGAGCCAGGCCAGGCTGACGCCCGTTTCCCGGCGCTCCTCGTCGTTGGGGGAGCGGTAGCCCTGGTAAAATACGGCGCCCCGCCAGAACTCCACCGGAGAATACTTGGACAGGTCGTGGGTCAATCCCTGCCACACAAGGCCCAGCTTCATGCAGTATTGGCGCACCAGCGAGCGGTGCTGCCGGACGGTATTCCAGTGTTCCCTGACGTGCATGGCGCCCCCTCCTCGGTTTGTAATGGCTGATATATGTATGATATCGCATCAATTTCGGTTGCTGCCTTTGGCGGCGAGAAATTGGCGAACGAAATAAGTATAATAGCTGTCTTGCGGCTATTATATCACAGATTGGCCGCCTGCGCAGCATAAAAATGTGCCTGCGGGTAAAAAATAAGGAACGAGGTGAGAAAAAATGGCAGCTTGTGTCTGTTTTTGCCCGCTGGAGCTGGTCCCCTCGCTTCCGCCGGAGGTCGTCTGTCGCCCGGCCGCGCCGGCCCAAAGCCGCTGGCTGCTGTGCGCCCTCTCGGCGCCGGAGGCCATGCGTCTGGCAGACTGCCCCCTGTGCTGTGAAACGCTGCTGGTGCCGGAGGGCCTGTACAGTCCCGTCTGGCAGGCCCAGCAGGTGGTGAGCTACGGCCTCTCCGGCACCAGCACCCTGACCCTGTCCAGCATGGACCGGCGCCAGCTTCTTTGCGTGCAGCGCTCGCTGTTGGATTGCCGGGGCCGCCCCGTGGAGGAGCAGGAGCTGTGCCTGCCGGACCGCTGGGGCGTCTTCTCCCCCCAGGACCGTCTCCTGCTGGCGGGCACGTGGCTCCTGTGGGACGCCACGCTGCCGGATTAACAGAAAACGGCCCGCCGCATCAGCGGCGGGCCGTTTCGTCGAAAAGCTCCGTTTTTTACAGGCTCTTCTCGTAGGACTCGATCATGCGCTTAACCATCTGGCCGCCCACGGAACCGGCCTCGCGGGAGGTCAGGTCGCCGTTGTAGCCGTCCTTCAGGTTCACGCCAACCTCGTTGGCAGCCTGCATCTTGAACTTATCCATGGCGTTGCGGGACTCAGGGACGTTCAGTCGATTGGTATTCTTGCTGGACATATTGGATAATCTCCTTTCAAATCAGTTGAGCAATACGCTCGTTGGGTATCGCAACCATAGCTTTTCCCGGATCTGTCCTCCTATGCGGCAAAAAACCTGGTAAATTCTGCGTGAAAAAGATCCGCCTGAAAAACAGGCGGATCTTTTCTATCTCTATCGTTTCTATCTCTATCGTTTGCTGATTTGATTATCCCAGCACGCGGCACTTGAGGGTCTGGCCGTCCACCGTGGCGGTGATGTAGGCCGTGCCGCGGGAGACGCGGGTCACGGTGCCGTTGCTGCTCACCGTCACGCCGGCGTAGTCGCTGGCCCAATGCACGTCGCTTTCGGTGCCGGAGATGAACAGCCTGGTGGAGCCGCTGGAGAGGGTCATGTCGTACATCAGCTCGCCGTTGATGGTGGCCTTGGGCAGCTCGCTGCCGCTCCACTCGGCGCACATGAGCAGCTCCTTGGCCGGGTCGGTGCCGGGCTCCACCGGGGTGGGGTCATCCGGGCCGGGATCGTCCGTCCCCGGTCCGGCCGGCTCGCCGGCTTCCTTCACAGTGACCTCGCAGCGGGCGGAGTGCTCCTTGTTATCCATGACCGTGATCATGGTCTGACCGGCGCCCACGGCGGTGACCGTGCCGTTTTCATCCACCGTGGCCACCGCCTCGTCGCTGCTGCTCCACTTGTAGCTGTCAGAGCCGGAGGCGGTCAGCGGATAGCTCTCACCCACGTTCAGCTCCACGTCCGCCGTGGAGAGGGTGATCTTCACGTCCTCAACGGGGGGCTTTTCCGGTTCGGGCCGGAGCTTCGCCTTGATCTGATCGCCGAAGAACGCGTAGATCAGCACCGCCGCCAGCAGCAGAAGCACGACGATCAGCGCCGGGCCGACGATCTTGGGACCGCGGCGCTTCTCCACCCGGCGTCCCGCCACGCGGCGGCGCTTGACCGTTCCCTCATAGGGGCCGCTCTCGGCGCAGAAGGGGCAGGCCTTATAGCTATCGGAATACATCTCCCCGCAGATGGGGCATTTAACCAGCTTCATGGTCATTCCTCCACAGAAACACCGCTTGGGCGGCGCACGTACCGATTTTGAGTTACCATAATCATACCCAAAATGCCCCGTCTCGTCAACTCCCATCGGACGAAATTCACTCTTTTTTTACAAGATGTCCGCCGCCTCTCTTGCTTTTCCGCCCCGGCTTTTTTATAATGGAAGCATCAACAGGAAGGGGTACGCTTCATCTATGAATATCATGTTCATCGGCATCGCCGGCGGCACCGGCAGCGGCAAGACCACCCTGACCAGACATCTGGCCGCCCATTTTGGCAGCGACGTCAGCGTGGTGCACCACGACAACTACTACAAGCGCCAGGACCGCCCCTTTGAGGAGCGGTGCAAGCAAAACTACGACCATCCCGACGCCTTTGACACGGAGCTGATGATCGAGGATCTGAAAAAGCTGAAGGCGGGCCAGACCATCTACTGCCCCGTGTATGACTACTCCATCCACAACCGCACCGACGAGACCGTGGAGGTCAAACCCACCAAGGTGGTCATCGTGGAGGGCATTCTGATCTTCCAGAACAAGGAGCTGCGGGACCTGCTGGACATCAAGATCTTTGTGGAGACCGACGCCGACGTGCGCATCCTGCGCCGTGCCCTGCGGGACGTGGAGGAGCGGGGCCGCTCCCTGGAGTCGGTGATCAACCAGTATCTCACCACCGTCAAGCCCATGCACGAGCAGTTTGTGGAGCCCACCCGGAAGTTTGCCGACATCATTGTGCTGGAGGGCGGCCACAATCTGGTGGCCCTGGATCTGATCATGCAGCGCATCGCCAACCATGTGGCGCAGAACTGACAAGACGGTGCGGCGCCGTCCCGTTTTGGGTATTATCTGTCTGGTATTGACAGCATATTTCCTGCTTCCGCTGTGCATCGGCATTCTCCACATCGGCATGCTCTGGCCAACGGCTCTGCTGCTTCTGGCCGCGTCGGTGTGCTTCTGGCCCCGGTGGCCGGGCAAATTGCCCCTCTGGCTGCAGCGCATCGCCGCAGGTGCCATTGCCGTTGGGCTGTCCGTGGCTGTTATCGTGCTGGCCCTGATGCTTATGGCCGCAGTCCACCGGGCAGGGCCCTCCACCGACACGCCCCGCACCGTTATCGTGCTGGGCTGCAAGGTGTGGCCGGATAACCGGCCCAGCCTCATGCTGCGGGACCGGATCAATGCGGCATACGAGTATCTGGACGCCCATCCGGACGCTGTATGCGTGGCCTCCGGCGGACAGGGCGACGACGAGCACATCACCGAGGCCCGGTGCATCCGGGACACGCTGGTGTCCATGGGCGTCGACCCGTCGCGGATCTACCTGGAGGAATCCTCCGGCTCCACCCGGCAGAATCTGGCCAACTCCGCCGCGCTGATCGCGTCCAACGGGCTGGACCCTCTGGTGGCGATCGCCACCGACAATTTCCACCAGTACCGCGCTCAGTACTTTGCCAGAATGGAGGGGCTCGATCCCCTGTCCATCGGAAATCCGTCCTACTGGGTGGCCGGACCCGGCTACTGGGCCCGTGAGGTCGTGGGCGTGCTGGCCGCGTGGATAAGGGGCTATTAAGAGAAACAAACACGATCCGGAAGGGGATGCCCTCCCGGATCGTGTTGTCTTTTTCCCTTATCCCCTCGGCGCAAAGATGATGCGCTGAGCCTCCGTGTCCACGGTGGCCTCCACCCCAAAGGGGACGATGCACCGGGGCGTGGCGTGTCCCACGTTGAGATTGCACACGATGGGCAGCGCCGGATCGTCCACCACCTCCATCAGGATCTCCAGATACTCCCGCTCGTACGTCCGGTCCATGGGCTTGCCCACCAGCACGCCGCTGACGGCGGAGAAGACTCCCGCCTTCTTCAAATACGTCGCGGCCAGGCGGAATTTCTCCGGCATTATCTTCTCCTCGCTGGTCTCCAGCAGCAAAATGCGACCCGCCCAGTCCTCCGCAGACGGAAACAGTTCGTATTCCCGGCACACCGCGGGCATATCCGCGTAGCGCTCACCGTCGAAGATGTCAAGCATGGTGTCAATGCAGCCGCCCAGGATC
>DGHJ01000040.1:0-23595 GCA_002392625.1 Oscillospiraceae bacterium UBA3851
AACCAACTGAACTACTTGGCCATTGGTTGCATTTCTGAAATCGAGCTTATTCAATATAGCAGATAGACTCCCGGTTGTCAATACCAAAAATCATTCTTTTTTGAAAAAATTCTCCACCATATCATACTGCATTTTCTCCCACTCTTCCCGCGTCAGCAGCAGGTTCAGCGCCTCCAGCATGGCGTTGGGCGTCAGATGCGACGGCAGGGAAAGCTCCCGCAGCAGCCGTCTTCTTTTCTCCGTGCTGTTTTGCCCGATATAGCCCTTCTCCAACAGCTCCGCCTTGGTGATAGCCGTGCTCCGGATGGGCTGGTTCTCCCCCTCAAAGGTAGCGCCGGCGCGGCGCAGGGCATCCAGCAGAACGGCTGGTTCCATGCCCTCCACGCCCAATTTGTTCTCCCTGCCGGGCGCCTTTTTCCGGCGCTCCTTGCCGGTGATGTCGGGGATATAGGCCTGCTTGATTTGATCCGCCGGCAGCGAGCCTTTCAGATAATTGCGGATCACAAAGCCCGCGCCGTCACTGTCGGTCAGCAGCACAAGCCCCCTCTGCGCGGCAAGACGCCGGAGAAACGCCAGCTTCTCCTCGTCGTTAAAGACGCTGAAGCCGCCTGTGGTGACGACGGTGGCGTCCACCACCTGCAGCAGGGTATTTTTATCGTAGCGGCCCTCCACAACGATGACCTCACTGATTCTCGGTTTCATCTCTTCTGCGACAACTCCATCAGAAACAGCGTCAGCTCCGCCTCGCTGTCCATATTCTTCTCGCTCTTCATGCGCTTATCCAGCGTCTGGCAGCGCTGCACCGCCTCCCGGCACCACCGGTGATCCACCCGGCGAGCCGCTTCCATCAGCAGTCTGGCGGGATAGTCGGAGCTCATGCCCCAGAGCTGCTTGAGCCAATAGCGGTCCTTGCCGCCCTCCAGCGCCATGCGCGCCGTGTACAGCCGCCGCAGCTCCTTGCCCACAGCCGCCAGGATGGCGATAGGCTCCGTCTGCATCCGCAGCAGCTCTCCCAGCACCCGCGCGGCCTGATCGTATTTCCCGGCAGTGATGGCGTTGGTCATGTCAAAAACCCGCGCATCCAGCACGGGGTCCGCCACGGCATTGATGTCCTCCACAGTGATCTGCGGTCCCCTGGCGTAGGCGCCGATCTTCTCGATCTCCGGCACCAGATCCGTCATCAGTGTGCCGCAGGTGAACAGCAGATGGTCCGCCGCGGCGCTGTCGATGTCCTTTCCCAGAGCGGCAAAGCGGCGTTTGAGCCAGCGCAGGAGCTGATCCCGCTCCTGCTGGCGAAACTCCACCTCCACGGCGTGGGCGTCCAGCGCGGCGCAGAGCTTTTTCATCTTGCCGTCACGCTTATAGGCCGTCACGTCATAGACGAACACCAGGGTGCAGTAGTCCGGGAAGTCCCCCAGCAGCTCCACCAGTTGCCCCCTCCCCTTTTCATCCAGGCCGAAGAGATCCAGATCCGTCACGGTGACCATAGTATGCTCCGCCATCATGGGCATGGCCTCCACCGCCTCAGCCAGCTCATGGACAGCCAGACCCTTGCCGCTCAAGCGGTGATAGTTGAACTCCTCAAATCCGGACGGCACCAGCAGCTTCTGGAGTTGGTCCAGATAGTATTGGCGCAGATAGGCCTCCTCGCCGTAAAAGATATAGACGCGGGCCACATCGCCGCTTTTCAGCGCCCCGCGCAGAAGATCCAGTCCCCCATTTTTGACCGAACTCGTTGCCATCAGTCTTCTCCTCCGTGTACCGTGATCAGGATGTTCCCGTGCATATCCGTCCGATAGATCTCCGCGCCGGCCACAGACAGTCGGCGCAGCGCCTCCTCCGCCGGGTGTCCGTAGCTGTTCTCGCCCACGCAGATAATGGCGGTCTCCGGCTGGACAGCCTCCAGAAACAATTCGCTGGAGCTGTGCCGGGAGCCGTGGTGGCTCACAACCAGGACCTCCACGTCCGGCAGATCGTACGTCTGGATCAGGTGCTTCTCCGTAGTGCCCGCCATGTCGCCGGTGATCAGCACATCAAAATCCCCGGCGCTGCACAGGACCGTCAACCCCTGCTCGTTCATGTCACCCTGTCCGATGGGCGGAAATACCGTCAGCTCAGCCTTGCCCACGGGAAGCCGGGACGGCTCCCGGATGAAAACCAGCTGGACGCCGTGGCGCTGCGCCGCCTCGATCAGCCGATCCCGCACGCCGAACTCGTCGTCGATGTCCGGCAGCAGCAGCTGATCCACCTCCACGCGGGAGAGCAGGGTGAACATGCCGTTGGCGTGGTCTGCGTGGTAATGGGTCAGCACCACAGCCCGCAGCCGCTGCAGGCCCATGCTGCCGATCTGGTCGGCGGCCCTGTTCCCGGCGGAGATGAAGCTGTTGCTGCTGCCACAGTCCACCAGGACGGCGTCGCTGCCGGAATAGAGCAGCACGCACTCCCCTTGCCCCACGTCCAACGCCATGGCGCCCATGGTGCCGTAGCGGTACTCCGCGCTGTTCAGCCCCAGGCAGAGGGCCAGCGATGCGGCGGCCAGCAGGCCGGCCAGAAACCATCGCCGTCTGCTGCCGTGGGAGGCAAGGCATACACCCAGAAGCACATACAGATAGGTCAGCCAGTATTTCAAATAGCGGTTGGAGAAATACAGCGCGTGAAGTGGCAAATACGCCAGCCAGCGGGCAACAAGCAGGACGTAGTGGACCAGGCCCCAGTTGAGCCAGCCCGTCAAGCGGGCCGCAGGCAGCCATACGAAGCCCAGCAGAACCGAGACAAGGCCCGCCATAAAGTTCCAGCCCGCCACCGGCACCGCCAGGAAATTACTCAGTGGAGAGATGAGCGTCAAAATATTGAAGTAATACGCCGTCAGCGGTACGGTGAACACCATGACGGACAGCGAGGCAGAAAGATTGGCGGAGAGCAGGGACACGCCGCGCTTGACGCGCCTCTTTCCGCCCCGATAGAGGCCCGTGAAGAAGCCGTGGAGCCTGCCGCTCAAAAGGACCAGACCCAGGGTGGCAGCAAAGCTCATCTGCAGACTGATGCCGCCGGCAGCATACGGATTCAAAAGCAGCAGCACCAGCAGCGCCGCGCCCAGGCTGGTAAGGCTGTCGCTGTCCCGCTTGAAGAGGGGGGCCACCAGCAGCGCGATCTGCATGATACAGGCGCGCACCACAGACGGCGACATGCCCACCATGACCATGTAAAACAGCAGTACGGCGATGGAGACGGCGCAGTAGAGGCGGCGGCGCGCGGGCGGGATCAGCAGGCCAAGCAGCGTCACCAGAAAGGCGCAGTGGAGGCCGGACACGGCAAACAGATGGGAGAGGCCCGTCTCGGAGATGGCAGCGTCATCCTCCTCGGCAATGTGGCTGCGATCGCCCATCAGCTCCGCCAGGAGAAACGATTCCGTTGTGGGGTCTTCCCAGATCCTGCCGATCATCTCCTTCACGGCATGAGCGGCACGCTGGGGCAGATACAGCAGGCTGCCCTCCCCCACCAGCTCCACCGCAGGATCTCCCTTTGCGTAAAGGAGCACGAAAACGCCGCGGGCCGTAAAGGTTGAGATATTGTTTTCCCGGATGCGGCCGGCATTCTGCCAGAACGCCGTGCCGGTGATGCGCTGGCCCGGCCGCAGAACCACGTCATCCTCGTCGCCGTAATAGATAGCCTTGACCCCCGGTCCCAGCCGGACGGTGACCTTGCTGCCCCGTTCCGTTGCCACGGGGTAATCCGCCACCACGGCAGAGAAAGGCCTTGTTTCGCCGCACAGCTCCAGCGCCGGGCGACAGATCAGCGTCTGGTACATGTCAAAATAGGCCAGCGCAATGGCCAATGAGCAGAGGATCAGCAGCTCCCGGCCGCTCAAGGGCAAACGGCAGCGCAGCAGCCCCGCTGCCACGGCGCATACGGCAAAGCCGCAGGCCGCCCACAGATACCAGCCCTCCCAGGGCAGAAGTACGGCCGCGAAGATACCGGCGGCAAAGGAGAAGCTTATGGTGGCAAACGTGCGCACAGTCCGCTCCCCTCCCCGTTTTTCTATCTGAATTGGTATTATATCAAATATTGCCCTGCCGGGCAAGGGTCAGTCGCACAGGAAAAGGGCGTGCTACAAAATGCTTTGCGATCCGTCATTCCGAAGAAAATGCCGCCACCGGGCGGCATTTTCTGTGGGAATCCGTCCCTTTACGCGGACAATACGGATTGCCACGGCCCCGTTGGGGCCTCGCAATGACAGACGTGAGCCTTTTGCAACACGCCCTTTTAAGCCTGCTATCAATCAGACTCCCAGCTGGTTCCACAGATCGTTGTAGAGCTGCAGCGTCTCCTGGGGGAGATTCTCGTAGATCTCGCAGCGCTCCAGCACATCCTCGCCGGGAGCCATGATGGCATAGATCTCCTCGTCCAGCTCCTCCTCGTACAGCTCCTCGTAATAGGCAGGATACTGCTCCAGCGCCTCATAGTTGGGAGAGGCGTACCAGATGAAGTCCATGTTGGCCAGGTTGGACTCAGTGGAGGCGATGAAGTTGATCCACGCCTCAGCCTCCTGCTTGTGCTGAGCGGTTTTCAGCACGCACATGGCGTCCACGAACCAGTTGGAGCCCTCCTTGGGCACCACGAAGGCCAGATCCTCGTTGTTCTCCAGCATGCTCAGGTAGTCGCCGGCGTAGTACATGGCGATGGCGGCGTTGCTGCCCTCCATCTTCTGGAAGACCTGGTCCATAACGAAGCCCTGGTAGACGCCGGCGTTCTTGGCGTCACGCAGGCGCTGGAAAGCCTGTCGCAGCTCCGCCTCGTCGGTGGTATTGATGCTGTAGCCCAGGTCCAGCAGAGCGGCCGCCAGGGCGTCGCGGGAGTTGTTGATCATCAGCACCTGGCCGGCGTACTTGGGATCGAACATAGCGTCCCAGCTGTCGATCTCCTCGTCCACCATGGTGGTGTTGTAGATGATGCCCAGGGTGCCCCAGGCGTAGGGCACGGTGTACTTGTTCTCCGGGTCGTAGTTCAGGTTCTTATACTGATTGTCGATCAGCTGGAAGTTGGGGATATTGTCGTAATCCAGCTCCGCCAGCATGTCCTCCTCAATGAGCCGGGCGATCATGTAATCAGAGGGGACGATAACGTCGAAATCGGCGCCGCCCATCTCGATCAGGGAGTACAGGGCCTCGTTGCTCTCCACCGTCTGATAGTGGACGGCGATGCCCGTCTCCTCCTCAAACCGGGTGATGAGCTCCTCGTCAATATACTCGCCCCAGGAGCAGACGTTCACCTCCGGCCGGGAATTGGCAGCGCGGCCGGTGACGATCAGCGTCACCAGCAGGGCCAGGGCCAGAGCGCCGGCGGCCACGCGGCGCAGCACACGGACCGTGCGGCTGGGCTCCTTGACCACGGCGACGCGGTTCTTCCCCTTCTCCACACGCTTCTGCATGCTGGACTCGCGGATGTTGATGATGACCAGCAGGATCAGCACCGTGACGAAAAGCAGCGTGGAAACCGCGTTGATCTGGGGGCTGACACGCTTCTTGGTCATGCCGTAGATGGTCATGGCCAGAGTGGAGGTGCGGGAGCCGGCGGTAAAGTAGCTGATGATGAAGTCGTCCACGGACATGGTGAAGGCCGTCAGGGCGCCGGAGACGATGCCGGGCTTGATCTCCGGGATGACCACCTTCCAGAAGGCCTGCATCCAGGTGCAGCCCAGGTCCTGGGCCGCGTCGATGAGATTCCGGTCCATCTGGCGCAGCTTGGGGCCAACCGCCAGGATCACATAGGGGATGTTGAAGCAGACATGGGCGATGAGCATGGTGCCGAAGCCAAGGCTCAGCTTGGTGGGCAGCGTCACCACGCTCTGGATGGAGTTAATCCATCCGGCAAAGGCGCCCCAGCCGTTGAAGAACACCACGAACAGCAGGCACAGGCTGACGCCGGTGACGATATCGGCGTTCATCATGGGGATGTTGTTCACGGCCATCAGCGCGTCGCGGCGCTTGCGGCGCATGCTGTAAAATCCGATGGCGGCAAAGGTGCCGGCAACGGTGGCAATGACGGTGGCCAGCAGGGACACCAGCAGCGTGGTGTAGACGCTGGTCATGATAAGCCGGTTGTGGATCAGCTCATTGTACCAGTGGAGGGAGAAGCCCTTCCACACAGAGCTGGACACGCCGGAGTTGAAGGAGAAGATGATGAGAATGAAGATGGGCGCATACAGGAACAGGAACACCAGTCCCATCAAAATGCGGTCACCCAGACGGTTGGTGGGTTTCGTTTTCACATCATCACCGCCTGTTCCTCGCCCTCACCGAAGCGATTCATCACGATCATGCAGACCACCACGATGATCATCATGACCAGGGAGATGGCCGCGCCCAGCTGGGGGTTGTAGGCCCCGCCCAGGAACTGCCGCTCAATGAGGTCGCCCAGCAGCAGGTCGGTGCCGCCGCCCAGCATCTGGGAGATGGCGAAGGTGGACACCGAGGGCACGAACACCATGGTGATGCCGGACAGCACGCCCGGCAGGGACAGGGGCAGGATCACCTTGCGGAACACCGTGACGGAGTTGGCGCCCAGGTCGCGGGCGGCCTCCAGCAGGGAGTGGTCCAGCTTGATGATCACGGAGTAGATGGGCAGGATCATAAAGGGCAGGTAGTTGTACACCATGCCCAGCACCACGGCGCCCGGCGTGTTCATCATGTGGAAATACGTGACGTCGCTGCCGGTAATGTTGTTATAGAGCGCGATGAGGCCGATCTTCTGGAACAGCTGGTTGAGAAGGCCGTTGTTGTCCAGAATGGTGATCCAGCTGTAGGTGCGCAGCAGGAAGTTCATCCACATGGGCAGCATGATAAGTACCATGCCCGTGCGCTGAAAGCCGGGACCCTCCCGGCTCATGAGATAGGACACGGGATAGCCGATCAGCAGACAGATGACCGTAGCGATGATGGCCATCTCGAAGGAGCGAAGGAAAACCTCGGCATAGTCGCCCATCTTGACAAAATTCTCAAAGGAGAAGCCGCCATTCTGGGAGGTAAAGGCGTAGATCACCATGATGACGATGGGTGCCACCACGAAGATCGCCATCCACACCACGTAGGGCACGGCGAACCGGGAGAGCTTATTCTTCATCCCCGCTCTCCTCCTCTTCCAGCGCGCTGGCGTCAGCCAGCTCCTCATACTCCTCGGAATAGGAGGAGTAGTCGCCGAACAGTCCGGAGTATTCGCTCTTCTTCATGATGTGGAAGCCGTCCGGATCGATCTTGACGCCCACCTGGGAGCCGACGGGAGAGTGATCGGTGGTCTGGATCAGCCACTTGAAGCCACCCAGGTCCACGATGATGTCGTACTGCATGCCCTTGAAGGTCACGTTGGTGACGGTGCCCACCAGCTGACCCTGTTCCACGGGGACGATATCGATATCCTCCGGCCGGATGACCACGTCCACCGGCTCGTTGGGGGCGAAGCCGCCGTCCACGCAGGGGAACTCCTTGCGGTACATGCGCACCACGCCGTCCCGGACCATGGTGCCGTTGAGGATGTTGGACTCGCCGATGAAGTCCGCCACGAAGGCGTTCTTGGGCTCGTTGTAGATATCCTCCGGGGAGCCGATCTGCTGGATGCGGCCCTTGTCCATCACCACCACGGTGTCGGACATGGTCAGGGCCTCCTCCTGATCGTGGGTGACATATATAAACGTGATGCCCATCTGCTGCTGGATACGCTTCAGCTCGATCTGCATATCCTTGCGCAGGCGCAGATCCAGCGCGCCCAGAGGCTCGTCCAGCAGCAGGACCTTGGGCCGGTTCACCAGGGCGCGGGCAATGGCCACGCGCTGCTGCTGACCGCCGGAGAGCTGATCCACCCGGCGGCGCTCAAAGCCCTTCAGGCTGACCACCTCCAGCATCTCCATGACCCGCTCCTCAATCTCCTGGGCGGGCACCTTGGCGATGCGCAGGCCGAACGCGACGTTCTCATAGACGTCCAGATGCGGGAACAGGGCGTACTTCTGGAACACTGTGTTGATCTGCCGCTTGTGCGGCGGGACATCATTGATCCTCACACCGTCAAAGGTGACGTCTCCCGACGTGGGCGTCGTGAAACCGCCGATGATCCGCAGCGTCGTGGTCTTGCCGCAGCCGCTGGGGCCAAGAAGTGTGAGGAATTCGGAATCGTTGATGTAAAGATTGATGTGATCGAGAACCAGCTCGTCGTCAAACGCCATGCACAGATCATGCAGGCGAATCAACTCTTTGGACATTTATCCTCCCCCGTTCATTGTGTAATATGCCGAAATTCATGGCTTCGCCCGGCCCGGAGCGAGGCCGGACTCCCCATTGAAATTCAGCAGCAACAATATATAAAAAACGGGGGGAAATGTCAATGGACTTGGGGAAATAATCTATACAGCTTTACGCAAAATAAGGCGGCGATTTACGTCATAATACGCAGATCGCCGCCGTTATCCTTGTTTTTCTTATTTTGCGAAGTATTTTTCCCGAAACGGTACGTCCTCCACCGTGAAGCTGCGTCCCCGGAGGTAGTTCAAAGGGCCGGCGTCTGTGGGAAAGTCGAAGGTCAGCTTGTAGGAGTACAGGGTCTGGCGCGTTTCGCCGTAGCGGCGATTCACGTCACCCCGGCCGTACTTGCCGTCACCCAGCAGTGGGCAGCCCAGGTCGGCGAAGGAAGCGCGGATCTGGTGGGTCCGCCCCGTCTCCAGGGCCACCTCCACCAAGCTCAGCTCGCCCCGGCTCTCCAGCGTGGTGTAATGTGTCACGGCGGTTTTCCCGCCGGGAATCGGTTTATGGAAAACCCGGACCTGATTCTTTGCCTCATCCTTTAAGAGGAAGCACTCGATGGTGCCCGCCGGCGGCTTGGGGCGCCCCACGGTGATGCAGAGATAGCGCTTCTCGATCTCCCGGTCACGGATCTTCTCGTTGATGATCCGCAATGTCTCGGCGTTCTTGGCGGCAATGACCAGACCGCCGGTGTTGCGGTCGATGCGGTTGCACAGTGCGGGCGTAAAGGCGTTCTCCCACCGGGGGTTCCACTCCCGTTTCTGGTAGAGATAGGCCTGGATGTGGTTGATGAGGGTGTTGACCTTCTCCGTCTCATCGGCGTGGACCACCTGCCCCGGCCGCTTGTTGAGGAGCATGATGTTCTCGTCCTCGTAGACAATATCCAGCGTGGGCTTGAACAGCGTCAGGAACAGGTTGTCCTCCCGCGGCGCATCAAAGAACTCATCGTTGATATAGAGCTGCAGTACGTCCCCCTCCTGAAGGCGCTGGTCCCGCTGGGCGCGCTGGCCGTTGCACTTGATGCGCTTGAGGCGGATGTACTTCTGCAGCAGAGCAGAGGGCAGCAGCGGCAGCGATTTGGCCACGAACCGGTCCAGCCGCTGACCCGCGTCGTTTTTGCCCACGTTCAATTCCCGCATGGCGCCGCCCTCCTTCCCAAAGCTGCTACCATTCTACCTGTTTTTTGAAAAAAGTCAAAATAAATATGAAAAAATGTTTGACAAGTATTTTCCCATCCACTATAATATCATTCGTGTCATTAAGAGGTGAACTATGCGTCTGAACGTCAACAAGCTGCTGCATACCCCCGGAGCCAGGCGGGATTTCCGTTTTGAAATGGACCTGAGCGACCTGGATTTCGGCGGAACGAACCCTGTTTGCCGCCCGGTTGTTGTGGAAGGCCGGGTGCGAAACGAGGCCGGCATGCTGCTGTGCGAGATGACGGCCCAGACCACACTGCACTGTGTGTGTGACCGATGCCTGGAGGAATTCGACCGGGAGAAATCCGTTCCCTATTCCTGCGTATTAGCGGAAGAAAAGGCCACGGACGACAACGACGATATTATCCTCCTGGAGCAGGACGAGGCGGATCTCGGTGATCTGGCCCGCACGGCGTTTATCCTCAGCATGGACACAAAAACCCTGTGCTCGCCTGACTGCAAAGGCTTGTGCGGCGGCTGCGGTGTGAATCTCAACCGCGAGAGCTGCCGGTGCAAAAAGCAGGTCGATCCCCGGCTTGCGAAGCTGGCAAAGCTGCTGGAGCAGAACGATTGAGGGAACAACATAAATTACTGCTCAGGCAGTTAAGACCAAGGAGGTGTCAACATGGCAGTCCCTAAGGGAAAAGTATCCAAACAAAGACGCAATAAGAGACGCAGCTCCGTGTGGAAGCTGGCGACTCCCGGTCTGGTGGCATGCCCCAAGTGCGGTGCGCTGCATCTGCCCCACAGAATGTGCCCGGAGTGCGGTACCTATAACGGCCGCGAGGTCAAGGTCATCAAGTCCGTGGCCGCAGACAAGTAATCCATCCGTGTGTCCTTGTTAGGAGGGAAGCGTCGTCTTCCCTCCTTGCTTTTTTGTTTGCCATTCCAGCCCTTGCAAATGCGGCGTGATTTGGTTATAATGAATTGATATGATATTTCTTTTCGTCAAGAGGTTCGCAGAGCATGAGTACCGTCATCACATCCGTGGATCCCCACAGCCCTGCTGCAAGGGCCCATATAAAGCCCGGTGAACAGCTGCTGGCGATCAACGGCCACCGGATCGTGGACGTGCTGGATTACCGTTTCTACGGCTACGATCCCACGGCGGAGCTGCTGCTGCGCCGCCAGGACGGCACGGAGCACTCCGTGCGCATCCGCAAGGACGAGGGCCGGGACCTGGGGCTGAACTTTGAGACCTATCTCATGGACCGCGCCCACTCCTGCGCCAACAACTGCATCTTCTGCTTCGTAGATCAGATGCCCAAGGGCCTGCGCAAAAGCCTCTATTTCAAGGACGACGACGCCCGGCTCTCCTTTCTGATGGGCAACTACATCACCTTGACCAATATGTCCCCCCGCGCCGTTCAGCGAATCATCGACCTGCGCATCTCCCCCATCAACGTGTCCGTTCACACCACGGACCCGGAGCTTCGCGCCAAAATGCTGGGCAATCCCCGCGCCGGCGAGTCCATTGCCGTTATGCGCCGCCTGGCGGAAAACGGCATTCGCATGAACTGCCAGATCGTGGCCTGCCCCGGCATCAACGACGGGCCGAATCTGCAGCGCACCATGGAGGATCTGGCCTCCATGCACCCCGGCGTCACCAGCGTGGCCATCGTGCCCGTAGGGCTGACCCGCTACCGGGAAGGCCTCTATCCTCTGGAACAGTACGACGCCGGGACCGCCGCTGCCGTCATTGACCTGGTGGAGGGCTTCGCGCGCACCTGCCGGAAGAAGTACGGCACCGGCATCTTCTGGTGCTCTGACGAGTTCTATCTCCTGGCGGGCCGCGAGCTGCCGCCGGAGGAAAGCTACGAGAGCTTTGCCCAGCTGGAAAACGGCGTGGGCATGCTGCGCCTGCTGGAGAGTGAGTTCACCGCAGCCCTGCGCCTGGCCGACGATGCGGTTCCCCCCTCCCCCTTCACCGTCGCCACGGGGCTGGACGCCGCCCCCATGCTGGCCCATCTGGTGGAGCTGGCAAAGGAGAAGTGCCCCGGCCTGCAGGGCCAGGTGATCCCCATCGTCAACCGCTTTTTCGGCGAGCAGATCGTGGTGTCCGGCCTCATCACGGGCCAGGACCTGATCGCTCAGCTGAAAGGGCGCGACCTGGGCCGTCGGCTGCTGCTGCCGGACAACATGCTCCGCTACCATGAAAACGTATTCCTCGACGACGTGACCATCCGGCAGGTGGAGGAGGCGCTGGGTGTGCCTCTCACCTTTGTGCCCCAGGACGGCTTTGAGCTGTGCGACGCCATGTTTGGCGTAGAGACGGAACAAAAGCAGTCCCGTCCCGCCGGGGATGACAGTGAATACTATCAGTATAACCCCTCCCATTGATTGAAAAGGAAGTGATCCCCCTTGTCTAAACCTGTTGTCGCCATCGTGGGCCGACCCAACGTGGGCAAGTCCATGCTGTTCAATAAGCTGATCGGTCAGCGCCTGTCCATCGTGGAGGACACGCCCGGCGTCACCCGCGACCGCATCTACGGCGAGTGCGAGTGGCTGGGCCGCAAGTTCACCCTGGTGGACACCGGCGGTATCGAGCCCAGCACCGACAGTCAGATCCTCTCCTTCATGCGGGACCAGGCCCAGATCGCCATTGACAACGCCACCGTCATTGTCTTCGTGGTGGACATCAAGAGCGGCATGACCGCCTCTGACCAGGAGGTGGCTTACATGCTGCAGCGGTCCGGAAAACCCATCGTTCTGGCGGTAAACAAAATGGACGCCACCGGCCCGATGGACCCGGATTTCTACGAGTTTTACAACCTGGGTCTGGGCGATCCCATCGCCGTCTCCGCCGTGCACGGCCACGGCACCGGTGACCTGCTGGACGAGTGTCTCAAGTACTTCCCGCCTCAGCAGGAGGAAGAGGACGAGTCCGACGTGATCCAGGTGGCCATCATCGGCCGGCCCAACGTGGGCAAGTCCAGCCTCACCAACAAGATCCTGGGCGAGGAGCGGGTCATCGTCAGCAATGTAGCGGGCACCACCCGTGACGCCATCGACAGCTATTTTGAAAATGCCCAGGGCAAGTACAACTTCATCGACACCGCCGGCATGCGCAAGAAGTCCAAGGTAGACGACAGCATCGAGAAATACAGCGTTCTGCGCTCCACCATGGCCATCGAGCGCAGCGACGTGTGCCTGATCCTGATCGACGCCCAGGACGGCGTCACCGAGCAGGACACCAAGGTGGCGGGGCTGGCCCACGATGCCGGCAAAGCCTGCATCATCGTGGTGAACAAATGGGATCTCATCGAAAAGGACGACAAGACCATGGACCGGATGCGCCAGGATATCCGCCGGGACCTGAGCTACATGACCTACGCCCCCATCGTGTTCATCTCCGCCGCCACGGGCCAGCGGGTGAGCCGCCTCTTTGAGCTCATCAACTACGTCAACGAGCAATCCTCCATGCGCATCACCACCGGCATGCTCAACTCCGTACTGGCTGACGCCCAGACGCGCGTCCAGCCGCCCACGGACAAGGGCCGTCGGCTGAAGATCTACTACATGACCCAGGTGGGCGTGAAGCCCCCCCACTTCGTGGTCTTCTGCAACGACAGGAAGCTGTTCCACTTCTCCTACCAGCGGTATCTGGAGAACCAGATCCGCGGTGTATTCGGTCTGGAGGGCACGCCCGTCATCCTGACCATCCGCCAGAAGGGCGAGGAGGACGTTTGATGTTTTACGTATTTATCGGCGCCGTGGTGGTGCTGGTGTCCTATTTCCTCGGCTGCATCAACGGCTCGGTGATGACCTCCCACTTCATCATCAAGGACGACGTGCGGCGGCACGGCAGCGGCAACGCCGGGCTCACCAACTTCTACCGTACCTACGGCGCCAAATACGCCCTGCTGGTCATTGCCATCGACATGGGCAAGACGGTGATCGCCGCCCTCATCGGCGGATACATGTTTGACTACCTGCTCCAGGACTGGACGCTGGGCGTGCTTTTGTCGGGGCTGGGCTGCGAGCTGGGTCACATCTTCCCCGTCTTTTTCGGGTTTAAGGGCGGCAAGGGGATCCTGTCCGGCGGCGTACTGGTCATCTTTCTGGATTGGCGCATCGCGTTGGTTGCCTGGGGCCTGTTCGTCGGATTGTGGCTGCTGACCCGGTACGTCTCCCTCGGCTCCATCTTCGCCGCCGCCAGCATGCCGGTCTCCTCCCTGTTTGTTTTCGGCGTCAACTGGAAGTATCTGGTGCTGTGCGTTATCCTGGGCGGACTGGTGGTGTACTGCCACCGCGACAACATCCGGCGTCTCCTGAACAGCACGGAGAGCAAGTTCAAGTGGCACGTGAACCCCATTCCCGGTGGAGAGAACGCCGGGAAAACCGTGGAGAGCAGAGGGGAAAACCCATGAAAAGAAACAATCCGGTCCGGCAGGTGGTATTCCCACTGCTGGCTGCCTTCATCTGGGGCACGGCCTTCGTCGCCCAGGACGTTTGCGCCGAAGTCGTGGAACCCATGACCTTCAACGCCGTCCGGTCCTTTATCGCGGTCGTCGTGCTGCTGGTGATCATCTGGATCTTCGGCAGGCTCCGCAAGGATAAACCCGCGCAGGCCAAGCAGAAGGCCGGCCGCAAACAGCTGCTCATCGGCGGACTGTGCTGCGGTACGGCGCTGGCGGTGGCCTCCAACTTCCAGCAGGCCGGTATCGGCGCCGGCACGGACGCCGGCAAGGCCGGGTTCATCACCGCCCTTTACATCGTGTTGGTGCCGCTGCTGGGTCTGTTTCTCAAAAAGAAGGTCTCCCTCCCCGTATGGATCAGCGTAGCGCTGGCCGTGGCGGCGTTGTATTTGCTGTGCATCCACGGTGCGTTCAAGCTGGCCCCCGGCGATCTCTTGATCCTGCTGTGCGCCCTCTTCTTTGCGGTGCACATTCTGATCATCGACCACTTCACCGCCACGGTGGACGGCATGAAGCTCTCCTGCGCTCAGTTTCTGGTGTGCGGTATTCTCTCGCTCATCGGCTCACTCGTCTTTGAGCACCCCGATATCGGCGCGATCCTTTCCGTTATGCTGCCGCTCCTGTACGTGGGCGTCTTCTCCAGCGGCGTGGCCTACACGCTGCAGATCCTGGCTCAGAAGGACTCCAATCCCACGGTGGTCACCATTTTGCTGAGCATGGAGTCCGTGTTCGCCGTCATCTCCGGCGCCATCATCCTGCACCAGCACATGACCGGACGGGAGTATCTGGGGTGCGTGCTGATGCTGATCGCCGTGATCCTGGCCCAGATCCCTTTCCCGCTGAAAAGGAAAGAAAACTGATATTCACTGCAAAAAACGGCTGTGGAAACGCGGTTTCCACAGCCGTTTTTTCGTTTAAAAGAGGCTTTGCTGGCTGGTGTCCGGCATGGCGCCGAAGGCGCCCAGTGCCTTGAGCTGGGCGATATGGGTCTGAGACAGCTTGTTGCAGCAGATGGCGAAGTCCTCGATGGAGATGAACTCCTGGCCCTGCCGCTTTTGCACCGTGTCCAGCGCCGCGCTCTCGCCCAGCCCGTGGACCGAGATCAAGGGCGGCAGCAGGCCGTTCTCTGTGATAAGGAAGTCGGTGGCGTCGGAGCGCATGATGTCAATGGTGTCGAAGTGGAAGCCCCGGAGATAGAACTCGTAGCACACCTCCAGCGTCACCAGCAGGTTCTGCTCCACGTCGGTGGCGTCCTTGTTGTTCTCGATCTCACGGATCTTCTTTTTCACGTTCTCCATGCCCGCGCAGCAGAACTCCGCGTCAAAAGCCTTGGCGCGCACCGTAAAAAACGTGGCGTAAAATGCCAGCGGCCGGTGGACCTTGAACCAGGCAATGCGGAAGGCCATCATTACGTATGCCACGGCGTGGGCCTTGGGAAACAGATAACCGATCTTGGCCAGGGAGTCTATATACCACTGGGGCACATTGTGCTCATGCATCTGCTCCACCCACATGGGCCAATCGCCGGCGGCGCCCTTTTTCACCTTTCCCTTGCGGACGGCCTCCATGATCTTGAAGGACATCTTGGGGTCCAGCCCCATGCGGATAAGGTAGAGCATGATGTCGTCGCGGCAGCCCACCGTCTCCAGAACAGAGGCAGTGCCGCCCACGATCAGGTCGCGGGCGTTGCCCAGCCACACGTCGGTGCCGTGGGAGAAGCCGGAAAGGCGCACCAGCGTGTTGAAGTTGGTGGGCTTGGTGTCCATCAGCATGCCGCGGGTGAACCGGGTATTGAACTCCGGGATCGCCACGGCGCCGGTGGGGCCGAGAATGGGGTCGTCCTCAAAGCCCAGCACCTTGGAGCTGACAAAGATGCTCATGGTGTCCGGATCGTCCAGCGGGATCTCCCTGGCGTTGACGCCGGTGAGGTTCTCCAGCATGCGGATCATGGTGGGATCATCGTGGCCCAGCATGTCCAGCTTCAGGAGATTGTCCTCCATGCAGTGGTATTCAAAATGGGTGGTGCGCTGATCCGAATTGACGTCGTCAGCCGGGTGCTGGACCGCCGTGAAATCCTCCACGTCCATGTCGTCCGGCACCACCACCAGGCCGCCGGGGTGCTGGCCCGTGGTGCGGCGCACGCCCTCGCAGCCCTTGGCCAGACGATCCAGCTCCGCCGTGCCGAATTCCAGGTCGTTTTCCTCCTTGTACTTCAGCACGAAGCCCTTGGCGTTCTTCTCCGCCAGGGTGCCGATGGTGCCGGCGCGGAAAACCTGGGACTCGCCGAACATCTCGATGGCGTGGCGGTGGGCGCGGGCCTGGTATTCGCCGGAGAAGTTCAGGTCAATATCCGGCACCTTGCCGCCGCCGTAGCCCAGAAAGGTCTCAAAGGGAATGTCGAAGCCGTCCTTCACCAGCGGCGTGCCGCAGTGAGGACAGACCTTGTCCGGCATGTCGGCGCCGCAGCCGTATTCTCCGCTCTCGTCAAATTCCGTGTATTTGCAGGAGGGGCAGCGATAGTGGGGCGGCAGGGAATTGACCTCCGTGATGCCGGACATATAGGCCACCAGGGATGAACCCACGGAGCCGCGGGAGCCCACCAGATAGCCGTTCTCCAAACTGCGCTGGACCAGCTTCTGGGCGGACATGTACACCACGTCGTATTTGCCCAGGATGCCGCCCAGCTCCACGTTCAGCCGGTCCACGATCAGCTTGGGCGGTTCCTGGCCGTATAGCTGGTGGCACTTGTCCCACACGCGCTGGTTCAGCTCCTGCTCGGAGTTCTCCAACCGGGGCGGGAAAAGCTGTCCCTGGGGCAAAAGCTCGATGACCTCCACCTGATCGGCGATCCGGCGGGTGTTCGTCACCACCACCTCGTAGGCCTTTTCCTCCCCCAGATAGCTGAACTCCTCCAGCATCTCATCGGTGGTCTTGAAATACAGAGGCAGCGGTGCGTTGATATCCGCCAGCTTTTCGTATTTTTTCGGGTCGTCCTTCTTCACCATATTTCCGGTGAGCAGGATGCGGCGGTAGACCTCGTCCTCCGGATCCAGGAAATGCACGTCACCTGTGGCGCATACCGGCTTGCCCAGCTCCTCGCCCAAGCGGACGATGGCGCGGTTATAGTCCCGCAGCTCCTCCACGGAGCTCACCGCCCCGTTTCGCAGCATAAACATGTTGTTGCAGACCGGTTGGATCTCCAGATAATCGTAGAAGGAGGCGATGCGCTTGAGCTCCTCCCAATCCTTATGGCCGTCCGTCAGTGCCTGAAACAGTTCTCCCGCCTCGCAGGCCGAGCCGATGATCAGACCCTCCCGATGGGTCACCAGCTCAGTTTTGGGGATGATCGGCCTCTTGTGGAAATATTTCAGGTTGGACAGGGAGATCAGCTGGAACAGGTGCTTCAGCCCCAGCTTGTTTTTCGCCAGCAGGATGATGTGCTTGGGTCGGCGGTTGACCTTGCTGCCGCGGGGCCGCAGCTTCAGCATCTCGCCGTTGATCTGCTGGAGCCGGGAGATGCCCAGTTCCTTCTCCATCTTTTCGAAAAAGGGAATCAGCATGTAGCCTACCATGGCCGCATCGTCGCTGGCCCGGTGGTGGTTGAAAGCCGGCAGATCCAGATACTCGGCCACAATGTCCAGCTTGAACTTGTGGAGCTCCGGCAAAAGATTCTGGGCCAGGATCAGCGTATCCACATAAGTGGGCGCAAAAACAAGTCCCGCCGCGGCGCAGCCCCTGCGGATGAAGCTGACGTCAAACTCCGCGTTGTGGGCCGCCAGAGGCCGTCCGTTGACGAACCGCAGGAACGACTCCAGCGCCTCCCTTGGCTGCGGGGCGTCACGCAGCATGGCGTCGGTGATGCCCGTCAGACCTACGATATCCGGCGGCAGCGCCCGACCCGGATTCACAAAGGTCTGGAACCGGTCGGTGATCTCGCCGTTTTTCAGCACCACGGCGCCGATCTCCGTGATGGCGTCTTTGTTCACATTCAGGCCTGTGGTCTCAATGTCAAAGCAGACGATCTCGTCTGCAAAGGGCTGGTCCTGGCTGCCGTGTACCACCACCCGATCGTCCAGGTCGTTGACAAAATAGCCCTCCATGCCGTAAAGTATTTTTACTTTACTGTTCGCTTCATGCCAGGCATCCGGGAATGACTGCACGACGCCGTGGTCGGTGATGGCAATGGCGGGGTGTCCCCAGGCGACGGCACGCTTTACGGCGGCCTTGGTGCCAGTCAGCGCATCCATATTGGACATCTGGGTATGCAGGTGCAGCTCCACCCGCTTCTCAGGCGCCGTGTCTTTGCGCTCCTCGTGGGTGATGCGCATGATGTTGGCAGGGCTGACCTGGATATCCCGCCCGTCCCACGTCAGCTCCACCTTGCCCTGGACCCGCAGCCACATGCCAGTTTTGATGGCTTTTTCCAGCTCAGCGGCTTCCTTTTCGCCCATCTCCCTGCGAACGGCAACGGCGCTTTGATTGTCCGTCATCTCCAGATTCATCCGCCATTTGCCGGGGCGGCGGGTCTCATAGATCTCCAGCGCAAATACCTTGCCCTCCAGCACCACCATGCCCATTTTGGGGTTCAGCCCCTCCATGGACACGGCGCTGCCGCGGATCTCCTTGCCCAGGATGATCTCCTCCCTGCCGCCATCCTTGTTCTCGCCGGCCGTGACGCGGGTGCGCAGCGTCAGGCGCTTGAGGCGATAGTGCTCCTCCATCAGCTGTCGCAGCGCTGCAAGACCCGCCTCCGGGATCGGGGCGGGCAGCTCAAGTTCCACGTCCATGCTCCGGGCGGCGCGATCCAGCGCACCGCCTGCCACGCGGGCGCCATGGAGCAGCAGCCGCAGCTCGCGGGGCGGGACGAAGCTATCAAAAAAATCAAAAAAGGGTTTATACTCTGCCATGGGTTCTCTCTTCTCTCAAAGCTTCTCAATCTCGTCCATCAAAGCATCAACAAGTCTTTCTTGAGGCACTTTGTAAAGTATTTCTCCCTTACGGAACAGCAGCCCCTCTCCCCTGCCTCCGGCAATGCCCACGTCGGCAGCGGCCGCCTCGCCGGGGCCGTTGACCACGCAGCCCATGACCGCCACGGTGATGGGCTTGGTGCAGCTCTTCAGCCGCTCCTCCACCTCCCGCGCAATGGTGATCATGTCGTAGGCCGTGCGGCCGCAGGTGGGACAGGCGATGAGATTGGGGCCGAATTGCCGGATCCCGGCGGCGGCCAAAATATCCTTGGCGGCACGAATCTCCTCCACCGGGTCCGCCGTCAGGCTGACCCGCAGCGTATCGCCGATGCCCTGGCACAGGAGGCCGCCAATGCCGATGGCGGATTTCAGCACGCCCATGGCGGGGGTGCCCGCCTCGGTAACGCCCAGGTGCAGGGGATAGTCCGTCTGTTCATGGAGCAATTGGTAGGCTCGCATATTCACGGGCACACGGGAGCATTTGACGCTGATGCAGATATCGTCAAAGCCGCAGTCGTTCAAAAGGCGCACGTGGCCCATGGCGCTCTCCACCAGCGCCTCCGCCGTGACGCCGCCGAATTTGGCCAGAAGCTCTTTTTCAAGGGAACCGCCGTTGACGCCGATGCGGATGGGGATTCCATGCTCACGGCAGGCGTCCGCCACAGCACGGACCTTTTCCCGGCTGCCGATGTTGCCGGGATTGATGCGGATTTTATCGATGCCGCTCTCCACACATTGAAGGGCCAGCCTGTAATCAAAGTGGATGTCCGCCACCAAGGGGATGTGGATCCTACGGCGGATCTCCCCCACCGCCTTGGCGGCGGCCATATCCGGCACCGCCACGCGGATGATCTGGCAGCCGGCCTCCTCCAGCCGGAGGATCTGGGCCACGGTGGCGGCCACGTCGTCAGTGCGGGTGTTGCACATGGACTGGATGGAAACCGGCGCGCCGCCGCCCACCGCCACGCTGCCCACGCGGATCTGCTTGCTCACGGTCTCACCTCTCAGGTAAACAGCTTCCACACGTCGTGGAAGGTGACCACCAGCATCAGCCCCAGCAATAGAATGAGGCCTGCATAGTGGATATAGTTTTCGTACTTGGCCGGGATCTGCTTTTTGAACAGCAGCATGGCTACGGTGTTGATGACCAGGAAGAATATCTTGCCGCCGTCCAGAGCCGGCAGGGGCAGCAGGTTCATCACCGCCAGGTTCACGGCGATCAGCGCGGCGAAATAGGCAATGTTGTCAATGGCGTCGCGGATCGAGCTGGACTGCTCCCCCACCTCGGTGATGGTGGACACGATGCCCACCGGGCCGCTGAGATCCTTGAGCCCTGCCTGGCCGGTGAGCAGCATTTGAATGCTTAATCGCACCATACGCACAAAGTCCATGGCGTTGTTCCAGCTGTGGACAATGCGGCTGCCGAGGGTAGCCTCCTCCGCGCCGAAGATGAGGCCGAAGCCCGTGTACGTGCCGCCGCCCGTGGCCGGGTACTCCCGGCGCTCCATGGGAAAATCCTTCAGCGTGACCTTCTGCCCGTCACGGCGGACCACCAAATCAAAGGTGCCGTCCTTATTAAGGCCCAGCAGCAGCGACACGTCACTGTAGACATAGATGTGCTCGCCGTCGATGGACACTATGGTATCGCCCTTCTGTAAACCATTTTCACTTTCCAGGGGGCAGCCCTCCGCAAAGTCCACGATGGTAGGGGTATAGAAGGCCTTGGTCCCGATGAACAGCAGCAGGATGATTATGAAACCGGTCAGGAAATTCATGGCGGCGCCGGCTGCGTAGATCAGCAGCTTTTTCCAGAAGCCCTGGTTGTTGAGGGCGTGGGGATCGTCTGAGTCCTCCTCCTCGCCCTCCATGGCGCAATAGCCGCCGACGGGAAGGAGGCGCAGGGCGTACAGAGTCTCGCCCTTCTGCTTTTTGAGGATGGCGGGACCCATGCCGATGGCGAACTCATTGACCCGGACGCCGCAGGCCTTGGCAGCCAGGAAATGGCCCAGCTCGTGAAGTCCGATCAATATGCCGAAAATGAGAATGGCCGCGATAATATAAACCATATGAAACCGTTCCTTTTATCGATTCCGCACAACCTGGCGGGCCATGCGGTCTGCTTCCAGTATATCCTCCAGCGAGGGGGTATATTTCACCGCCAGGGCGGAAAGTGCCCGCTCCACCTGGCGGGGAATGTCGTTGAAGCCCAATTCGCCCCGCAGGAAAGCCATCACAGCCTCCTCATTGGCGGCGTTCATGATGGCGCAGGCGGTGCCGCCGGTTTTGGCGCACTGTCGCGCAATGCGCAGACAGGGAAAGGCATCCAAATCCGGGGCGTGAAAGGTCAGCGCGCCGCAGGAGAGCAGATCCAGCGGCGTATCCGGTGAGGCCGCGCGATTGGGCCAGGTGAAGGCGTAGCGGATGGGCAGCTTCATGTCCGGCGTACCCAGCTGAGCGATCATGGCCCCGTCCCGGAACTCCACAAGAGAGTGGACGATGCTCTGGCGGTGGATCACCGCGTCCACCTGCTCCACCGGCAGGCGGTAGAGCCGCATAGCCTCGATGATCTCCAACCCCTTATTCATCAGTGTGGCCGAATCGATGGTGATCTTGGCCCCCATGGACCAGTTGGGATGCTTCAAGGCGTCGAACGGGCGGATATTCTCCAGCTCGTCGTGGGATTTTCCGAAGAAAGGTCCGCCGGAGCAGGTCAGGATCAGGCGCTTGATCTCGCTTCGGTCCCGGCAACCCTGGAGGCTCTGGAAGATAGCGGAATGCTCGCTGTCCACCGGCACGATTCGGGCGCCGCAGCGGTCCGCCGCGTCCATCACCAGCTCGCCGGCGCACACCAGCGTCTCCTTATTGGCCAGAGCGATGCGCTTGCCCTTTTCAATGGCGGCCAGGGTCGGGCGCAGACCCACGCTGCCCACCACGGCGGTGACCACCGTGTCGGCCTCGTCCAGCGTGGCGGCCGTCAGCAGCCCCTCCGGGCCGGACAGCACCGCAACGGGCAGATCGGAGATACGGCGGCGCAGCTCGTCAGCTGCCTCCTGATCCATCATCACCGCCAGTGCAGGGTGGAACTGCCGCACCTGCCGCTCCATCATGTCCACCTGGGTGTTGGCAGTCAGGGCTGCCACGCGCAAGCCCAGCTCCTGGGTCACCTGCAGCGTCTGCCGGCCGATGGAGCCGGTGGAGCCCAGCAGAGAAATGGTTTTCGTCATATCAGTTCCCCCACAGCCGAATGTGGCAGATGATGAGCCACAGCACCGGAGCGGCAAAGATCACGCTGTCGAACCGGTCCAGCACACCACCGTGGCCAGGCAGCAGACGGCCGTAGTCCTTGATGCCGTATTCCCGCTTGACGGCGGAGAACGTCAAATCGCCCAGCTGGCCCATGGCAGCGCCCACCAGACCCAGCAGCACGCACCAGACGATGTTCAGCTGTACCTCGGTACACAGGAAGAAAATGATGCGAAACAGCACCATGCCCACCATGCCGCCGACGAGGCCGCCGAAAGACCCCTCCACCGTCTTTTTAGGACTCACCAGCGGGGCCAGCTTATGCTTGCCGAAGGCCATACCGGCGAAGAGGGCCATGGTGTCGCTGCAAAAAGCGGCTACCAGAGGGATCAGCACCAGGCCGCTGCCCAGCTCCATGAGCCGCAGGCGCAGCAGACACGAGAGGGCCAGCGGAATGGCCACGCCGGAGACCAGCATCGTGCACACATCCAGGAAAGACAGGCCGTCCTCCTTGCCGTGCTGGGTCACCATGACGGCAAAGATGAGCACCAGCAAAGCGGCCACAAAGAACGGAAAAATGCCGTGCATGGGGGACTCCGCAAAGCGCGCATCGCTGAAGAACACGGTGGTCAGCACGAAGACGGACAGTGTGGAGGCAAGGCCCCACCAGCGGCGGGTGATCTTCTGATCGCACACGGCGCTCATCAACTCATGGGTGGCAATGATACACAGTGCACAAAGCAGCGCGTACGTTGCCCACTCCGGGGCAGCCACCAGCACCGCCAGAAGGAACGGCACGCCCACCACGGCCACCAAAATTCTCTGTAACATGGTTCCTCTCCTCACTTCACGCCGCCGAACCGGCGGTCACGCTTTTGATAGGCGATAATAGCCTCGTTCAGCGCAGCCTCGTCAAAGTCCGGCCACAGCGTGTCGCAGAAATAAAACTCGCTGTAGGCGCACTGCCACAGCAGAAAATTGCTGAGCCGCTGCTCCCCACTGGGGCGGATGATCAGCTCCGGATCGGGGATCCCGGCGGAATAGAGGTGGCGGGAGAAGTTTTCCTCCGTCATCTCCTCCCCCGCTGCGGCACACGCGCGGGCCGCGTGCAGGATCTCGTCCCTTCCGCCGTAGTTCAGGCACACGTTGGCCTGAAAGCCGTGGATATGCTCCGTAATAGCGTTGGTGCGGTCCACCAGCGCCTGCAGCTCCGGGGAGATGGCGCTCAGATCGCCCAGAAAGCGGAGGCGGATCTGGTCCCGTTCCATGGAGTCGATGGCCTCCAGCATATATTGCTTCAAAAGGCCCATAATGGCGGAGACCTCCTCCGCCGGGCGTTTCCAATTCTCTGTGGAGAAGGCGTACACCGTCAGGTACTCGACGCCCAGGTCCTTGCAGTACGTGGCGATCTTGCGAAAGGTCTCCGCGCCTACCTTATGGCCGGCAGTGCGAGGCAGACCGCGCTGCTTCGCCCAACGACCGT
>DGHJ01000040.1:23688-23816 GCA_002392625.1 Oscillospiraceae bacterium UBA3851
AGCTCTTGTCCACCTGCCCCGCCGTACGGTTTTCTTTTTGCCGGAACAGAGCCATCAGACGCTCATCAGTTCCTTTTCCTTGGCTTCCAGCAGCTTATCCAGCTCCTTGCAGCTGTCGTCGGTCAGCT
>DGHJ01000040.1:23940-30399 GCA_002392625.1 Oscillospiraceae bacterium UBA3851
TCTCAATGGCGTCGCGGCGGATGTTCCGCACAGCCACCTTGCCGTTCTCGGCGTACTTGCGGATCTGCTTGACCAGCTCCTTGCGGCGCTCCTCCGTCAGCTGGGGGAAGGCCAGGCGGATACACTTGCCGTCGTTCTGGGGATTGATGCCCAGGTCAGACTCCAGAATCGCCTTCTCAATGGCACGCAGGGCGGAGCCGTCCCAGGGGGTAATCACCAGCATACGGGGATCGGGGGAACCCACGGACGCGATCTGCTGGATGGGGGTGGGGGTTCCGTAATAGTCCACGCTGATGCGGTGGAGCACGGCGGCGTTGGCACGACCGGCACGCACGGCGTCAAAATCGTTGGACACGGACTCGATGCTCTTGCGCATCTTTTCTTCGTAGATCTTATATTCGTCTTTCAACATAACGGTATCCTTCCTTTCTCAGATGGATTCGATGATTATTCCTTTACAATAGTTCCGATCTTCTCACCCTTTATGACCCGGACGATATTATAGGGATCCTTCAGGGCAAACACCAGCACAGGGATGTGATTGTCCATGGACAGGCTGGTGGCGGTGGAATCCATCACGGCCAGGTGCTTGGCCAGCACGTCGTCGTATGTGATGGAGTCGAACTTGATGGCGTTGGCGTTCTTGGCGGGGTCGCTGTCGTAGACGCCGTCGATATTCTTAGCCAGCAAGATGACGTCGGCATTGATCTCCGCCGCGCGCAGCACCGCCGCCGTGTCGGTGGAGAAGAACGGGCTGCCCACCCCGCAGCCGAAGATGACCACGCGGCCCTTCTCCAGATGGCGGATGGCGCGGGCACGGATATAGGGCTCCGCTACCTCGCGGATCTCCAGCGCCGTCTGAATGCGCACGTCCACGCCCTTCTGCTCCAGCACGTCGGCCATGGCCATGCAGTTCATGGCGGTAGCCAGCATGCCCATATGGTCGGCACGGGTGCGCTCAATGTAGCCCTCGCCGTTCTTCACGCCGCGCCAGAAGTTGCCTCCGCCGATGACCACGCCCACCTGGACGCCCATGGAAACGCACTCCTTGATCACGTCGGCCACCTGGCCCATGACGTTGAAGTCCAGGCCGAAGTGCTTGTCGCCGGCCAGCGCCTCGCCGCTGATCTTCAGCAGCACCCGCTTGTATTTCGGTTCCTGCATACGCCGCCTCCCTATTTCATATTCCCATGTATTTTACCTTATTTTTCTTCTTTTGCATAGGGGGTAAACAAATTTTTTTCACACGATTTCGTTTTGCCGCACCGAATCCGACACCAAATCTTGTATTTTGTCCCGGCAGGTGTATAATAATACCAGTATTTACAGGGAGGAATCTCCATGGAATTGCGTCATATCTGCGGCGGCACCTACGCCGTGATCGGCCAGGGCGCCGTCATGGGCCTGTACCGGCTGAACGAACGGGACGTTGTCCTGCTGGATACCGGCGTGCGCCGGACGGACCGGGATGATCTTAACGCGCTGATTGCCGACAACGGCTTTGCCGTCAAGGGCATCTTCTGCTCCCACGCCCACTTCGACCACTGCGGCAGCACCGCCTATCTCCGCCATCGCTGGGGCGCGCTGACCGCAGCCCAGATCATCGAGGCGGGGATCGCTGCGTCGCCGGAATCGTTTCACGCCAACTATCCCTACACGACCTATGAGCAGTGCCGGGAATGGTTCCGGGAGGAGTGCTTCCCAACCGATGTGGTGATCGGCTGCCAGGACAATCACGTCTCCTTCTGCGGCGCGGATTTCGGCATCCTCCAGCTTCCCGGCCACGCCACGGGCCAGATCGGCGTCGTCACGCCGGACAACGTGGCATATCTGGCGGACTGCCTTCTGAGTCCGGCCACGCTGGCCGCGTCCAAGCTGCTGACGACCATGTGCATCGAGGATGACCTCAAAAGCAAAGAAAAGCTGCGCACACTGAACTGCCGGGCTTATATTCTTGCCCACCGTGACGTAATGAGGGGTGATATTGCCCCCTTGGTGGATGCCAACATCGCCTTCTTAAACCGCATGGTCGATGAGGTGCTGAGCTGTCTCACCGACGGCATGACCGCCGACCAGTGGCGCGGCGCCATGGCCGAGGCGATGGAGCTGCACACCCGCAATCCCTTCAAGCTGGGCGTGATCCGCCGCAATTTTGCCAGCTTTCTCCTGTATCTGGAGGACACGGGCCGCGTCAGCGTCCGGTGGGATGCCTGCACAAAACGGTATTATCACGCATGAGCCATATGGAGATCGTTTACGCGGACAAGCGGATCGTTGTGGCGGTCAAGCCCGCCGGCATCCTCAGCACCGATATGCCCGGTGGGATGCCGGAGCTGCTGCGGCAGGAACTGGGAACGGACTGCGTCCGCACCGTCCACCGGCTGGACGCTCAGGTGTCCGGCCTGATGGTTTTTGCCCGCAGCGTGAAAGCGGCCTCGCTCCTCAGCGAGCAGATCCGGGATCACGCCTTTCACAAGACATATCTGGCCGTTGTCCACGGCGAGCCGCCGGAGAGCGGCACCATGACTGATCTGCTTGGCAGGGATAAGCTTCGCCGCCTCACCTGCGTTTCCCCCGCCCCAGGGCCGGATATACAGGAGGCCAAGCTGACGTATCGAGTCGTTGATAGATGTAAAGGCTATTCACTTGTCAGCATTTGTCTTGAGACGGGTCGCACCCATCAGATACGCGTGCAGTTTGCCAGCCGCGGATGGCCCTTGGCGGGGGACCGAAAATACGGCGTCGGCGCTGAGACGTTCCCCATTGCCCTGTGGTCCCACCGCCTCTCCTTCTCCCATCCGGAGAGCGGCGAGACGCTGGATTTCCGGCTTGATCCGCCGAACGCCCAGCCCTGGACGTGGTTTTCCATCGAACGAGAATAAAACGATTTACCCCCGCAGTTCACAACAAGCTGCGGGGGTATTACTGTTTATTTCAGCCAGTCGGGCAGGATGCTCAGCAGGCCCTTTTTGGCGGCGGTCATGCCGTCCTCGGCGCTCTTTTTCAGCTCCTCAGCCACCTCGGCAGCCAAGCCCTTCAGCTTGTCCGTGATCAGACGGCGCTTCTCCTCGTCCGCACTGGCAAAGGCGCGCAGCAGCGCGGCGCCGCCGGTGAGACCGCCGAAGTGGATCTCCTCCAGCGTGTGGCGCGTCCCGCCCCGGCTGATTACGTCGAACAGCGCGTCCGTAAAGGTCTTGCGCTCCTCCGGGGACATGGTCGCCAGCCAATCACGGACGGCTCCGTCGGACATCTTACCGATGGACGTGCGCTTCTCTACGCGGATAAAGCGATTGCCCATGATGACCCAGGAAAGCGGCTCATGCTGCATGATGGCGTGATAGCTGCTGTCGATGATCTCGTAGTCCTCCGCATGCTCCAGCAATACGCCCACGAGGGAAGACTCCGGCACAAACGTATGCACCCGGTCGGCGATGCGGCGGTGGCTGTCCGTATTCAGAAGATCTACGCTGAAGCCGGGGCCGTCGTTGTTATAGGCTGCCAGAAGGCGGCGCTGCATCGCCTCCGGCAGGTGGGACGCTGCCCACACCGCCAGATTGCCGCCCTTGGAGTGGCCTCCGATGCGCAGCATCCGGTCCGGGCAAGCGGCTGCCATCTCCTTGGCGTATGTCTCCGCACGGCGTTGGGCCGGCACGGAGGAGAGAAAGCTCATGTTGAAGTCTTCCTTCCACCCCACCAGAGAGCGATCTGTGCCCATGAACGTGACGAACAGGCTGTTATCCGGCAGGAGAAACGACACCGCGTCGAACTGCATCTCCTCCGCCTCGTCCCGGACACTCTCAAAACCAAACATTTTTACAGTGGCAAACCGGTTAGTGGCCGCCGCCTGACGCAGTACAGGGATATAGTCCAGCTGGGAAAGGCCCCTCTGCTCGTCCCCCTCCGTCAACAGGGTGCAGACGACCTCCAGCGTCAGCCCATCCTCCTCCCGCTTGCTGCACAGCAGCGGAATACGGCTGAAATTGATATAGGAGATCAAGCACAGCAGCAGGTTGTCCACCTCGTTGAAGGGATCCTGCTCAAAGGTCAAATCCCCCCGCCAGTTGAGGTAATCTTGGAGATTGGTCTTCGGAGTCTTCTCGTTCTTCTCACTCACGGCAGCTCTCTCCCCACAGCCAATCAGCCCGGAGGCCAGGTCATATCCCGGCCGCTGAGCACGTGGAAATGCAGGTGGTGAACGCTTTGGCCCGCCTGCTCACCGACGTTGGAGACCACGCGGTAGCTCTCCAGGCCCAATTCCCGCGCCACCTTGGCGATGACCTCGAAGATGTGAGCCACTACGGGGCTGTTGTCGCCGTTGACCTCTGCCACGGAGCCGATGTGCTCCTTGGGGATCACCAGAAAATGGACCGGCGCCTGAGGCGCGATGTCAAAAAAGGCGTAGCAAAGCTCATCCTCATACACCTTGCTGCTGGGGATCTCACCGGCGGCAATGGCGCAAAACAGGCAGTCGTTTTTCATTCGGATCGCTCCTTTCCTTTACTTCACGTGTTCTGACACGAAATCATCCACTGTGGCCAGCGCATCGTCCAGCTTAAGCACGTTGGTGCCGCCGCCCATGGCGCTGTCCGGCTTGCCGCCGCCCTTGCCGCCGCAGACAGCGCAGACACTGCGGATGAGGTCGCCGGCCTTGACGCCCCTGGAAACAGCCGCCTTGCCGCACACGGCAAGGAACGTAACCTTTTCGCCGTTGACGGAAGCCAGCACTGCGACGATGTTCTCATCCTTATCACGGAGGAAATCGCCCATCTGGCGCATGGTGCCGGCGTCCATACCGTCGTGGTGGGCCGTGACCACGCGCAGACCGCAGACGTTTCTGGCGGAGGTAAGGAACTGACGAGCCTCACCGAGGGAAGCCTCGGTGCGCATCTTCTCCAGAGCACGGCGCAGTTCCTTCGTCTCTTCGGCCTGCTGCTCCATGCGGTCCAGCAGCTCATCGGGATTGGTCTTGAAGAACTGGGCAGCGCCGGTAAGCAGCCGGTTGGCACGCTCCAGTGCCTCCAGTGTCAGGCGGCCGGTGGTGGCCTCGATGCGTCGCACACCGGAAGCCACGCTGCTCTCGGATTTAATGTGGAAAAGGCCGGCCTTGGCGGTGTTGTCCAGATGGGTGCCGCCGCAGAACTCCATGGAGAAGTCGCCCATCTCCACCACGCGGACGGTGTCGCCGTACTTTTCGCCGAACATGGCAATGGCGCCCTTCTTCTTGGCCTCCTCAATGGGCAGTGTCTCCGTCACAACGGGGATACCCATTAGGATAGCGTCATTGACAAGGTTTTCTACTTTACGCAGTTCATCGGGACGCAGCGCCTCAAAATGGGTGAAATCGAAGCGGATCCGGTCCGGCTCCACAAGCGAGCCGGCCTGATGGACGTGATCGCCCAGCACCTTTCGCAGCGCGGCGTCCAGCAGATGGGTGGCGCTGTGGGCGCGGCGGATGGCGGTACGGCGCTCCGTGTCCAGCTTCACATGCACGCTGTCACCCACCTTCAGCTCGCCGCTCTTCAATGTGCCCTCGTGGAGGTATTTGCCGCCCTTGTTCTTCTGTACGTCCGTCACGGCAAACAGCACGCCATCGGCAGAGATCGTACCCTTATCGCCGATCTGGCCGCCCATCTCGGCGTACAGTGTGGTCTGATCCAGCACAACGATGGCATCCATGCCGGCCACGATCTCCTCACGGAGCTCACCGTCGGCCACGATGGCCAGCACCTTGGCCTCGGTCTCGTCCTGCTCGTATCCCACAAACTCGGTTGCAGGGATCTCCTTGCCCAGGTCCACGCCGGCCCAGCCCAGGTCGCCCAGGGCCTTGCGGGCCTCGCGGGCACGCTCCTTCTGCTCCTGCATCAGCTTCCGGAAGGACTCCTCATCCACAGTCAGGCCCTCGTCGGCGGCCATCTCGATGGTCAGGTCGATGGGGAAGCCAAAGGTATCGTACAGCTTGAAGGCGTCGGCGCCGGAGAACATAGTCTCGCCCTGGGCCTTGTGCTGCTCCAGCATTTCGGCGAAGATCTTCATGCCGCCGTCGATGGTGCGGGCGAAGTTCTCCTCCTCGGTGCGGATAACCTTGGTGATATAGGCCTGCTTTTCCCGCAGGTCGGGGTACTGGCACTCGTTCTCGTGAATGACGGTGTCCACCACCTCATAGAGGAAGGGCTCGTTGACGCCCAGCAGCTTGCCGTGGCGGGCGGCCCGGCGCAGCAGACGGCGCAGCACGTAGCCCCGGCCCTCGTTGGAGGGCAGAATGCCGTCGCAGATCATAAAGGTGGCGGAGCGGATATGGTCGGTGATGACCCGGAGGCTCACGTCACGCTTCTGGCTCTCGCCGTAGTGGGCGCCGGTGAGCGCGGACACCCGATGGGTGATGTTCATCACCGTGTCCACGTCGAAGAGGCTGGCCACGTTCTGGCACACACAGGCCAGGCGCTCCAGACCCATGCCGGT
>DGHJ01000038.1:0-2691 GCA_002392625.1 Oscillospiraceae bacterium UBA3851
TGCGCAGCAGCCCGTGGCAATCCGTGATCCCTGCCGCGCCGACGTGGCAATCCGTTGCTCTCCCCCCTCTCATCTGAAATCATCAGATTTCGGACGAAATCAGCGAAACACGTCGCTGCCCCGCTCCACGTATCGGGCGATGCTGTAGATCCGGCAGGGGGCGTCGCCGGAGAGGCGGAGGCGCAGGTGGTCGCAGCGGCGGGGGGCCACCGGCAGCACGATGCTGCCCAGGCCCCGGCCCGTGAAGCTGCCCTTGTCCACCCACGCAGCCTCCTCGTCGTACCGCACCGCCAGCGCCACCGTGCCCTCCGTGTCGCAGCGGATCACGAAGCGGCTGACGTACTCGTTCTCGGCCAGGTCATACCCCATGACGCCGCTGGTGACAGACCATGTAAAGGGGTTTTCATTGTCACCATCGGCGCAGATCAGGGCGCCGCTGTTCTCGTCGATCCAGTGCAGCGACCCGTCCACACAGGCGAACATCATGGCCTTGGTGCCGTCCTGGCGGTGCCAGAGGCGGCGCTGGGCGTCGTAGGTGAACAGATGCCAGGTGCCGTCAGCGCGGCGCATAGACACGGCGTACAGCGCCCCCACGGACCCGGCGCGGGCGTCGTCGTACACGTCGTCGCCCAGGGCGGCGGACACGTCCGCCGGCAGGGAGCCGGTGTAGGCGCACACGCCGGAGCGGCTCTTGTAGTACAGCGTCTCCCCCACCACGGCCAGGCTGCGCCAGCAGCCCCGCTGGACGCCCCGGCCCTCCACCGTGACGATGCGGTGGGCGCCGCCCTCGTCGGGGTACACCTTCTCGATGCAGCTCTCCTTGAAGAACAGAGGGTGGCCCAGATGGGTAAACGCCCCGGTGAACACGCCGTCGCTGCCCCGGCTGGCGGCGTAGCTGTCGGTACTCAGGCCCATGAAGCGGTTCCAATTCTTGAAATCCCCCAGGGCGCTGGCGTAGATCCCGTTCACCGGCCGGCCGTCCACCAGGCCGTATTTGCAGCCCCAGATCCGGTTGCCGCACTCGGTCACGTAGTCCATGTCCGGCACGGTCCGGCGGACCGTCATGCCCCCCGTGTGGGTGGCGGTGACGGAGGGCAGGATGCCGGGGATGACAATATATCCGTCCCCCAGGGCGTACACCGCGTGGGCGCCGTTGAAGCGCTCCAGGTCGCCGGTGAGGCCGGAAACGATCACGCCGTCGTAAAGGGAAAACCCTTTCCCCACGTTGGGAGCAGACAGCTTCACGTAGGTGGTGGGCACGGCGATCCACAGGCCGCTGTCGGCGCTCCACTCCTTCAGCTCCGGGGCGGAGCTGTCGGTAAGGTCCAGCCAGACGGCGCCGCCGGAGGGGTCCGCAGGCGGCTGGGCAGAGGCGGTGCAGCCGGTGTAGGGCGTGCCGTCGGCGTGGCACAGGGCGGCGCTGACGGCGGTGCCGGCGGCCACGGTGACGGTGTTCTCCAGGCTGCCTTTGTCGCCCAGATCCTGGGTGTTCAGGTACTTCTTGTCCGGCCAGATCAGCAGGTACGCGCCCATGCTGATGAGCTGCTTGGGGCAGCTCTCCGCCGCCGTGGACAGGCCCATGGCCACGGTATAGCCGTTGTAGACCACGTTCTCCCCCTCCACCACCGCCAGCGCGTCCTTGGCCAGCAGACCGGCGGGGGCGGTCAGGGTGCGGACGGTGCGCCGGGGGCGGCGGGTGGCCAGGGCGGGATACCGGTCGGCGGTCATGTTGGTCATGTCGTACCAGGCGCCGGGGGCGGTTTTGGCCCGGCGGTCGTAGCCCAGGAAGGCGTCGGTGAAGTCCCGCCGGGCCGGGGCGGCCTTGCAGCGGGTCAGACGCATGGCGCGCCTCCCGTCAGATCCAGCCGCGCCGCCGCCGCCACCGGCGCGTGGGTGCGGTTGTACCAGCTGCGCAGCTCGTCCCAGGCCTGCTGGAAGGCCGCCGCCGCGTCGTTGTACTTGGCTGTCTCGGCGTTGTGGTAATGGATGCGGCTTTCCAGGTACAGCGGGTAGATCCGGCTGTAGGGGTCCGGGGCCAGGAGCACTGAATTGTCTGCGGGCGTATAGGGTGTAAAGGTCTCCGGCCTGTCACCCTCATGGGTCATGACGATCTCCAGGTAGACGGTCAGCTCCACCTCGTTGAGCCAGCGCAGCTTGTGCTCGGCGCTGTACTGGTTGGGAGTCAGATCGTCCACCAGGGTCATCAGCTTGTTGATGGTCATGGTGTTGTCTCCTTTCGCGGGATATGTGGGGGATGGAGATGGGGGTGCCGGGGGATGACGGATTCCCACGGGCCGCAAGCGGCCTTCGGAATGACAGGAGATGAGCCGTTCCCTTTCTGTCATTGCGAGGCGCGAAGCGCCGTGGCAATCCGTTCTCTCTCCTGCGGGCGGGCGGGCGCCGGGGATTACGGATTCCCACGACCAGCCTGCGGGCTGGTCTCGGAATGACGGGAGACGAACCGTTCCCTTTCTGTCATTGCGAGGATTTCGCCGAAGCGCCGCCTCGTCGACAGAAACTTCACATCCCTCGCCGCGGTGTGCGACACCACGGCTCGTCCGTTTCGTTCTGTCTCCTCTCCCCACCGCAAACACTTCGTTGGTTTGCGGCGGGCACCCCATTAGGATGAAGCGAGCTGATTTCGAGGAAGGCCCCCGCCTGTCACGACCAACGGGAGTGAGAGGCGGCTGG
>DGHJ01000038.1:2802-4749 GCA_002392625.1 Oscillospiraceae bacterium UBA3851
CGGCTGACACGACGGTGGGCAGGCGTCAGCCCGACGTGGCAATCCGTTCCCCCGTCTGCGGGCGGGCGCAAGCCCGCTCGTCCAGAAGCATCAGCTTCTGGGCGAAGCCAGCTCCTCCTTGCGCTCGGCGGCGTAGTCCCGCAGAGCCTCGGCGTTTTTCAGCGCCTCGTACACCGGGCGGGGCACCGCCACGCTCTTGCCGCTGCGGGGCACCTGGAAGCGGCGGTCGTTCACCGCCACGAACTGGAAGTTCTGCTCGTTTTTCGGGTGGCGGGGCAGGGTGATCTCCACCATGTCCTGCCAGGGATCATAGGTCTTTTCGGTCATGGGTGTGTTCTCCTTTCATGTTGTGCGGGGGCTTTGCGGTATCGCCGGGGATGACGGATTCCCACGACCAGCCTGCGGGCTGGTCTCGGAATGACAACAGCGAAAACGTCTCCGCCCCTGTCATTGCGAGGCCCCAACGGGGCCGTGGCAATCCGTACCTCTCCTGAGGGGCGGGCGGGGGCGGCCCTCCCTGCGGCGCGGGGTGCGGGGGACGGGGGATTACGGATTCCCACGGGCCGCAAGCGGCCCTCGGAATGACAACAGCAGAAACGTTCCGTCCCTGTCATTGCGAGGAGGGCGCCAGCCCGACGTGGCAATCCGTTTTCCCTGTCATTGCGAGCCGCGCAAGCGGCGTGGCAAGCCGTTGTCCACCTCATTCGCCCCATGCGAGAGCGCCCAAATCTTCGATTTGGCAGCGCGAACTCATGCGTTAGCTGTGTGCGCACGGGGGCACCTTCCCCTCCAGGGGAAGGCTTTTTACCCCTCTCCCCCGTTTTGCGTGAGGTCAGTTCGCCTCGTCGGTGGCGGAGTAGGCGCCGCAGGACTCCACGCGGACCATGCGGTCCTCGTAGAGGATCTTGGCGCCGTTGGTCATCAGCTTGTAGCCGATGGTGCTGAACTGGTCCAGCGGGCCGCCGGCCTCGTGGCGGGGATGGACGATCATCTCCAGGCCGCCGCCGGACACGTCCACGGTGCCGTAGGCGTCCTTGCCCAGGATCAGGGTGCAGTACACCGCCAGGCCGCTGGGGCAGCCGGTGCCCTTGAGGACCTTGGCCTGGGTGGTCTCCACGAAGCGGACGCCATGGAGCTTGCCGATCTCGCCGTCGAAGATCTCGTGGGGGCCGGCGTACTTGTGGGCGTCCAGCCAGGCGGGATCGCTGCGCAGGTCGTAGGCCACGCTGGGGTGGATGATGGCCACGTAGCAGCCGTCGATGGTGGGGGCGTGGTTCTTCTTGAGGAAGGTGGCGGCGCGGTTCACCGTGTCGGCGGTCAGCTTGCAGGTGGCGTCCAGATTGGCGCGGGACGTGACGTCGGTGGTGCCGTTCTTGCGGGCGTACAGGACGGACGTGCCGGAGATGATGTCGTTGCGGATCAGCTCGTCCCGGGTGCGGCCGGCGGAGGCGGCCAGCTCGGTGTTGGCCTCCAGGATCACGGGATCCACGGCGGTCAGCTCCAGCTGATCGCTGACGGACACGTAGGTGCCGTACTGGGCCACCTCGTCGGTGATGCTGGAGACGCCCAGCTTCTGGCCGTCGGGGATGACGCCCTCGGTGAGCTGTCCGGCGTTCTGGAGGGTGTTGAACTTGCGCCACTCGATGACCTTGCCCCGGCCCTGGGGAATGGTCTGCTGGCGGCCGAACTGGGCGTGGACCATCTCCGGGCGGGCGTTCTGAAGCAGCTCGGTGTCGTAGTAGGTCTTCATCTCCGGGGCCAGGGTGTCGGCGCCGGAAAAGGCGGTGACGGCCCCGGTGGCGGCGTTGACGTAGCCGCCGGTGGTGTTGATGATGTTGCTCATGTGTGTTCTCCTTTCATTTCAATGCAAGCCTCCCCCCGGCGGGGGGAAAGGTGACGGATGAGGGGATCGTTGATGCAGCGTGTCATTGCGGGGATTTCGCCGAA
>DGHJ01000038.1:4884-5529 GCA_002392625.1 Oscillospiraceae bacterium UBA3851
GGCTGACACGACGGTGGGCAGGCGCCAGAGCGACGTGGCAATCCGTTGTTCCCCTGTCATTGCGAGGCGCGAAGCGCCGTGGCAATCCGTAGCTCTCCTGACGGGCAGGGTGCCGGGGATTACGGATTCCCACGACCAGCCTGCGGGCTGGTCTCGGATTGACGGGAGACGAAGCGTTTCGTTTCTGTCATTGCGGGGAGGGCGCCAGAGCGACGTGGCAATCCGTTACCCCTGTCATTGCGAGGCGCGCAGCGCCGTGGCAATCCGTTCTCTCTCCTTCGGGCGGGCAGCCGGGGATGACGGATTCCCACGACCAGCCTGCGGGCTGGTCTCGGAATGACAGGGTGCGTTTTCATGACAAGGTGCGGTAGAACATCTGTCATTGCGAGGCCCCAACGGGGCCGTGGCGCCAGCCGACGCCCGCGAAGCATGAGCGGCTGCGGCGGCAAGTACCCTTGGGGTGCAATCCGTACCTCTCCTGACGGGCGGGCAGCCGGAGGATTACGGATTCCCACGACCAGCCTGCGGGCTGGTCTCGGAATGACAGGGTGCGTTTTCATGACAAGGTGCGGTAGAACATCTGTCATTGCGGGGATTTCGCCGAAGCGCTGCCTGTGGCAGATGAAGCGAGGCGGAATCGAGGAA